>CAZOBD010000005.1:0-52094 GCA_964577665.1 uncultured Hyphomicrobiales bacterium
TATATTTTTATTAAACATTCTGATTCAATGATACATAAACTCAGAAAGTTGAATATTTGAATTTAATATATTTAAATAGTTTTTTTACATGTAAATAATAAAGTAAATGACTAAGGAAGAGTCGGAAAAAAGAGTAAAAGAACTTGAACGGGAAAACAGGGAACTCAATGAAGAGATTCTTAAAAGCTGTAATCTCAGAAAACTTCTTGATGAAGCCGAGCAAAAACACCGTATTCTTTTCGATAATGCAAATGACGCTATATTCATAGCTAATGCATCTACGGGTATTATAGCCGAAGTTAACCAAAAAGCCTGCACATTGAGCGGTTACTCAATTGAGGAACTTATAGGCAGGCATCAGACGGAACTTCATCCCCCGGAAGAGCATGATGCAGCAAAAAAAGCATTTGACGAATTTTCTCGTGATGATATAAAACAGCCTCAATATTATGATTTTCATCTCTATACTAAAGATAAAAAAAGAATACCCGTAGAAATTAGCACAAGTATTGCCAAGATAGATGGTAATGCTTTTATATACGGTATATTCAGGGATATTCGTTCTTGGAAACTATCGCAGGATGCCCTTATAGAAAGCGAAGAACGTTTTAAAGCATTTACCGAACATTTTCCCGGTGCGGCTTTTATTAAAAACAAAGAGCAGAAACTTTTATACTGCAATAAGCTTTACGCATCAATGGCAGGAGCTGAGCCTGATGATCTTATCGGCAGTGTTCAACTGGAAGATGATATGCCCGAAGATCTTAAAGAGCAGTATAGGGAGGAAAATCAAAAAGTAATAGCAGAGAAGTCTGTTTTAACATCAGAAAGTACATTTCCCGGACCGCAAGGCCCCAGCCACTGGCTGATGATTAAATTTCCTATTGAAACGGCAGGCAGTGAAATACTGCTCGGCTCCATAAGTTTTGATATAACCGATAGAAAGAATATAGAAGAGACACTTCGGAAAAACAACTACCTGCTTAACGCAATATTTGAAAATGCTTTTGAGAGTTTATGGGTGATTGACAGAAATTACAAGCTCGTGTTTGCAAATTCTATCTTTTTAAATGAAATGCGGACTGCTTTCGGAAAAGAGATTAAGTCCGGCGACAATATTCTTAATTTAGTTGGCGGGGAAGAATATGATGAATGGAAAGAATACTATGACCGTGCCGTTAAGGGCGAAAAATATATTCTGGAAAGGCAAAGGAAATATGCCAAAGAAGAAACATGGACTGAGTACAGGTTCGGTCCGGTGCTTGATGAAGAAGGCATTTCACATGGCGCAACAGTTCTTGCGCTGAATATTACTGACAGAAAGAAAGTGGAACATTCTCTTATTGCCAGCGAAAGAAATTTCCGCAGTTACTACAATCAGACTCCTGCCATGATGCACTCTATAGACCCGGAAGGAAGACTGCTTTACATCAGCGATTACTGGCTGAAAAGAATGGGTTACGAAAGGGATGAAGTGCTCGGCAGACCTTCCGTGGATTTTTTGACGGAAGATTCAAAAGTGAAAGCAAGGGAAATTTATCTGCCCGAATTTTTTATGAAAGGTTATCTTGAAAATGCCGAATATGAGTTTATTGCTAAATCCGGAGAGATAATAAATGTTTTGATGTCCGCTGTTACCATTAATGACGAGTATGGCACTTTCAGGTATTCTCTGGCAGTGCTTAACGATATAACTATCCGTAAAAAAATGGAGCGCGAACTGAAAAAACAGCATGCCAACCTTCTTGCAATACTGGAGAATACAAAAGATATAGTATGCCTGCGAGACAGAGATCATAAACTACTGTTTTTTAACACTGCATTTTCTCAGATTGCAGAAAAAATTTTTGATAAGCATGCCTATATAGGAATGAACACTTTGGAACTGCTCGAAAAGGAAAGGTATCAAAAATGGAAACAAATCGTAGATTCGGTTTTGTCAGGCAGTCCCTATAAAGAGGAATTCTCATGGACTTTCTCTGGCGGTGAAACAAGATATTACGAAATTGCTTTTAATCCTATCACGGTGGAAAAGGAAATCATCGGATATTCGGAATTTACAAAAGACATTACCGACAGAAAAAATATTGAAAAAATTCTGAAAGACAACGCAGAGAAATTCCGTATGCTCAGCGAATCCGGTACGAAAATGCTCTCCCTGCCGGATTTGAACAGTATTTATGATTACATAACAGAGAATCTGCACAGACTCTATCCCGACTCTCTTGTTTTATTTGTAAGCGCCGACGAAGAGAACTCTTTGTCCGAATTTGTTAATGTAAAAGGCATTAAAAGCAGTTTTTTGAAAAGAGCTATCGAAATAACAGGTTTCAATCCCGTCGGCAGGAAATACAAACTGCTTCCTTATCACGTAAGCTTATTTAAAAGCGGCAGCCTAACCGAATTTGAAGGCGGTCTTGCAGAGTTTTCTGCCGGTGAATTTCCTGAATTTGCAGCCAAGAGCATACAGAAACTGCTCGGTATCAAACGCATTTATACTATCGGAATAAACAAGGACGGAAGGCTTTTGGGTTTTGTACACTTTTTCAAACTGGATAACAGGCAAATAACAGATCCTGAATATATTGAAACTTTTGTAAAGCAGGCAGGTATCGTTATCGACAGAAAAATAATGGAAGATACTTTAAAGCACAACGAAAAACTGCTTGCAGAGTCTCTTGCTTCCAAGGATAAATTCTTTTCTATTATTTCTCATGACCTGAAATCCCCCATATCCGGTTTTGTAGGCCTCTCGGAAATGCTTACCAAAGAATGGGAAAGTCTTTCAATTCAGGAGCTGAGAGATTTATCTTTAACTATTCATAATTCGGCAAACTCAGTTTACAAACTGCTGACTGAACTGCTGGTATGGTCACGCACCCAGTCAGGGAGCATACCTTTCAATCCCGAAAAAAATGACCTTTTTGAAATGATAACCGACAATGCATATCTGCTGGGCAAAACTGCGGAAAATAAATCCGTTAAAATTATAAGCGAATGTAATAAAGGGAGTTATGTGCATTGCGACAGAAACATGATAATGAGTGTTTTAAGGAATCTTTTAGACAATGCCATAAAGTTTTCTTATGAAAACAGCAATATTAATATTTCCTGTTTTCAGGATGACGGTTACGTTACAGTTAAAATAAGCGATTCAGGAGCAGGTATGGATAAAAAGTCTCTTAAAATGCTGTTTTCTTATGAAAAACGGATGAATAAATCCGGAACAAACGGCGAAAAGGGGACAGGCTTGGGGCTTCTGCTCTGCAAGGAATTCATTGAAAGGCACGGCGGCAGGATATGGGCTGAAAGCGTTCCCGGAAAAGGAAGCACTTTTTTCTTCACTTTACCTGTTAAAGCTTGATTTTTATATAAGGTCATTATTATTACTGAAATAGAAGTCAAGGATGTCATTCTGAACTTGTTTCAGAATCTCACGCTATGTGGAAAACGCCCTTTTTCCCTCTCAAGAGGGGATATTCATACGTGAGATTCCGCATCAAGTGCGGAATGACAAATTTCTGTAGATGGACTCCACTTTCAAAGTGGAGTCCATCTGAAAGTTGAATGATGCAGCAGGAGGATAAGAGAAATGGATCTTAAAGAATATAGATAAAAAAGCTGAAAAATTTTTAAACTAAAAATTTTGTATATAAATTACTTAGAGAGAAAAATGTTATTTTGATATTAAATTTTGATATTTTCCAAAATGGATACTAAGGAAAAACTGAACAAAAAAATTGAAGAGCTGGAGCTGGAACTAAGCGAATACAAAGCAAGATGCAGGCGGGAGTATCAATATCTAAGCGGTGCAAGCTGTATTTTACCAAATATTTGGAATTCCTCAATAGAAGGGATGGTGCTTTCGGATGAAAACGGTATTGTCCGCAATGTAAACAATAAATACTGCGAGATATACGGATTTGACAGAGAGGAGCTTTTAAACAAGGAATTTTCCATTATTTTTCCGGAGGATTACCGTGAAACAGCCATGCAGCAATACAAAGAACTATTCAAAAGCAGCAATATACCCGAGTCTTTTGAAATAGAAATTATAAGAAAGGACGGAGAGAAGCGCATAGTAGAATCGCGGGTGGAGTTTATCAAATCGGACGGTAAAAGAACTGCAATGCTTTCAATTATAAAGGACATTACCGAAATTAAGGAAGCACAGAAACAAATAGCAGAAAGCCGCAGTACACTTCAGGCATTTTTCGACAGTTCGACTGATTCCCATTTTCTTCTGGATAAAGACTATAGGATACTGGCATTCAATAAAGTTTCCCTGGAGAATGTAAGGAACATTTGGGGCAGGGAAATAAAAAAAGGCGACAGTATCATCGATTATTCCAACCCTGCTAATATCGAATCATTTAAAGAGAATTTTCAAAAAGCTCTCATCGGTGAAAACATTGAGAAAGATATTGAGATAAAATTTACCACCGGCGCTGTGTATTGGTTCCATGTTAAATATCAGCCTGCACGAAATGATGACGGGGAAATATTTGGAGTTTCATTTACTTCCTCAGATATTACGGAAAAGAAAAACAGCGAAATTGCACTTAAGGAAAGTGAAGAGCTTTTCCGTGGCATTTTCGACGGAGCCAGCGACGGTATGCTGCTGGCAGATGCCGAAAGCATGAAGTTTTCAATGGCTAATAAAGTTATATGTGAAATGCTTGGCTACACGCATGAAGAAGTTATGAATATGACTATTGCCGGTATCCACCCCGAAGAAAGTCTTCCTCATCTTAAAAAAGCATTTGAAAACGGCGTTAACAAAGGCCTTAGATTTTTAGAAAACATACCCGTCCTGAAAAAAGACGGTAGTATCATATATGTTGATCTCAGCTCATCAGTTTTAACTATACAAGGCGGGCTGTATCAGCTCGGTATTTTCAGGGATGTTACTGAAAGAAAAAAAGTTGAAAGCGACCTGAGGCGAAGCCGTGAAAGGCTCGAGCTTGCCATGGAAGCCGGCGGTCAGGGATATTGGGATTGGAATCTGAAAGAAGATAAACTCTTTTTCAGCGACAGATATTATACTATGCTCGGTTACGAACCCGGCGAACTGCCTATGAAGATAGAAACATGGGGAAGTTTGCTGCATCCCGAAGACAGGGAGAACGTGATGCCTTTAGTTATGAAGCATTTTGAGAACGCAGAAGCTTACAAAGAAGAATTCCGCCTAAGATGTAAAGACGGCAATTATAAATGGATTTCAGGCATAGGGAAATTTTTTGATTTTGATTCTGACGGGAAGCCGGGAAGAGCCGTGGGAATACACGTAGATATCGACAAACTGAAACTTGCCGTAAATGAGCTTATGGAAAGCGAACTGCTTTTAAACGAAACCGGCAGACTTGCTAAAATCGGGGGGTGGAGCATTGACCTGAAAACCAATAAATTATCATGGACAAGAGAAGTTTACAGAATCCACGAAGCAGATGAAAAATTTGAACCCACAGTTGAAAAAACAGTGGATTTTTATGATGAGGAGTCCCAAATAAAGATACGTGAAGCGCTCTATGAAGCAGAGAAATCAGGAAAAACGCTGGATATGGAGCTTGTGCTTATTACAGCCGGAAATAAAAAGAAGTATGTAAGAGCGGCAGGCAACGTTAAAACAAATAAAAATAATGAAATTACGACCATATACGGTACTTTTCAGGACATAACGGACAGAAAAAAAGCTTTGAGGGCATTGAAAGAAAGCGAAGAAAAATACAGATTTTTATATGAAAACATCAATGACCTTATAGGTCTGCACAATCCTGAAGGAGATTATCTGCAGGTCTCTCCTTCATCGGAAAGAATATTGGGATATAAACCTGAGGAATTGATAGGTAAAAGTCCTTTTTCATTAGTGCATCCCGACGATTTGAAGAAGATTTACCCGTCAGAGTTAGAAAAAGCTCTCAAGGGGGAAATTGTTAAAATAAAAGTCCGCAAAAAGCTAAAGAACGGTGATTACAGATGGTTTGAGACTATTTCCGATACAATATACGACGAGCGGGGAAAAGTCAAGTATCTTATGACCTCAACCCGCGATGTGCAGGATACGGTGGCTGCAATGGAGGAATTATCGAAAACCAACAAAGTTCTTCAGGATATTCAGCATACACTTTCTTATTCATTTGAAGAAGATTTCCTGTCGAAAATTGTGCTTGCCACTTCCGATATTCTAAATGCAGATTTTGCTTTCGCAGGCTCTTTTACTGATGAAAGTAAGAATGCAATAAAAACACTTGCTTTGTCAGAGAGAGGCAGCATCAGAAATAATATTGTGTATGATTTGGAAAACACACCCTGCAATCAGGTCTTAAACCATAACGCATGTGCTTTTTCGGAAAATATTCAGGAACTTTTTCCCGATGATATTCTTCTGCAGGAGATGAATGTTGAAGGTTATATAGGTATCCCTCTTTTTAATACAAAAGCCGAGACTATAGGCATTATAGTTGCGCTTTATAAAAATCCAATTAAGGAAGTGGATTTCGCTAAAAACATACTCGAAATATTTGCATCCAGAACAGCCGCAGAAATAGAAAGAATAAACAGCTTGAAAGCATTGAAAGAAAGTGAAGAGAGACTTAACCTGTTTTTCGAAAAGTCACTCGACGGATTTTTCTTTATGATGCTCGACAAACCTGTTGAATGGAATGATAATACAGACAAAGAAAAAACGCTTGATTATGTCTTTACTCATCAACGTGTAACAAGAGTGAATAAGGCGTTTTTGGATCAATACGGCTATGATGAAAAAGATATTATAGGCATGACACCTTCGGATTTCTTCAGCCATGATATTGAAGGCGGAAAAAAAGTATGGTGGGACTTTTTTGATAAAGGTGTCTCATCTTACCAGACAAAGGAGAGAACCGCAGAAGGTAAACCTTTGTGGGTAGAAGGCGTTTACACATGTTTTTATGATGAAAAAGGAAGAATAACCGGACATTTCGGAATACAGCGTGATGTTACCGGCAGAGTTGAAGCCGAAAAGGCTCTTGCCGAAAGCGAAAAGAGATTTAGAGCAATTTTTGAAAACGCCGTATTCGGCATTGCAACCGTCGATCTTGAAGGAAGAGTTACTGATGTCAACCCTGCATTCTGCAAAATGATTGGATTCAGCAGGCAGGAACTGTTAACTATGAAATTTTCCGATTTTACTTCTTCCCGCCACATTGAGAAGGAAGAAATGCTATTAGAGCAGTTGAGAAGAGGTGAGATAGATTCTTATGTGCTTGAAAAAGAATATTTTTCAAAGTCAAGAGGACCTTTCTGGGTAAGACTTGCCACTGCCGCTATACGGGACGAACAAAACAGAGTCACCGGTTATATAGGAACAGCCGCCGACATTGACGACAGAAAAAAAGCCGAAGACGAAATCAGGAAGCTTTCAACGGCAGTTACACAAAGCCCGGCGGCTATTGTTATTACCGACAGAAAAGGCACGATAGAATATGTTAATCCAAGATTCTCTGAGATTACAGGGTATTCGTTTGAAGAGGCTGTGAACAAAAACCCGAGAGTTTTAAAATCCGGCAAACATACGCAGGACTATTACAGAAATTTATGGCAAACTATAAGCAGCGGAGAAATATGGCAGGGTGATTTTTACAACAGACGAAAAGACGGCAGCTTTTTTTGGGAGAGGGCTATCATTGCGCCGATAAAAGACGAAAACGAAAAAATTATTAATTACGTTGCGGTCAAGCAGGACATTACCGAGCAAAAAGAAGCTGAGGAAAAACTCAAAAAGTCTGAGAAAAAACTGAGAGAATCAAACGCAACTAAAGATAAATTTTTTTCAATAATAGCTCATGATCTTAAAAATCCTTTCAACACTCTTCTGACAATGAGCAAGTTTATCGTGGATAATTTCGACCGACTTTCATCCGAGAGCGTATTGAAAGAGCTGAGAAATATCCGCGATGCATCGAATCATTCTTATAAACTGCTGGAAAACCTGCTGGAATGGTCGCGCACACAAATAGGCACTATCAGCTTCAATCCGGAAGAAAACGATTTGTATGAGATAGCGGTCAACAATGTTTACCTGTTTAAAAATTCAGCCGAAGCAAAAGGTATCACTCTTGAAAACAAGATTCAATCAAGCACTTACGCTGTTTTTGATTTCGATATGATAAATACCGTCGTAAGAAATCTGCTTTCAAACGCCGTGAAATTTACATCGGAAGGCGGCAGGGTCATTATCAGCAGTATTGAGGAGGATTCAATAATAACTGTTGCCGTTTCAGATTCCGGTGTCGGCATAATGCCCGAGCATCTTGATAAGATTTTTCAAATAGATCAGAGTTTTTCGACTAAGGGCACTAAGAATGAAAAAGGCACAGGTCTCGGATTAATATTATGCAAAGAGTTCGTGGAAAAAAACGGCGGCAGGATTTGGGTGGAAAGCGAATATGGAAAAGGAAGCACATTTTATTTTACCCTGAAGACTGCCAAAGAGAATAAAACAAAAGAGGAGATTTGCAGTATTGACTTAGATATCCTTGCTGATGAACTGGAAACTAACGCCGGCAGCGTTTACGCTTTGAACCGACATTTTGACAGAGCATTCAGCAATGCCTATCTTAACCGCAATATTCAGTTGATAAATCACTTCTCAGATGAATTGAAAAAGTTTGCAGCTCAAAATAACATATCAATATTGAAAAATTTTTCTGATTTCCTTTCCGAATCGTTAGACGGCTTTGATATTGAAAGAATAAATATCTGCATGGAACAGTTTAAGGAGATACTGGAAAAATTGCGGGATTGACGGTAAGTGCGATGATTTTTCAAACCTCAATTTACATGCTTTTCTATTCCGTGTATTTTACTTAAATTGCAGGATTATTTAGTAATATTTTTATATTTTAAAAGATTGGCTTAAGAAGATGAAAACATTAATTGAACCTTTTAAGATTAAAACAGTTGAGGAAATTCCCATAACGACTCCCGAAAACCGCAGAAATCTGATTAAAGAGGCATTTTACAATATGTTTTTTCTCCGCTCGGATATGATAACCATTGATATGCTCACCGACAGCGGCACAACTGCCATGAGCTCTAAGCAGTGGGCGCAGCTCATGGACGGAGACGAAGCCTATGCCGGCTCGAGAAGTTATTACAAATTTGAAGATGCGGTGAGAAATATAACTGGTTTTAAGCATATTATTCCGACTCATCAGGGAAGAGCGGCTGAAAGAATTTTATTTTCACTTGTAGGCAAAAAGGGCTTAACTATACCGAATAACACCCACTTTGACACAACCCGCGCTAACGTGGAGCACAACGAAGCAGAAGCCGTTGACCTTCCTACTGCCATCGGCACAAAACCGGATATTGAAGCTGACTTCAAAGGCAATATGGACATAGAAGCGCTGGAGCAGATAATTGAAACAAAGGGCAATGAGAATATTCCCTTGTGTATGCTGACCGTTACCAATAACAGCGGCGGCGGGCAGCCTGTTTCCATGCAGAATATACGCGAGACCAAAGAATTATTGAAGAAATACGGCATACCGCTGTATTTGGATTGCTGCCGTTTTGCCGAAAATGCTTATTTCATCAAGCAGCGCGAGCCGGGATACGAAAGTAAATCAATTCTTGAAATTTCCCGCGAGATGTTTTCTTATGCCGACGGGGCAACGATGAGCGCCAAAAAAGACGGCATGTCCAATACCGGCGGTTTCCTTGCCACGCATGACGATGATCTTGCTCTGCAAGCCCGCAATCTTTTGATAATTACTGAAGGCTATCTCACATACGGCGGCTTGGCTCGCCGCGATCTCGAAGCTCTTGCGGTCGGTTTTAAGGAGGTTATGAGCGAAGATTATCTCCGCTACCGGATAGGACAGGTGAAATATCTCGGCGATGAGATTATGAAAGAGGGAGTGCCGATTGTGCGTCCTACTGGGGGACACGGCTTGTTTTTAGATGCTAAGGCATTTGCGCCGCATATTCCGCCTGAGCAGTATCCGGGACAGTCAATCGCCGTGGAAATATATAAGATTTCAGGTGTTCGTTCGGTTGAGATAGGATCGGTAATGTTCGGCAAAAAAGACAGTTTCGGTAAGCATGTAGCCCCGCCTATGGAGCTTGTCCGCTTTGCCGTGCCGCGCCGAGTTTACACAAAAAGCCATATAGACTATACTGCCGAAGCTATAATTGAAGTATTTAAAAACAGAGATAAGCTCCGTGGTATGAAGATAGTTTGGGAGCCGCCCGCGCTCAGACATTTCACTGCAAAATTTGACTACGTTTAATCCAGTATTTTTTTTAGCCGACCGGAATTTCGATTCCGGTTTTTTTTATTTCTTCGATAAAAGGGTCGCCTTGATTAAAATATTCAGTGGGATATGTTTTGGGTTGTATGTTAATATTTTTCAATAAGATATCATTAATTAGTTTTATGTCTTCATAGGCAAAACCGATAAATTCATCAGCTACTATAGCAACGTCAATATCGGAATCTTCCCTTTGCAGATTTTTTGCATAAGAACCATAAAGAATAACTTTTTTCAGATTTATCCCTTTTGATACTATTTCATTTGACAATTGTTTCAGTTGCTCAATTATATCTCTTTGAGTAAACATATTCTTACCTCATTTGCTTTTTCTAAAATATCTTTTGAAAAGTCTTTGTTGCCGTTCATATTTATTCTTAAACTGAGAGAAAAAACGCCCGCAGTAGAATGTGCGGGCGTCTTTTTAGGAGTCTATTATGAAAATAATAGAATGAGAGAATAAATTATATGTCATTCCGAATGTATGGAAGCGGAATTTATCAGATTATTTTATAATTCCAGCCGTATTTGTCTTCTATTTCGCCGTATTGAATGCCGGTTATTGTATCGAACAATTTCTGTGAAACTCTTCCGATTTTATTATCGTTTACTACTATGTTTTCACCTTTGAAATTAAGCAGACCAACGGGGGAAATGACGGCTGCGGTGCCGGTGCCGAAGCATTCCTGAAGTTTTCCGTCTTTATAAGCCTTCATTATTTCATCTATTGTAATGCTTCTTTCGGAAACTTTCATTCCCCATTCCCGTGCAAGATGAAGCACGGAATAGCGGGTTACGCCGGCTAATATTGTACCTTGGCTTAAAGGTGGTGTAATAAGCTCATCATCGATGACGAACATAATATTCATAGCTCCGACTTCATCGACAACTTCCCGGGAAGCTGCATTGAGCCACAGAACCTGCGAAAATCCGTTTTCTTTTGCTTTTTTGCCTGCCAGTAAAGAAGCTGCGTAGTTGCCGGCTGTTTTTGCCGTACCGGTGCCTCCGGGGGCGGCGCGGACGTATTCGTCTGTAACCATGATTTTAACGGGATTCAGACCTTCCGGATAATATGAAGCTACGGGAGAGGTCATAATTATCAGACGGTAAGTGTCCGAGGCATGTACGCCCAAGAAATTTCCAGACCCGTAAACAAGCGGACGTATATAAAGCGAGTGTCCCCTTGTGGCAGGAATGAACTGTATATCGGTTTTTATCAGCTCGGTCATTGCTTCAAGAAATTTCTTTTCGTCAAAAGCGGGTATGCAGAGAAGTTCTGCGGAATGATTAAGCCTTTTGGCGTTCATTTCCGGTCTGAAAACATTTACTCCGCGGTCTTTTGCTCTGAAAGCCTTTAATCCCTCAAAAATTGATTGTCCGTAATGCAGTGTGCACATACCCGGCTCGACGGGCATGGGACCGTAAGGCACTATTTCGCCTTCACTCCATTTGCCGTTTTCGTAATCGGATATAAAAACGTGATCGGAGAAATATTTGCCGAAGCTCAGATTATCCCAGTGGATTGTGCCAATCTTCGATTTCTCCGTTTTTGTTATTTTAATAGCCATAGCTTACCTCAAAATTTATTATTGTAATTCATTAAAACATATATTTGGTGTCGATGTCCCGAGGAACATCGCTGAGCATGCTGATTTCATTTTTGATTTCAGGCGTAACCTGTCCGTATTTTTCGATTATTTCACCTGCTTTTTCGTAATTCCCCTCAGCCTGAACTGTTAAAATTAAATCTGCCAGCTCTGCCACCTTATCGAAAAATATTTCCTGATTTATAGCCAGTTTGCCGTTTTCGAGCTTTTTAACAGCGCCCCTGTCTTTCAAGAAATTGAGCTGTATCAGATTGGCTCTGCCGTGGGCTTCTTCGGCTCCGAAACGTATGGACCTGTATAATCCAGCCAGATATGTAGCTACAGCTTTGTCGATGTATTCTTGGTCTATTGCGCCAAGTTCAAGTAATGTTTTATGGTTATACATTCCTAATATATCGGCTTTTGTTTCTTCAATGGCAGAATATCTTTCCTGAAGTGCTTTTCTTACGGTTTCATCGCTGCTTATTACGTAACCGGGGCCAAATGTGTGAGATATTTCATGTAGTGTTACGAAGCTTGTAAAAGCTTTTTTATCAACGTTTTTGGCAAACTTTTCGGCTAAGATTGTGTTGGCAATAGGAACGACGATTTTATCAAATTTCGCTTCCATCATGTTTTTGAACATAGACTTTTTCGAGCCTTTTGTTTCATGTATTTTGG
The DNA here is from genome assembly GCA_964577665.1 of uncultured Hyphomicrobiales bacterium. Classification (GTDB taxonomy): domain Bacteria; phylum Bacteroidota; class Ignavibacteria; order Kapaibacteriales; family UBA2268; genus CAYVTD01. The sequence goes on from CAZOBD010000005.1 coordinate 12,563, forward strand.
GATCGTTAGGAAGCGAATTAGCTATGGTTTTTACGCCTTTGTTGCAGTCTCCGCCGAAATAGACAATATTGACAATCTGCATTACGGTCTTTTTCGGTTCGCCCTTTTTGTATTCTTTTCCTGTGTAGGGTATGTTTTCTTCCAGTTTATTGAGATTTTTGCGGAACAATTCGAGTTCTTTCGAAGCTTCTTCGTCCCGTACCATAATCATTGCTTCGTAAGCGGTTTTGTAATTGAAAAGAGCGTCTTCGTAATTTTCAATAGGTCCTATTACAACGTCGATGTCATTACCTTCGAGGTCCATCCATGCAAGGTCGCTTTCGTGGTATGCATCGGTTCTTAAAGCCTTTGCCCGCAGGGTGAGATACTTTTTCAAAGAAGGATTTTCGGCATAGGCTGCCGCAGAGTCGATGTAATCGGCTGCCTGCATTACTTCAGGATAGTACTTATGATAGGGAACAGCCTTCAATCTGCTGTTTTCTCTGGTTACGACAGTGTATTGTCCCGTTAAAACTTCCTTCTCATCAGGATTCTCCGAAAGATATTTTTCAAACTCCTCTTTTGTCATATCTACGGGGTAAAAAGCGCCTCCGAGTGGACGTTTCTCTGGCTGATCGCCGACGAATCTTTCGTTGTCGTATATGGGATCGTAAGGACCGTAATTTATCATTACGTACTGCAGGGCAGTCTTCGCTTCTTCTGTTTCCAGTTTCTCAAGAGAATCTTTGACCGGAATAGATTGAGGTGATGTTTGTTTCCAGAAAATATTATCAATGATTTTGCCGGCTTTTGCAAGGAATTCCAGTACTTTTTTCTGATTAGGGTCTAAATGTGAAAGGTCTGCTTTTACTTCTGTCGGTGCAAATGCTTTTATTCGCTGCTCGATTAATTTTGTTTGAGTAGTCTTCATGTCTTTGTCCTCAGAAGGTTCATCCTGCTTTTGACAGGCTGTAATAAAAAAAAGAATGCTTAATGCCGCAGTTATTTGGAATGCAGTTAAGTATTTTTTCATGTGTATCCCGTTTTTTATTAAACATATTGTTAATGATAATTATTTTAAACAATTTACAAAAAAAAAACGAGTATTTAAAATAAATATTGAAACTATTAGGTATGCAGGGTTAAAAGATGTAATTATTATACAATACTAAGAGTTGAATACAACAGGTAGTTAAATGCGGTCTGATTAAAGGATTAGAAAAACAACAAAAGAATACAGATTACTTGTCAGCCTCGCCCATAATGGGATCAATGGAGCCTATTGCGAGAATGACGTCGGCAATCATTGAGCCTTCTATCATAGGAGCGAGTGTCTGAAGATTTGCCGTACTGGGCGAGCGAATTTTCAGTTTCCAAGGGTAACCCGTACCGTTGGAAACAATGAAAAAGCCGAGTTCGCCTTTGGGGCTTTCTATGGCAGTATAGGTTTCTCCCGGCTCGGGAGCTGCACCAAAGTTCACCACCATGAAATCGTTTATCAAATCTTCCATTTTTGTATATACATCTTTTTTGCGGGGCAGCGTAGTCTTGTGGTTGTCCAGTCTTACTTCGCCTTTGGGCTGTTTTTCAAGAAGCTGATATACCATTTTCAGACTTTCTTTCATCTCCTGTATGCGTACCATGTAGCGCGACCATACATCACAGTCGCCGTAGGTAATAACGTCGAAATCGAGCCGGTCATAAAGAAGGTAGGGCTCGTCGCGGCGAAGATCCCTTGCTATGCCTGAGCCTCTGAGAGTCGGTCCGGTAGCCCCGAGCTTAACGGCTTTTTCCGGCTCAAGAATGCAGACGCCCGCGAGCCTGTCAACAAAAATTCTATTTTTATGAACAAGTTTCTCGAAATAATCCAATTCGGAAGGAAACTCGTCAGCCCATTTTTTTATCATGCCGAGCACTTCGTCATTAATATCGTTTGCCACTCCGCCTATGCGAGAATAGCTTGTTGTAAAACGGGCGCCGCAAATAAGCTCAAATATGTCATATAATTTTTCCCGTTCGATAAATGTCCAGAGGAGTACGGTAAGAGCACCGGCATCCATACAGGTAGATCCCATAGCCATAAGATGAGAAGAGATTCTTGCAAGCTCGGAAACAAGAGTTCTTATCCATTGGGCGCGCGGAGGAGCTTCGATACCGAGAGCATTGTCTGCCGCAAGAGTAATGGCAACGTTGTTGGAAAGCGGCGCAATGTAGTCAAGTCTGTCTGTATGGGGGATAAATTCATACATAGTGCAGTTTTCGGCAAGTTTTTCGTAGCCCCTGTGCAGATAGCCGAGCTCGGGTATTGCTTTTATGACAGTTTCTCCGTCGAGCCTGAGCAGAACGCGAAGTACCCCGTGTGTTGCGGGATGCTGGGGTCCCATGTTGAGAACCAGATCGTTTTCAAGGGGGTCTTCCAGAATAAGCGAAATGTCCTTGTCCTTAATTTCTTTAAAAATTTTACCCTGACGGATATTATTCAAAGCTTCCACTTCCGAACGGCTTCTGATATTTTTTCCTCTTGCCATATATTCTCCTGAATATTTGTATCTATCGAATATGTAAAAATAAACAACTAATAAAAGATTATCAAATCAAAAAGAAAAAAAATGCTTTTTGCTGTTAAATTTCTTATATTGCAGGTTTAGCGCTTGATGCTTTCGTTTTCGTTCATAGAAATATTAACTCATACAAATTCAATAAATTAATCAAAATTTTCTTTATGAGAATTTATATTATTCATGGAAAAGTTGAATAAGATTCAATACAAGAGAATAATGAAAAAAACTGCTCTGATAATGAACCTGCTTATTCTGCTGACATTTTCTAATGCGGCAGCCGAATACATCCCGCTCGATTCATTAAGAAAAAAGATTAAAAAAAACACGGGCAGAGAAAAAGTCGATTTGCTTTTAGATGTTTCCGGCAGGCTGGTATATTACTCACTTCAAAATTCGCTGGACAGCGCAAGAGAAGCCCTGCTCATCAGCCAGAGAATTCAATACAAAGAAGGTGAAGCCAAATCTTATTATCTTATGGGTACATGTGTTAGACAGCTTGGCGGAAACGACAGGTCTATTTCATATCTTACAAAATCACTCAGCATATTCACACAGGAAGAAGATTACGAATGGATGATTAAATGCAATATTGAATTGGGACTATTGTACCATGAGATGCAGAAATATGAAAAAGCTGTTTCTTACTATTTCATTGCTTTTGAGCTGAGCAAAAAAGTGGAAAGTTACGCAGGCAAAGGTCTTTCCTATTTTGCACTGGGTAATATTTACCGCAGTATAAAAGACGAATGGACTGCCGTCGGCTATTTAAGAAATTCGATAGAGAATTATTTTTTGGCAAAGGACTCTGCGAAAGCAGCAAACAGTTTGTTAATTCTCGGCGCTACATACCACACTTTGGTTAAGGAAGGAAATTATCACAATAAAAATACAGCTGTTAAGCATTTTAACAGGGCGCTTGATATCTACGAAAACAGTAATGATCTTTTCGGTATTTCAAATGTTTTGAGGTTCAGAGGAGCATATTGGATAGATGTAAACGAACCTGAAAAGGCAAAAAATGATTTGCTCTTGGCGGTAGAATACGCCAAAAGGGACAAAAACAGACGTCTTGCAGCAGATTCCTACACCCTGCTGGCATTTTATTCTTACAAGCATAATAACTATAAAATGATGCTCGAGTATAATGAAAAAGCTCTCGCTCTGCGCTTAAAGATTGGTTATTTGGCAATGATAAGCAGTTCTTACAACAATATCGGGAGTACATACTTTAAATTGAAGGATTACTCTAAAGCACTGGAATATCTGAATCTTTCACTGAAACATGCCCGTGAGAGCGACTCAAAGTACTATATTTTAAAAAATTATGAGAGAATATCCCTCATTAACGAAGTAAAGGGCAATTTGAAAAAGGCTCTGGAATATCAAAAAAAATATGCAGCTTTGAAAGACAGCATAAGAGAACAAGAACTCAATCTGGACATTATGGGTCTTCGTCTGAAATCGGATTTGAGCAAGCGAGAGAAAGAAATAGCAGATTTGGAATATCAGCAGCAAGAAGCATTGGTCTATTTTCTGGTAATAGGTTCAGTTCTTTTCCTTGGTTTTATTTTTGTTCTTTACAAGAGAGTTTCTGACAAAAACAAAGACAACAAACTTTTAAAAGAGCAAAAAGAAAAGCTTTCCCACACACTCGATGAACTCAATGAAAACCGTGAAGAACTGCGAATCCTGAATGAACAGCTCGAAGAAAGAGTGGAAGAGCGCACAGGCGAGCTGATGAAAGAAATGAAGGATAAGGAATCAGTGCAGGAGATGCTCGATTCGACAAGCAGACTGCTTAACAAAATGTCTTCCATGGCTCCGATGATAGCATATATTAATGACATGAATACCAAAGAGATTATCTGGCAGAATAAAAGTCTTCTTAAAGAACTTGGTTATGAAAAAAACGAGGATCAGCATTCTGGTTTTAATCTTAATAATGTTTTCAGCATGATGCATCCTGATGATCTGGCAAAAAGAAAAGAAAAGAAAGATGTTCTGGTAAAAGATGGTATTGAGGAATTAGATTTCCGGCTGAAAGCGGCAGACGGTTCATGGCGCTGGTTTCTTTCCAAGCATGTACCTTTTCAAGTTGAAAAGGATGGCAGCGTTTCTCAAATTCTGGGGGTTGCCTTAGATATAACAGAAAGAAAGAAAATCCAGAATTTACTCGAGCAGAGCGAGCAAAGATACAGGCTGATTACACAAAATACGATTGATATTATCTGGACGGCAGATTTTGAATACAATGTTACTTACATAAGTCCATCAGTATATAATTTTTTAGGTTATAAACCCTTCGAACTGCTCGGCAAGCCTTTCTGGAACTGTGCCGCTGAAAATAAAAAATCGGGTTTAATTAAAGAAATTTCAGGTCATGTGGCACTGATTGAAGCAGGTGAAAATCCGTCAAATACATTTTCAATGGAAATAACCCAGTATCACAAAAACGGTGCTGAAATACCATCGGAATTTGTAATTTCTTTAATGAAAAGCGGTGCCGGCGGGGATATTGGTTTTGTAGGTATTACCAGAAATATTACCGATAGAAAGAAAGCGGAAGAAAATCTGAAAAAACTAAACGAAGAACTTGAAAAAGCAAACAGGACAATTGAGAATGCACTCAACAGGGAGAAAGAGCTTAATTTGATGAAATCACGTTTCATACAAATGATCTCCCATGAATACCGAACACCCCTGACAGTGATTCTTTCCTCCGCAGAGCTGATAAATGTTTACCTGCAGAAAGGTAACTTTGAAAAAGCTGAAGAATATACAAAAAAAATAGTTTCTTCGGTTGATCTTATGACTCACCTGATAGATGATGTTTTTACTTTTTCTAAGTTTGAGTCGGGAAATCTTGAAATAAACCGGGTAATAGTTGAACTGATAGATTTTTCGCGAAAAATTTCTGATGAAGTAAGCATATTGGATAATGAAAATCATAAGTTTGAAATTCTTAAAAATGTTCCTGAATTAAGGGTTATGACGGATTATAACTATCTCCGCCAGATATTTCTACACCTTTTAATGAATGCCGTCAAATTTTCTGCTCATCAGTCTAAAATATCAATTGCTCTGGAGAGAACCGGCGAAAAAGCCTATATAAGAATAAAAGATGAAGGCAAAGGAATTACCGAAGAAGAAAAGGAAAATCTATTCAAGGCATTTCACAGAGGGAAGGAAGACATTGGCATAGTTCCGGGTATCGGGCTGGGGCTTGCAATGGTAAAAAAATTCGTCGATGCTTTAGAGTGGGAAATTTCCTTTGACAGCAGTATCGGAGAAGGCACTGAGTTTGTCATAAAAATTCCTGAAAGACATATCGTTGAGTGATAATCTCCTAATTTCAACTAAAAGATTACTCGCGCTTATTTACTATCATAGTGTTTGCCTGATCAGTCGGAGTTACGAGTATATCCTGAATCATAACGTGAGGAGGCCTTGCAGCACAGAAAAGAGCTATATCAGCTATATCGTAAGCACTTAGAGGAGTATATCCCTGATAAACCTTTTTCGCTCTTTCTTTGTCGCCATGAAAACGTACCTCGGCAAATTCGGTTTCTACCAAGCCGGGATCGATATTGGTAACTCTAACGCCGGTGCCGTTCAAGTCAACAGCCATAGCCTCGGAAATGGCTTTTACGGCATGTTTGGTAGCACAGTAGATATTTCCCATGGGATAGACCTGTCTGCCGGCTATTGAAGCTATATTGATGATAATGCCGGAACCTTTTTCAATCATCAAAGGCATAAAGTAACGGGAAACGTACAGTAATCCTTTTACGTTAGTATCTATCATTTCTTCCCAGTTATCAATGCTGCCTTCTTGAATTTTGTCGAGCCCGCGGGCAAGCCCGGCGTTGTTAATCAAAATATCAACTGCCTGCCAGTCTTTCGGCATTGCATCGAAAATCTGCTTCAGCTTTATCCTATCGCGTACATCGCACTCAAGACTCAGCACTTCGGCTCCGTGCTTGCCGAGGAGTTCGTTTGCAAGGGCTTTCAATTTTTCCTCGCGGCGGGCAAGCATTATTATTCTGGCTCCTTCTTGGGCAAATACTTTCGCGCATGCCCTGCCTATTCCTGCGGATGCACCCGTTATCAAAACTATTTTTCTTTTCAAGTCCATAATAAACCTCTCAGAAATTTTAACTATAAAGTAAGTGTAAAATCTTTTCTACAGTCCTGTCCCGCTAAGATATAGAAATTGCAGCGCCATAAATTCCCTTAGTCAATAAAAGTACTACAACTGTCGTATTTTATAATCGTTTCTGCTCTTCAAAATGCCAACTATACTTCTGTCAGTGAGCAGATGACCCGCTCCGACGATAACGAAACATTTAATATTTTCTTCCATAAAACTTTCTATCGCGCGAGCCATTGTTTCATTCCTGCTCCAGAAGAATACTTTCATAAATTCTTCATAATTTTCCATCTTACGGAGATCGTTGAGCATATAATCGTAAAGTTTTTCAGAATTTCCTTCGCTCCAGTAATGAAAAAGGGAATCAATCCTGTTTTCATCCGAATCTATCTCGCTGAGAGCATATTCTACATAAACATTCATTGCATCGTCGAGATAGTCGAAAAGCTCGAGTTGCTGCTCGATGCTTTCCAGCTCGTATATTTCTTTGCCGTCATCCCCTGCTCGTTCCATAAAGTGCATATCAATGCCCTGAGCCTGCTCGTAGCCCTGCTCTTGAGCATCCATCATTGTCATGGTAATGACAGCATACCATGGCTTGAATTTGTTGTAAATTTCCTTTGTCAATCCCATTTCCCGGAAGTTTTTTTCGATTTTTGCGAAAAGTTCGGGTGAAACATTTTCTTCTAAAGTTTCATCTCCCTGATAAACGGCTTTTTGGGCGATTTTCATTGCAATGTTCATATCTTTTATTTCAGATATGTCTATTTCAACGGCAATTGCTTCGGAAACCTCATAAGCCTGCATTATAATGTCCGGCAGGGGGTACATTTCCTTTTTGGCTATGTGCACCGAACCCAGTATGTAAATCGTATTTGTTTCCGATTTCACTTCCCACAGAAAGTGCTTGTCTCCACCGCTTCCGAAGGTGGAACATGAGGCTGTAAAAAGTAAAACGATTAAGATTGAATGATATATTTTTTTTCTCATATTCTAAAAAAATTTAAATAGAAAAAAGTACTCTTGATTTTTTAAGATAATATTTTTGAGTTCACTTAAAAAAGGTAATATAAAATAATTTGATAATTTTAAAAAGTAAAAAATCTTAATAAATATGCAATATACCAACTTTTAAATTTTTCCCGAAAAAAGCCCAACAAAAAATTATTCAGACAAAACAAGAGTCATGTCAGGTTAAAAATGTTCGAAATATCAGACAGCTTGTCGGAGAGGCAAAAGAAGCTGTTGTTTTCATCATAGGAAAATCATTTCTGTTTACTTTTCAAAACCGCTTTTTACCCTTAATAAAAAACCTTCCGAAGGTTTAATACCCATCGGAAGGTTAAAAATAACATCCTTTTATTCCCAATAAAAAGGAACAAAAAGTTTTTAAACCAGCACAGCTTTATATGCGTAGTTGATGATGCCGCTGCCGCCTTCCTCCATTATCTTGCGGAAAACGAGCTGTACTTCGGCGCCTATCTTTAGGTCTTCTTCATTGCAGTCAACTACTTGTGCGGTGATGCGTGCTCCTTCTTCGGTTTCGATAATTGCAACCGGGAAGGGAGCTTCTTTTGCATAGTCGTCGGCCGCTATGTGGACGACAGTGTAGGTTAAAATCCTGCCTTTGCCGCTGAGGGTAATCTTCTCGAAGTCTTTACAGCCTTTGTCGGGGCATACATAGCGGTTTGCGAGGGTAACGCATCCGCAGTCGAACTTCTGAGCTTCCAGCCGGTAGCGGTGGGGAATTTCGCGAGTATATCTTTGTGAATTAGCCATTATACTGCCTCCAGAATATGTACAACAGAACTTCCTCCGGAGCCGCCCATGTTTTGGGTCATGCCGAGTTTTATGTCTTTTACCTGCCGGTTTCCGGCTTCGCCGCGAAGCTGCTTGAATGCTTCGATAAGCTGAGCGGCACCTGTAGCGCCTACGGGATGCCCTTTAGCTTTCAAGCCGCCCGATGAGTTGATAACGACTTTTCCGCCGTGTGTAGCCTGACCTTCGGCGATTGCTTTGCCTGCCTGCCCGTATTCGAAAAAGCCGAGTTCTTCGGCAACGACGATTTCGGCGATTGAAAAGCAGTCGTGTACTTCTGTAAAACTGATGTCAGCCGGGCTTGCTCCCGCCATTTTATAAGCTTTTTCGGCGGAAAGTCTTACAGCGTCGAGTTTTGTAAGGTCTTTGTGATCATGCAGGGCGATAGGACCTGTTGCAGCGCCGATGCCTTTGAATTTGACGGGCTTGTCCGTGAAATTCTTTGCCTGATCGAGAGGCACGAGAATAAGAGCAGCTGCTCCGTCGGTGATGGGCGAGCAGTCCATAAGCCTCAGCGGGTCAGCAACCATTGCCGAGTTTAAAACAGTTTTCATATTAATTTCAAATGGATACTGTGCAAACTCATTTCCAACTGAATGTTTGTGGCTTTTGATTGGAACTTGTGCAAGTTCTTCGCGAGTAAGTCCGTATTGGTGCATGTAAGCCCGGGCAATCATAGCATAAAGCCCCGGGAACGTAATTCCGTGAAATGCTTCGTATTCTTGGTCTGCCGCAGTGGCAAGCACCATGGAGCCGTCATCGGCATCCCACATTTTTTCAACGCCTCCGACCATAACGATGTCGCTCATTCCTGAGGCAACATCCATATAGCCGATGCGGACAGCCTGACCTGCAGATGAGCAGGCAGATTCGATGCGTGCTCCGGCGGCGCCTCTCTGACCGATATAGTCAGCCATCACAGAGCTGAGATGCTCCTGACGGTTGTAAAGTCCGCTGGACATCGCACCGACATAAAGAGAGTCGATTTTGTCAACGCCGGCGTTTTCCATGGCTTTCAATCCGGCTTCCGCGAAAATATCGCGCAGGTTTTGGTCCCAAAGCTCGCCGAATTTAGTCATGCCAACGCCTACTATTGCAACGTCGCGCATATTTTTTTCCTCCGTTTTATAAAAAATTATTTGTTTATTTCAAAGATTTGATCCCTCCTCGGTCCTCCCTTATAAATAAGGGAGGAAGTTTTTTTCGTCCCCCTTATTTATAAGGGGGTGCGGGGGATCGTTTTCAATGTACAATTGTCTTTGTTATTTTCTCATTCCTAAGTTTTACTTGGGAATGCACTTTTTCTGCGAAACTGAGTTTCGTCTGATATTATCCTTTCCAAATCGGAGTTTGGAAAGGAGAGTGTTACTCTTTTTTTTCTCATTCCTAAGTTTCACTTGGGAATGATGCTTTTCATGCGAAACAGAGTTTCGTCTGATATTATCCTTTCCAAATCGGAGTTTGGAAAGGAGAATGTTTCTCAAATTCGAGATTCTGAAACAAGTTCAGAACGACTATCAGAATTCAAAGTACAAACAATAATTTGAAATTATTAATTATTAATTATTAATTATTAATTGTTAATTATTAATTATTGTCATGCTTCATTAAATCTTATCTTCTTGCGGAAAGCAACATATCTTCCGTAGTCGAGATAAATCTTCTTTCCATCTAAGATTTCACGTGTTTTAGGAGCTAATGCCTGCTTGGCAGTAATTTTATCGGTGGCTTCGAAAATAAAGCCGTCACTGCCTGCACCGGAGCCGAATGAAACCATGAAGACTTTTTCTCCGGGCTTCATAATGTCAAGGCAGGCAGCCAAGCCTGTGGGAGATGAACCCGAATAAGTATTTCCCATTGTGTTTACTACCCAGCCCTGCTGCATCTGTTCGTTTGTAAAGCCTAAGATTTTACCGGCTTTCAGAGGGAATTTTCCGTTTGGCATGTGGAAAACAGCCTGTGCAAAATCTGACGCTTTCATGCCTGATTTTTCCATAAGAGCATTTGCACAGCCTAAGATGTGCTTGAAGTATGCAGGTTCGCCCGTGAAGCGTCCCCCGTGGCGGGGATAATGTTGATATTCACGGCGCCAGAAATCGGCGGTGTCGCTGGTAAATGAATGAGTATATAAAAGATTAGCCGCTACGTCGTCGTTTCCGAAAATGAAAGCAGAGCCGCCTGCCGATGCAGAGTATTCGAGAGCATCTCCCGGGGCGCCCTGCGAAGTGTCTGCACCTATGCCCATGGCATATTCCATATTGCCTGATTTCACATGGCTGTATGCTACGAACATAGATTCGGAACCTGCCTTGCAGGCAAATTCAAAGTCTGCAACGTGTACGTCGGGACCAATACCGAGAGCGTCAATTAAAATAGTGCCGCTTGGCTTAACCGCATAAGGGTGCGATTCGGAACCTATATAGACCGCACCGATTTTCTGCGGGTCTATGCCTGCGCGTTTAACAGCATTTTTAGCGGCGGCAACTGCGATGGTTATGGTGTCTTCATCCCTGCCGGGCACCGTTTTTTCCTTGATGAGAAGCCCGTTTACCATAGTGTCGGGGTCAGATCCCCACTGGCGGGCTATCGTCTCGGATTTTATCCGGTACGCAGGAACATAAGAGCCCCATCCTACTATACCTGTCATTGTAACTCCTTTGATTTGTAGTAAATTGAATAAAATGATGTTTGGTTAGAGTAAAGCAATTTATATGTGTGTATAATTTTGTTCAACATAACTAAATAGTAAGAGACAGAAAAACTAAAGTTTTATTTTCTCTACAATAATATAAGGAAATATAGGGAGAAACGGAAAATTTTTTTACAGGTATGCATCCCTGAGATGTTAGGATTAATGAAACTCTGAAATAAAAGTATGTTCTACATCTATAGCTTTTATGATGTTATTTGAATTTATACTTGTTGTCATAGACCCCGCCGCTGATGCTTTTACCAAAGGGGTGCACGTTTTTCAAGATTGGAATAAGCTTTGCTCTTGCGGCACTATTTTCACACTGCACAGTTTCTTTGAAGAGAAGCTTAAAAAACTGTTTGATTTCAAAAAGAAAGAAAGAAATATTTAATTTGTAAACTTTTCCACATCATAAGGTTTTTGTATATTTCTTTGTATTTTTGCAATATGGAAAGTTAAAAAAATGTTAATTGCATTGTCTATGTTTCAGGAGTATTTCAATACCATAAAAGAGCTTTATGCTTCCGGCGAAGAAAGTTCCGAGCATACATACAGGTCGGCGCTTGAAACTTTGCTGAATGCCTTCATAGAAAAATACACCGGCAGAAAGCTTACAGTAAGGCACGAACCTGTCCGTCAGGGGAATGCGGGCAGACCGGATTTTAAAATATCTACTCCCGAACAGCTTACCATCGGTTTGCTTGAAACAAAAAAAATCGGCGAAGACCTTAAAAAGCACTTAAATTCTGACCAGCTAAAGAAGTATGCTAAGTTTTCCGAAAATATTATTTTAACCGACTACCTGCATTTTTACTTAATAAGAAAAGGCGAGCCTGTGCTGGATGTGCTTTTGTTTTCCGAGTATCATCTCGAAAAGAAAAGTTTTAAACTTAAAGAGTACAGAGTTGCAGTGTTAGAAAGGCTGCTCACTGATTTCTTTGAATCTGAACCTGAAACAATATGCAAGACGCATGACCTTGCGAGAAAACTTTCCGATAAGGCGCGCTTTCTAAAAGAATACTGCCGCAGCGAACTTGAGAGGGAAGCGGACAGGAACAGCGTTTTAGAAGCTATTTATCAAGCTTTTAAAGAAACCCTTTTGCCCTCCCTTACAAGAAAATATTTTTCTGATATTTATGCTCAGACTTTAAGCTATGCACTTTTTCTTTCGGCATTGAACAGTGATTCGCCGAAGCAGCAGCTTACTAAATATTCGGCAAATGAATTACTCCCCGGCGCTTTTCCGCTGATAAAAGAGCTTTTTCACAGTCTCGATAATTTCCCTCAGGATATAAACTGGGTAATTGAAGAAATAATTACAATTTTAAAAGCAACGGATTTTCCTGCAATCAAGAAAGAATTCGCAGAATACCGCAGAAAAAAGAGCGGTTTTGCAGATCCCTTTATTTTCTTTTATGAGGATTTTCTTTACCATTATGATCCCGGGCAGAGAAAAATACGCGGAGTTTACTACACACCCGAGCCGGTTGTTTCTTTTATTACGAGGTCTGTTGAAATAATCGTTAAAGAGACATTTGATTTGAAAGACGGTTTGATTAACAAAGACGTTACTCTTCTGGATTTTGCCGCCGGTACTGGTACTTTCCTGCTGAATGCCTTCAAGCTGGCTCTTGAAGAAACCATGAAGCGGGTTGATAAAATAACTGCCAACAAAATATTAAATGAGATAATTATTAAAAACTTCTATGGATTTGAACTCCTTGCAGCGCCTTATGCCGTGGCTAATTTAAAAATTTCGGAATACCTTAAAGATTGGGGCTTTTCAATCAATGAAGGGAACCGGCTGAATATCTTTCTCACAAACACCCTCAGCAACAAAGAACCTAAGCCTTTCGGTTTTCTGCCTCATCTTTCAAAAGAAGGCTTGATGGCAAACGAAATAAAGAATAAGGATATCTTGATAATAATGGGTAATCCGCCTTATTCGGTCAGCAGCGCCAATAAAACCGGTTTTATCGCCGAAGAGAAGATGCAGAAGTATAAAAAAGCTGTTGTCGGAGAAAAAAACATACAGCCGCTTTCGGATGATTATATCAAATTCATACGCTTTGCACACTGGAAGATGGAAAATGCTGAAAAGGGAGTAGTTGGAATTATTTCCAACAATTCTTTTATAGACGGCTTGATACACCGGGGTATGCGTGAGGAACTTCTAAAGGATTTTGATGAAATATACATTTTAAATCTTCATGGCAGCTCCCGGATAGGAGAAATTACGCCGGAAGGCAAAAAAGACGAAAATATATTTGCTATAATGCAGGGAGTGGCGATAAGCATTTTCGTCAAGAAGGAAAAAAAATCAAATAGAAATCCTGAAGTATATTTTGCTGATTTATACGGCACAAAAGATGAGAAGCTCGATTTTCTTCAGAGAAATGACATCAGAACGCTTTTGCCCAAAACAAATAAAGAAAAGCAGGATATTAAAAAATGGACAAAGCTCAATCCCCAAAAAGAATTTTATTTCTTTGCCAGAAAGGATTTCAAGTCAAAGAAAAAATATGAAAAAGGATTTAAGATTGATGAGATTTTCAATAAATATTCCAGCGGAGTGAAAACGCACAGGGATCATTTTGTTGTCGCTTATAATAAGAATACATTAAAAAAAAGACTAATCAGATTTTATTCTTTGACTAAAGAGAATGCATCAAATGAATTTGATTTAAAAAATACAAGAGACTGGAAAATTGAAAGAGCATTAAAGGAAGGTTCTTTCGGTCAAGACTTCATTAAAGAATATGCTTACAGACCTTTTGATATAAGATTTATTTACTACGACCTCAACATACTTGAAAGAGGCACAAACCGTTTTAATATCATGAAACACATGATGCAGCCTAACATAGGTCTTTCAACTACCCGCAGTCAGGCAAAAGGACATAATAATTTTTTGGTAACGGATAGAATTTCGGATTTAAGATTTTCCTCACGTCCCGGTTCTATTGGTTCCGATTATCTTTTCCCGCTTTTTATATACAACGGGGAAGAGCTGAAAAAAAGCGGCGGATACGTCGAAGAACCTGCCATTCCTTATGAAGGCAGAAACGAACTTGAAAAAATACCTAATTTTAGCAAAGATTTTATAAAGTTCATTGAACTAAAATATAAAGATAAATATTCTCCCGAACAGATATTGGGTTACATCTATGCCATTCTGTACAGTCCCGCTTATAGAGAAAAATATATTGAATTTTTGAAGATAGATTTCCCCAGAGTTCCATTTTGCGATGATGAGGAGTTATTTAAAAAACTATCCGAAACAGGTTATGATTTAATCGAGCATCATTTGATGGAAAAGTCTTATGATAATCCAAAATGCTCATTCAAAGGCGAAGGAGATAATTTCCTTGTAGAAAAAATAACATACGAGAAAGGAAAAGTTTACATAAACAAAAACAGATATTTCGAAGATGTGCCTGAAGACTTATGGAACTTCCGCATCGGGGGCTATCAGGTTCTTGAAAAATGGCTTAAGGAACGCAGGAAGCACGAAATAAATCTGGAAGGAGACGATATTCTACACTTTATTAAAATCACAAATATTTTAGAGAGTACGATTCAAATAATGAATGAAATAAATGAACTTACAGAGAAGTGGATTTGAAAGTTGTTTGATATTATCAATTGAGGCTGCTGAAGAAAATATTTAAAGTAATAGAGTTCTGAAAAATCTTTGCTGTTTTGTATATTTTTACAATTTGTATTTTTTGTCGTTATAATTTAAAAGTTTTATTTTTAACTAAAAATCTGTATCTTTCGTTTTTATAATTATTGCTAAAAAAAAATTTGGAAAACAGGGAATATCAAGATATAAGTTATGCCATTACACGCGGTTTCTATCGAAGAGGCTCTGAAACGTTTTAAAGTAAACCCCGAAACGGGACTTTCGGACAAGGAAGTAGAGCAAAGCAGAGAAAAATACGGAACAAACGAATTCGTAAGCCACAAGCCCAAATCCGCATGGATTCTTTTATTTGAGCAGTTCAACAATCCATTTATTTATATCCTGATAGTTGCGGCAGTCATTAATGCCTTCGTTGCTGACCTTAAAGATACAATAGTCATAGGCGCGGTTGTTCTTCTGAACACGCTTATCGGTTTTGTGCAGGAGCAGAAAGCAACCGATGCGTTGAAGTCATTGAAAAAAATGGCTTCGCCAAACTCCCGCGTTATACGAAACGGAAAGAAAATTACTATACCTACCGGCGAAGTGGTATGCGGAGATATAATCATTCTGGAAAGCGGCATGAGAGCCCCCGCTGATGCCCGCCTCATTGAGTCGCAAAATCTGCTGGTGGATGAATCTATGCTCACGGGCGAGTCCTTTGCATCTGAAAAAAATGCAAAGGCAAATATTTCCAAAAATGCACCTCTGGGCGACCGGGTAACTATGGTTTATTCCGGTACTATTATACAGAAGGGCAGAGGGCTTGCTGTGGTTGGTTCCGTCGGCAGAGATACCGAGTTCGGACAAATTTCCGAAAGAGTGGCTGAGGCAGAGGAAACAGTCTCGCCTCTCCAGAGACAGATAGACCAGCTCAGCAAACTTCTTACTTATTCTATTATGGGAGCCATAATCGTTATTTTTGTCATAGGCTTCCTGCGGGGGATTGACTGGCTGGATATGTTTCTTACATCCATAGGTTTAGCTGTTTCCGCCATACCGGAAGGGCTGCCTGTTGCCGTAACCATAACGCTTACAATCGGTATTTCACTTATGGCAAAGCATAATGCCGTCGTAAAAAAACTTGCCGCCGTTGAAACACTTGGAAGCACAAATATAATTTGTACGGACAAAACAGGCACTCTTACAAAAAATCAGATGACACTGAAACGCTTTTACACCGGAGACGAGATTTTTGAAGTAACCGGCAGCGGTTATGACATTGAAGGGAAGGCTGTCAGTATTGAATCAGGGGATACCGTAAAATATGAACTAAACGAAGCTATGAAGCTATTTGCAAGGATTTCTGCTCTCTGCACTGAGTCTTCCATTTCCAAAAACAGCGATCAATGGGAAATACAAGGCGATCCTACAGAAGCCGCCCTGATGATAGGAGCCGAAAAACTTCATTATACATGTGATGACTGCAAGGTCTTTGTGGATATACCTTTTGAATCTGAAAATCAGCTTATGGCAGTAAAAGCCAGAATAGGAAAGGACATCCATGTTTTTGCAAAAGG
Source organism: uncultured Hyphomicrobiales bacterium (assembly GCA_964577665.1). Lineage (GTDB taxonomy): Bacteria > Bacteroidota > Ignavibacteria > Kapaibacteriales > UBA2268 > CAYVTD01. The sequence continues at coordinate 28,968 of CAZOBD010000005.1, forward strand.
AGCTCCTGAAAGAATTCTGGAAAGATGTGATACTTATGTGGACAAAGACGGTTCAGAGCAAGAAATAGACAAACAAAGACTCAATGAAATATCGGCAGATTTTTCAAAAAGAGGATTGAGAGTGCTTGCTCTTGCCAAATCAAAGAAATGCGATAATCTTAAAGCTATGAATAACGGCGATCTTGAAAAATGCCCTATATCTCTCGATGATCTGCAAGACTTAGACTTTGTCGGCTTTGCCGGCATACAGGATGCTATTAGGCCAGAAGCTGTGCAGGCTGTCCGCGAATGCCACAATGCAGGGGTCAGAGTAATTATGATAACGGGAGACCACGCCCAGACGGCTAAAGCCATCGCAGAAGAAATAAACCTCGGCGAAGAAGCTATTGCACTTTCCCAAAGAGCTGAGAAGAAAAACGAAGAAAAAGACCTTACTTACGAACCAAACGTTATTACCGGCACAGAACTTGACGAAATAACCGACGAAGAGCTTTTTAACCGCGCCCATGAAATTGACGTTTACGCCCGTGTTGCTCCCCAGCATAAATTCAGAATCGTTAAGCAGCTCCAGGAACGCGGTGATATAGTGGCTATGACGGGAGACGGTGTAAACGACTCCCCGGCGCTTAAGCAGGCTGATATTGGCGTCGCTATGGGCAGCGGCACTGAAGTTGCAAAAGAAGCTTCCCACATCGTTCTTATGGATGACAACTTTGCAACAATAGTCAGGGCTGTTCGGCGGGGAAGGGTTGTTCTGCACAATCTGAGGCATATATTGCTTTACATCCTGGCAACAAGTTTCGGTGGAGTTCTGACCATCGGAGCATCTGTTTTTCTAGGGTTGCCGCTTCCGGTACTGCCCGCACAGCTCCTTTGGATTAACCTTGTTACAGACGGTACATCCACATTTCCTCTGGCATTCGAAAAAGAGCACGGAAATGTTATGGCATTCCCCCCGCGAAAAAAAGGAGTGCCTCTCATAACCGGCGACATAATACGACGAATAGTCATCGCAGGAATAATTATGATGATAGGCACTATGGGTATTTATATGGGTTATGCTGAAGCTTACAACATTGACCTTTTTGCCGGAGGACTTACTGATGCAGACCTTGGAAAGCTTCGTACTCTTGCTTTTACAACGCTGGCGTTTTTCCAGATATGGAATGTTCAGAACTCACGCTCGCTTGACCGTTCTCTCTTTTTTAAACTTCCTTATCCCGGTAAGGAGAAGCTTGACAGGGTTAGCCCCTCAAAAAATATTATTCTGCTTCTTGTAATGCTTCTTGCAATGGCTCTTCAGGTATCTGCCGTAGCATTTCCGTTTATGAACGATTTGCTTAGAACTACACCTTTGTCTATGAGCGAATGGACTTTGGCTGTGGGGATACCTTTTTCTATTATTATTATTATTGAGTTAATTAAATTCGGCGAAGCGGTTATGAAAACTCAAAAAGCAGACATGAGCAAGGCTTAATATATAAGGATATAAGGCTGTATCAAAAGGAAAACTTAGGCTTTTCAGGCGGAGTTAATCAGTTTTTAAATGATTCATCCTTGCATTATCAAATCCAATTCTTTATTTTTAATTGCAGTTGTGGTGTCTCAAATAGATATTTTTTATTAAATTGAACGTAACAAAGCATAATCCATTAATTCATTTTAATACCAAAATGCGTAGTTTTACGTATTGCTTTTCTAATTCAAAGTTGTTAAATTCATTTTTTAATATTTTCTTAACATTGGAAGATAATATGCTAAAATTTCTCCTGATTGCAATAACAGGACTAATTTTTTTTAATACCTCAGCTTCTATATGCAGGGACAGTGAAAATGCCTTTGCTATACCCAATTTGCACAGACCTCCTGCAGAGAAAAGTGAAGCGGAAGTTTTCGAGAGATTCATTCTTGAATCCGCACCGTCTGACGAGGCATTCATAGCAGTCCAGAGACTTGCTTCGCGGCATATCATCAAAAAAGACTGGCAAAAAGCAGAAGAGGTTTTTAAAAAATACAAGTGTTTTTTTCCGGAAGACAGCACTAAATTTAACAAAATAATAGACCTTATAAACCAGCCCTGCGACTCTCTCATTATTACGAATCTCGGAAACGGTGTAAACAGCCTCGGCGACGAACTCAATCCAAAACCCACAGCCGACGAAAAAAAACTATATTTTACCGGAGGAGGACGCAGCGACAACAAGGGGGTGGACGATATTTTTATTTCCAAAAAAGAAAATGGGACGTGGCAGAAAGCGATTAACCACGGAAGTCTGCTGAATACCGGCAAATCAGAAGCTATTACCGGCATCTCAGCCGACGGCACGAGGATGCTGCTTTTTGGCAATTACCGAAAAAGCATGGGGCGCGGCGATATTTTCAAGATAAACAAAACTATAAACGGCTGGTCGCGAATAGAGCATTTTCCGCCTCCGATAAACAGCGGGTTTTTCGAATGTGACGCAACATATTCCGGAGACGGCAAGGCTATTCTTTTTATTTCTGACAGACCCGGCTCCGTGGGCGGGTACCATAAGAAGGACGAACCCTATCACGGCGACGTATGGGGCAACACGGACATATTCGTTACCCTGAAGACCGATACGGGATGGAGCGAGCCTGTTAACTTAGGCGATGTGATAAATACCCCTTATGCGGAGCGCTCGCCTTTTCTGCATCCCGACGGAAAAACGCTTTATTTTAGTTCAGACGGACACTATGGTCTGGGCTATCTTGATGTTTTCAAAGCTGACAGGCTGAGCGACACATCCTGGACAGAGTGGAGCGAGCCTGTTAACTTAGGAAAAAAGATAAACACGGCAGGAGACGACTGGGGCTATAATTTTACTACTAAAGGAGACATTGCTTATTTTACTTCCGACAAATTGGAAGCGGGCAAGGGCGGTCTTGACATTTATTCAATCACTATTCCGGAAAGAGCCCGTCCCGACCAGATTGCCACTATCAGCGGTAAAGTAACCGACGAACACGGCAACCCCCTCGATGCTGCCATTCGATGGGAAGACATATCCCAGCGAGAGAAGAAAGACATTGGCGAACTTTACAGCGACCCGATGAACGGCGAGTATTACATCATACTCCCCCTTGAAAAAAATTATGAATACTACGCTTTTAAAAAAGGATATTTTCCGACAACAAAAAGTCTTGACCTCCGACATTTTGACAAAGAAAATAGAGACACAAGTATAGAAGTAACCGAAAACATTGTTTTGGAATCTATCATAGGTTTGGCAAAAAGAGGGGTTAAAAAATATATAATGAACATTTTTGACACTAATCAATATGATTTCAATCCAGCTGCATATACCTCAATAAATATGCTCGTCGATATCCTAATAGAGAATCCTAATATCAGAGTGGAAGTATTCGCACATACTGACAGCCGCGGCTCGGAGGAATACAATAACCGGCTTTCTGAGATGCGCGCTCAAACTATGCGGACACATCTTCTTGAAAACGGCATTTCCGAAGAAAGAATAATTGCAAAGGGCTACGGCGAACAATTTCCCGTTGTTCCCAATAACTCTTTGGAAAATATGGCAAAAAACCGGAGATTGGAATTTAGGTTTCACACCGAGTAGAATAAATGAGTTTTAAGTTTTTCTTTAGAATTCAACTTGGTATCAAAGATTCGGAAGGTCTTCCGTATTTTGCTTCTATATAAACAAGCCGGCAATGACTGCATTTAAGATATTTACGAGAGCGCCGGTGAACATTGCCTTCAAGCCGAGCTGGGCAAGCTCCGATTTCTTTTCTGGTACCAGCCCGCCAAGCCCGCCGATCTGAATGGCAATGCTTCCGAAATTAGCAAATCCGCACAGGGCAAATGTTGCGAGTTTGGCAGTGCGGGGGCTTATTTCTTCGTTTCTTATCATTTCGCCGAGGTCCGCATAAGCTAAAAACTCATTGAGACTGATCTTTTTGCCTATCAACATACCCAGTTTCTGTGCTTCATCGGCAGGAACCGACATAAGATAACCGAAGGGCTGAAAAATAAACCCCAGAATGCTTTCAAGGCTTTCCGGGAAATATTGAAAACCTGCTTCGGCAAGCCATCCGGCGGTTGTAAAAAGAGCAAAGTTGATAATGTTTATTATGGCAAGAAAGGCAATAAGCATAGCAACTATGTTTAACGAAAGCAGCATACCGTCGGATGCTCCCTGAGTAAGCGCCTCAAGGGCATTTTTAAACTTTGGTGTGGAAATTTTCTTCAATTCATTTAATGTCCTGACGCCTTTTTGGGGTGGTACTACGATTTTTGACAGCATAAGCCCTCCCGGAACCGAAAGGATGCTTGCCGAAAGCAGCAGGGAAGAGGATATGCCCATCTGAATATATGCCGCCATTACGCCGCCGGCAATTGTTGCAAATCCGCAGACCATGATAGTGTGAATCTCCGAGCGTGATGCCGAGGGCAGATAATGCCTTACCATTAGTGGGGCTTCTGTCTGTCCGATGAAAATATTTGCCGATGCCGACAACGACTCGACGCCAGACGTCTTCATAGTCTTTTCCATAACCCATGCCATACCCCACACGAGCCTCTGCATAATGCCGTAGTGGTAAAGCACCGATACGATGCTCGAAAAAAACACTATCGTAACCGTAATGATAACGGCAAGCTGAAAGCCGAAAGTATCCCTGTATTCGGATTTTATCATATTGCCGAAGACGGAGTTCGCACTTTCGAGACCCTTGTCGAGAAATGTCCTTATGCCCTCTCCCAGCCATTCAAAAAGCAAGATGCCTGCGGGCAGGTAAAAAACAATAAATGCAAAAAAAATCTGAAGCGTCAAGCCCCAGATAACTACACGATAAGGAAACTGCTTTCTGTTTTCTGACATCAGCCAGACCAGAAACAGAATTATTATGATGCTCGCAACACTTATTAACTTTTGCACTATCATATTTTTAAAAAAGCATTATTCCACTGTAACGCTTTTAGCGAGATTCCTCGGTTGGTCTATCTCGCGTCCGAGCTCCACGGCAATGTAATAAGCTAAAAGCTGAAGGGGTACAGCTGTCAGCACTGGAGTGAACATAGGCAGTGTGTGCGGTACGTAAATGACATGATTAGGACGCTTTTTAGGGTCTTCATTGCTCATTATTTCGTTGTCGCCTTCCGTTGCAATAACGATTATCCTGCCTTTTCTGCTAAGTACCTCTTCGATGTTTGATTTTATTTTATCGTATATTTCATCTTTCGTAGCAATGAAGACAACCGGCATATTTTCGTCAATTAAGGCAATTGGCCCGTGCTTCATTTCGGCGGCAGGGTATCCTTCGGCATGAATGTAGGAAATTTCTTTGAGTTTCAGAGCGCCTTCCAGGGCAACCGGAAAGTTAAATCCCCTTCCGAGATAAAGAAAATTCCGCGCCAGACAGTACTCTTTTGCAATTGCTTTAATCTTATCTGTCTGTTCGAAAATTTGTTTTATCTTGCCCGGTAAGGCTGCCATTTCGCGTGTAATTAATTTGCCGTCGTGCTGTGAAAGACGTGTTTTTCTTCCCAGCCAGATTGCTATCAGAGCCAGTGCCGCCACTTGGGAGGTAAAAGCTTTGGTGGAAGCAACGCCAATTTCAGGACCTGCGTGAATGTAAACACCCGCTTCTGTTTCACGGGCAATAGAGCTGCCGACGCTGTTAACGATACCTATCACAGTGGCGCCTTTTTGCTTTGCCTCTTTAACGGCTGCAAGAGTGTCAGCGGTCTCGCCGCTCTGAGAAATGGCTATCACCACGTCATCAGGAAAAATTACAGTGTTGCGGTACCGAAATTCCGAAGCATACTCTACCTCTACCGGTATCTGAGAAAGATTTTCTATCATGTATTCCCCAACCAAACCGGCATGCCAAGAAGTTCCGCAGGCAGTGATGATAATCCTCCGTGCAGTTCGCAGCTTGTCTTCCACCTGACGAAGTCCGCCCAGACGCACATTTCCCACTTTGTCCAGCAGTCTGCCCCGGAAAGCGTCTTGGAAAGTCAGCGGCTGTTCGAAAATCTCTTTCAGCATAAAGTGCGGATAAATACCCTTTTCAATCTGTTCTATGTCGTAGTCTATCATTTCAACTTTGCTCTTAGTGGCTTCATTAAAAATAGTTTTTGTGCTGAAACCTTTTCTTGTAATGATAGCCATTTCGTTATCTGCAAGATATACCACCTGCCGTGTATGCTGTATGATAGCCGGAGCATCCGAAGCGAGTATGTATTCATCATCCCCGATTCCCAGCACCATGGGACTGCCCCGGCGTGCCGCTATCAGTTTATTAGGTTCATAAGAAGACAGAATTATTATGCCGAAAGTGCCGTCAACTTCTGAAAGCGCCATTCTCACGGCAAGTTCCAAATCGTGTACCTTTTCGTACATTGCACCGATAAATACGGCAAGTACTTCAGTATCAGTATCCGATTTAAAAGTATATCCTTTCTGAGAAAGTGCTTTTTTCAGAGTCGAGAAATTTTCTATTATACCGTTGTGGATTAATGAAATATTTCCTGTATTGTCTGTATGCGGATGAGCGTTTATATCATTCGGTTCTCCGTGCGTAGCCCAGCGCGTGTGAGCTATTCCTATCGTAGAATTAAAGTCGTCGTGATTTATATTATTGTCAAGATCAAAGACCTTGCCGCGCCGTTTCAAGATTTTTATTTTCTCATCTTCCAGCAGCGAAATACCCGCTGAGTCGTATCCCCTGTATTCTAACCGCTTCAGTCCCGTCAACAAAATTTGCGATGCCTTCTGACTGCCGATATATCCTACAATTCCGCACATATATTAACCTTATTGAAATATTTGTTAAATTTGCTTAAATTTAAACGACAAATATAATAACATTTTTGCAGGTTAAAAATTGTTTTTTCGGATAAAATGGCATAAGTATCCCGCCGTGAGAGTATTTGGTTTTGTGTTAGCCGGAATGCTCGCAGGCATGATGTTTTTTCAAAATATTTTTTTATTACTGCCTGTTGCAGCGTCTGCTGTAATCCTTTCTATATTTTTCCTTTATAATAGAAACATTTCCTCTGCCTTTGCATTTCTCTGTTTATCAATTGGGCTGGTGTTATCATTGAATCTAAATTACACAAATTATAAGTATCCCGATAGAATCATCGGCGAAATGCCCGGTGTTTTTCGCGGTGAAATTACAAGAATATTAAGAGCGGACAGCAGTAAAATAGTATGCACAGCCGATGGCTTTTTAGATACAAAATGTCTGCCTGAAATAAAAACAGGAATTCTTCTGAGAATTTACTCTAATGAAAATAAAAATCGGAAAGTATATCCCGGCAGTGAAATCTTTGCATCTGTTTATGCAAGACCTCCCAAGAAAAAACAGCTTGTTTATGATTTTCCCGAAGAGCAGTATCTTTATTCTTTAGGAGTTTCATGGTTTGCAAGAATTAAGCACGGACAGTTTTCCATAACACCAACTCATAATTTTTGGGAGGAATTCATTGGTAATATCCGGTTAAAAACTAAAAAAACAATTGAAGATTTGTTTTCAGAAGAGGCCGCACCGGTTGTGCAGGCTGTTTTAACCGGAGATAAAACTGCACTGCCTTATGAAACTAAACAGAAATTTATGCTGACCGGCACGGCGCATATTCTTGCCGTGAGCGGACTTCATACCGGCATAACAGCAGGAATTATCTTTCTTATCACATGCTATTTTCGCAGCAGGTTCCTGCGTCTTATCTTATTCGGTCTGCTGCTTGCTTCATTTGTAATCTTTACAGGAATGCAGCCTTCAGCCGTAAGAGCCGGTTTAATTGCATTTGCTATGATGCTGTCATGGTACCTGCAGAGAAAATATTCAATGATAAATCTTATCGCTCTCACCGCACTGCTGATGCTTGTTTTCAATCCCAATCTCATATTTTCCATTGCATTTCAGCTCTCATTTACGGCTTTCGGCGGTATTATTCTGCTTTACAATCCGGTAAGAATAACTATATTGATGTTTGTAAAACCCAAAAGCGGATTCACGGAATATCTTATTAGTCTTATTTCCGTTTCAACGGCGGCATCGGTTTCTGTATCTGCGTTAGCCGCCTTATACTTCAATGTTTTTTCCTTTGCGTCCATTTTGTGGAATATCATTGCAGTACCTGCAATAAGCCTTGCATTGGTTTACTCATTTATTTCTGTAATGCTTTCTTTTTTCATGCCGCTTGCCGAAATATTTGCCTCAGCGGCAGAGTTTTTAATTCAACTGATATTCCTCGTAAATGATTATGCTCTTTCACTCGGCAAGATTTTTATCAGAGGAGAAGGAGCAGTGCTGACAGCCTTAATTATTTCTGCCGCATGCGTTTATGTATTCCTTTCCAAAAGCCGAAAACTTTTCTTTTTCAGGTTATCTGCCTCATTGATAATGTGCATTCTTTTAATGAACTTAATGTTTCGGGAAGATAGAAAAATGAAAATACTGCCCCGGGAAAAAACCGTTGCCGTCGTTATTCCCTCCGCAAAAAATAAAACTTCCGTAATAATTGCAGACCGGATGCCAAAACTTTATCCCCTTGCTGATTACCCTCTTGCAGAATACATCACTTCCCTGGATGACACACTCAGAATAGGCTATACGGGAAACTGCGGCATTAAGACCATTGGCAGCTTAAAGGGCGTCAGATTCAAAGCTGTTCATCTTGACACGGCATTTCAAAAAACAATAACAAAAAAGCTCCATCTCAATAGCTTTATATCTCAGATAAATAAAATAAAATAATCACTTATTATAATTCAGCGCCTGCTTTTTGATTTTCTCAATAACCGAATACGAAACAGTACTCTTACCGAAGTTTACCTCGTCATAGTCGCGGTTGCCGTGATAGTCCGAGCCGCCTGTTTCAAGGAGCCAGTATTGGCTTGCAAGGTTGTGATAATGCCTCTTCATGCTGCGGTCATGGTGCGGGTGGTTCACTTCAATTCCGTCAAGTCCCGCCTCAATGAATCTGAACAAAGCTTCCTGCGAGATATACTTCCCGGGGTGAGCAATTACTGCAACTCCTCCGGCATTATTAATTAGTTTTATGCCGTCCTTAACCGAAAAATGTGCTTTTTCTTCATAAGCGGGCTTGCCCTCGCCCAGATAATGCACGAAAGCTTCTTTAAGTGTTGCCGTAAATCCTTTATCAGTCATAACGGAGGCAATGTGAGGGCGTGTAACCGGTGCATCGCCGGCTTTGTCGAGTATTTCATCAAGCGTCAAGTGTATATCGTTCATCAACAGCTTATCGACTATTCTTTTTGCACGAAAAAGACGTACTTTTCGGTATTCGGCAAGATGGCGCCTGAGCTGCTGATTGTCAAGGTCTATCAGATATCCGAGGATATGGTATTCATTACCGTTTTCGAAGCAGCTCAGTTCCACTCCGGTAATAAACTCAATATCAAAATCATCTTTCAAAGCTTCGGCGTTTATGCATCCGTCAATCGTGTCGTGATCTGTGATGCTGATTCCTTTCAGTCCGTATTTACGCGCCTTTTCAAATATTTCCTCCGGCGGCAGCACTCCGTCGGAATAAATACTGTGAATGTGCAAGTCTGCTCGTTTTTCCATTTTTTAATGCCGGAGCTCCCTTTTCCGGTTATGATACTTTAATGAATCATTTTAACAAAAATATAAAAATTGATACAGCTATAAAAAAAATTATTGAAATTTCTTGGCGCTGACACGAAAAAAATTATTTATATTTGCATTTTTGTATCACATTATTCGGAAAATATGAAATATTTCATTTTATATTTAAAGGGCATAGTAATCGGCATTGCAAATGTCATACCTGGCGTTTCGGGCGGCACTATGGCTTTTATTATGAACATATACCACCAGCTTACAGAATCTATCGGTAATTTTGTTCAAAACAAAGAAAAACGCCTCGGCTACTTTATTTTTCTACTGATTATTGCTGTCGGCGCAATAACAGGCATTATCATTTTTGCAAAACTCTTCTCTTTTTTATTAAAAAACGAACTTTACAAGCAGTTAACATACTTCTTTTTCATTGGCTTAATCGTTGGCTCCGTTCCCTTCATCTTAAGTCTTGAGAAAGACATGAAAATAAACCTAAAGAGAATAATTGCGATAATCACCGCCTTTGCGCTTATCTTTTCCACCACATTTTTTGCAACGGAAAACGCCGCCGCGGCAAATACGGAAACCACAGGGGAGTTCCTTTCCGTCATTAAATTATCATCCATCGACTTCGGATATGCTCTCTGGCTTTTTATCTGCGGATTCCTTGCTGCAGGCTCGATGGTCCTGCCCGGTTTTTCGGGTTCGGCGCTTTTAATCAGCCTCGGCGAATACAGCAATATTCTTTTTTACGTTGACGAGAGGGTTATCATCCCCATCGCCGTTGTAGCCGCGGGCGCAGTGCCGGGTATCGTCATCTTTGCAAAGGTAATTAACATTGCTTTGAAGCGTTTTCCCTCCGAAACCATATATTTCATACTCGGATTAATAATAGCTTCCCTTTATCAGATATATCTTGAAATGCAAGCCGCATTCTTTTACGGCTTCGGCGCGCTTGCGTACAGTGCTGCGGCAGCGGCGGCAGGTTTTGCAGCTTCATTTCTACTAAGCAGGGTAAAGAAATAACGTAAATTTTGTTAAAACCATGCCGATTTGAATTTGTTTAAGCCCAAAGAACAAGCAAAAGAAAGCGCTGCACGCTCTGCTTAAAAAGTAAAACAGCCATTTAATCCTTTCAAAGATAAAAAATACATTATAAATAATAATTTTAACTAATTTAAGAATCTTGCGTAAAGAAAAAAAACTATATTTGACCAAGATAATTCATCTTTTAATAAATATTTTACTTCATTATAATGCAAAAAATTAGTTTCCTTCATCCTTAGACGGTCAAAATTAAGTCATAAGAAAGCATCTAAGTCTGTTATTTTCACTTCCTGCCAATTAAAACTTTTATAATAATAGATTTATTCATCATCAAAAGCATATTTCTCTTCTTTTTTTTATATAAAAACAAAAAAGAAGAGAAATAAATTATTTGCTTAGTAATTTATTTTAGCATCTAAAAGATATTTTTCTATAAATAAGTTTAAAAAATTAATAACTAAAAGATAATTATGTGTAAATTAGTTTAAATAATACATAACAAAAAGATATTTTAGTATAGATTAGTTTAAATAATACATAACTAAAAGAAATATTACTTTAACTAAGTATAAAAAATGAATAATTTACAAAAATATTGAATCTTCCTAAAGAAATATTTATACTTTGAAAAGAAATAAATTAATAACAAACAGTAATATTTATATAACTGACAGAAATTATTAATCATTTTAAAAAATTATTTAATAAATAAGTATAAAAAATGAATAACTAACAGAAATATTTGTTCATCTAACAAAAATATATTAGCATCGTAAAGAAAAATTTATACTATGAAAAGAAATAAATTAGTATTTAACGGAAATATTTATGCATCTAATAAGAAAAATGACTATTCAAAAGGAATATTTCTTCATTCTAAAGGGAAAAATGAATAAAAAAGCTGTTAGATAGTCATTTTATGTTGTTAGATGATCAATTTATGTCGTACGATGTTAATTTTAATCCGTACGATGTTAATTTTAAACCGTACGATATTAAATTTAAGTTATTGGAAAATCATTTTAAGAAATAGGATAGATATTCTAATTAGTATGTTTATCATTCTATTACGTTAATTAATAAATTAAATACTTAAAATGCAGCCATATTATCCTTAATTCATCATTTATTCATTAAATTTAGATTAAAAATATTATAAAATAATATAAAAAATTTATAGAATATGAATATAATTATATAAGAAGAAGGTATAAAAAGTTAATAAGCAGGATAATTTCAATAAATAACGCCTGATATTCATTTCAATAGATATATTATAGGTTACGTTATGAAAATTAAAATAAAGAAATGCCTGCCTGCAGGCAAAAAAAAAGCCCGGCACCTTTAAAATGCCGGGCATAAACCATCAATTGAATTAAAATATGCTTACATTTGCTCGAGCACGCCGTTTTTCTTTATAACATCGCGTGCGATTACCATTTTTTGGATTTCCGTCGTGCCTTCAAAGATGCGGTTAATACGTGAATCGCGGTAAATTCTTTCGATGGGAAGCTCTCTTGAAAAGCCCATGCCGCCGTGAACCTGCATAGCCATATCAACACATCTGTCCAAAGCCTCCGAGCTGACTTTTTTGACGATAGCACTGTGGCGGGGAGTTACTTTCTTTTCGTCATACATCTGTGCAGTCCTGTAAACGACGCTTTCTGTTTCAAAAATGATTGTAGCCATGTCAGCGAGCATGAACTGCACGCCCTGAAAATTGGCAATCGGCTCGTTGAACTGCTTGCGCTCCTTTGCATAGCGTGTAGCCATCTCGAGAAGTTCCTTGCAGGCGCCGAGACAAGCCGCGCCGAGCCCGAGTCTTCCTGCATCGAGAGTTTTCATCGCAACGAGAAAGCCTCTGCCGTCTCTGCCGATAATATTTTCGCCCGGAACGCGCACATTGTCGAAAGTAAGGGATGAAGTAACGCTGCCGCGGATACCCATTTTTCTTTCATGGGCTCCGTGAGCAAAACCTTCCATGCTTCTTTCGACGACAAACCCCGTAATACCCATTTTGGTGCGTGCAAATACTGAGAATACATCGGCAATTGGCCCGTTTGTAATCCACATTTTCTCGCCGTTAAGTATCCAGTCGTCTCCGTCCTTTTCAGCTTTGGTCTGAAGATTGAAAGCATCGGAACCTGCACCGGGTTCGGTCAGAGCGTAAGCTGCAATTTTTTCACCGGAACATAGAGAAGGCATGTATTTCTGCTTAAGCTCTTCGCTGCCGCCAATGAAAATGGCATTAGTGCCGATGGAAGTATGTGCGCCGATGAAAGTAGCAGTGGAAAGACAAGCTCTGCCAATTTCTTCCTGAGCAACGCAGTATCCGACTTCACCGAAACCGCTTCCGCCGTATTCTTCGGGGTAAGGAGCGCCGAGTAGTCCCAGTTCGGCGATTTTTTTTCTGGTTTCTTCGGGTATCCATTCGTCATCGTCAATTTTTGATGCTATTGGTTTCAGTTCGTTTGTGGCGAAATCTCTCACCATGTCGCGAAGCATTTTTTGCTCTTCTGTTAAGCTGAATTCAATCATCTTAGTTCCTGAATTTATTAAAAAAACTTTTCCGTAGATATTCCGTAGATATATCGTTTATTGATTACTCGATGAAATTTAAAATATTCTCACCGCCGTCCACACCGATAACTTCGCCCGTAATCCAGTAAAATTTTTCGTCCACAAGCAGAGAAATAGCTTTGGCAACATCATAAGGAACGGTATTTCTCTGAAAAGGATTGTGGTGGCGGGCAAATTCCAACATTCTTTCAAAGCCGGGTATTTTTTGTGCTGCGGGAGTGTCTGTCAAGCCTGCGCGAATGGCGTTTGCAGTTATTCTGTAAGGAGCCAGTTCCACGGCAATCTGCCTGATGTAAGACTCTATTGCGGCTTTTGAGGCGGAAACGGGGCCATAGTTAGGCATTGCCCGCTGAGAACCGACACTGGTCATGGCAAAAATCCGGGAATTTTCAGCAAGGAGGTCTTCGTTAAAAAGGTCTTGAGTCCAGTAAATCAGACTGTTTGCCATAACGTTCATTGTCATTTCCATACCTTTCTGGCCAACCTGTTTGCTTTTATCCTTATTGAAAAACGGTCCTATTGCCCCGAAAGCCAGAGAATGAATAAGCACTCTCAATATTGGGTATTTCTGTGTGGAAAGATGCTCTTTTATTGACTGGATAATTTCACGTCTGTTTCTCTCGTCAGCCGCATTTTTATTGAAGAAAATGCACTTAACTCCTCTGGCGGAGATATCGTCTATGGTTTCCTGAACCTTTCGCTTGTTTTGAGCTGTGTCGAAATGCACTCCGAAAATGTTATAGCCCTGCCCCGCGAGTTCTATTGCTGCTGCTCTGCCGAAGCCGCTGGAGCTTCCCAGTATCAGAGCATACATATTTTTTGCTTCCATATATCCCTTGCATAGATTATGTTGTAAATGATAATCTCGAATAAGTGATTTCTTAAAAATACAAATTACAAAGATATTAAAAATTGTATATAAATAATAATTATCAAAAAAAAATATTCCATTTTATGCGGAACGTCATCTTTAACTTTGTGTTTTCTATTCTTTTTATTATCTTAAATAATTTTTATATAGATTCTCGCTTGTCAAAATAAGCAATAATAATAATAGCGGCAGAAAGGTATGGATATCAAACCCTTTTATCAAATATTCCACGATATCGAGCAGATGTTCAGCTCGCCGCAAAGTCGTATAAACCGTATTTATAAGTTTCTTGATAAGTTTCTTGAACGCCTTGACAAGCACCACATTTTCCTGCTTGCTGCCGGTATTGCCTTCAGTATTCTTCTCTACTTAGTGCCTCTTTTTTTGGTAACAGTATTTGTCGTAAGCCAGATAGTAGAGCCTGAAACTCTTACCCGCGCCCTGCAGAATATCGTAAAAGAACTGCTGCCTCCGACTGATCAGACACAAAATTTACTGATGAGTATCATTTCTGAAGTAAATTACATTTTTACGAAGAGCTCTATAGCCGGCTGGATTGGTATTTTTGTACTGCTCTGGGTATCATCCGCTTTTTTCAGCGCTCTTCGCTCAGGGCTGAATATTATTTTTGAAATATCCTCTCCCAAGTTCTTTGTCGTTTATAAACTTAAGGATATTCTCGTTACAATAGCGCTTACACTGCTCCTGCTGTTTTCCACATACATATTTCCCTTGTTAACGGTAATAAAAACATATCTGCTTCAGTTAATACCGTCTGAAATAGAGTGGGTATTTTCATGGTTGATTCTTACGGCGGTATCTCTGGTTACATCATTTATTTTTTTCTATTTAATGTTTCGATTTGTGCCTAACCGGCGAGCTCCCAGAAAAGTAAGAATTATGAGTACGGTTCTCTGCGTAGTTTTAATTGAAATCTCCCGGCATTTGTTTGCATGGTATCTCAGTACTTTGTCTAATTTCGGACGGTTTTACGGCTCTTACGCCGTTATTGCATCCATTGCGCTTTGGATATACTACCTTACTTTGATAATTCTCTTCTCATCGGAGATTTCCCAGTATTTATATGACCGGAAGCACAGCAGTAAAGTTACAGCGAAGGAATAGTTTTCTTTGTGAAAAAAAATTATTATTTTAACTGACTATTGAAAATTATCTTATGAAAAGTATATGAAAAAAGGAAAAGTTTACATAGCAGGAGCGGGTCCCGGCGATCCTTCTTTAATCACCGTAAAAGCTGTGAATATCCTGAAAAAAGCCGATGTTGTACTCTTCGACAGGCTTGCTAACGAGTCTTTACTCAATAATTGCTGCCGCGATGTTGAAATGATCTTCGTCGGAAAAAAATCTGGCAGTCATCATCACTCGCAGGAAGAGATCATTTCTCTTTTAATCGAAAAAGCAGGCGAGGGAAAATCCGTTTTAAGGCTTAAGGGCGGCGACGCATTCGTTTTTGGAAGAGGCAGCGAAGAAGCTCTTGCCTTAAAAAATGCAGGCATCGACTACGAAATCATCCCGGGCATCTCTGCGGGCATTGCTGCCACCGCTTATGCGGGTATTCCCCTCACTCACAGAAATTTGGTCACCCAGTTTGTGTTTTTAACCGCTCACGAAGCGCCTGATAAACCACATTCTCAGATTAATTGGCAGCTTTTGGCGCAGATGAAACACACAAATATAGTTATATACATGGGCGCGGCTATGTTGGAAAAGATTTCAGAGACTTTGATCGAAAACGGAATGTCCCCTGACATGCCGGCAGCTGTTATTGAAAA
Source organism: uncultured Hyphomicrobiales bacterium (assembly GCA_964577665.1). GTDB lineage: Bacteria > Bacteroidota > Ignavibacteria > Kapaibacteriales > UBA2268 > CAYVTD01. The sequence goes on from CAZOBD010000005.1 coordinate 44,859, forward strand.
CGGCACAATGCCTAAACAGCGCGTTTTAATCTCTAATATCACAGATTTACCTGCAAAAGCCCGTGCCGAAAACTTTTTATCTCCGCTTATAATTATGACGGGACCTACTATTCCTCTTAGGGACACGATTAAATGGCTCGAAAACAAGCCCTTAGCAGGTAAACGCATCGTTACGACACGTGCTGTCGATCAATCGGCATCTTTATACGAAAAATTAAATGAAGAATACGCCGAAGCCATTCCTTTTCAATCAATTAAAACTGCTTTAATCAATCCTTATTTCTCTATTGAAGCCTTTTTAAATGAAAATAAATTCGACTGGCTCTTTTTTACAAGCGAAAATGGAGTGAAATACTTCTTTGAAATCCTTTTGAAAAACAATTTGGATGCAAGAAGCCTTGCCGAAACAAAGATAGCCGCCATCGGAAGCGGTACTGCACGCAAATTAGCCGATTTTAACATCATTGCAGATTTTATTCCCTCGAAATTTACTTCTGCTGACCTCGTCAAAGAATTTCCGAAAGCCCATGATATTACAAATAAAAGCGTTTTGCGTGTTAAGGGAAACTTCAAAAGAGATCCTTTAAGCGCAGGACTAAAAAAACTCGGTGCAAAAGTTACTGCTGTCAACGTTTATAAAATAATTAAAGATTCTCCTCATGCTTTTATCATAAAAGAACTTACTGAAAAAGGCGCCGATGCCGTTATGTTCACAAGTATTTCCACTGTTGAAAACTTTTTCGACACTTTAAAAGCCGATGCCGCCGCTTTGTTCAACGAAAAAAATGCTTTAGCGCTTGCTATCGGTCCTGTTACGGCTTCCGCACTCAAAATAAAAAACATAAAAAACATTTTAGAATCCGATGTGCATACTATTGACGGCATGATAGAAACTTTAAAACGCCATTTTACTGCTTCTAATTTATAATCCTTTTTTTTTAAACAAATTAAAACAAATAATGTTATTAAAAAAAATAAATAAAGAAGTGAAAAAAATAGAACCGCAGGCAGAAGTTTATCTTTTTGGCTCGCGGGCACGCGGAAATTACACGCAGGATTCTGATTGGGACATATTAATCCTTCTTCCGGGCGAAGTGAATTGGAAAAGGAAACGACCGATAATTCATTCGCTCTTTGAAATAGAGCTTTCGGAAAGGCAGATATTTAATCTGATAATACATAGCAAAGATTATTGGAATAAAAATAATCTTATGCAGGTATCACCTTTTGTTCGTAACGTAAATCAAGATAAAATAAAGCTATGAAAAAAGAAATAAATGACTTAATAAAGTATAGATTTGAAAAAGCAAAAGAAACATTAATTGAAGCAAGATTAATGTAAGACAATAATATGTGGAGAGGAGCATTAAACAGAGCTTATTACAGTTGTTTTTATGCAGTATCAGCCGTTTTATTAACAAAGGACTTAGTTTCAAAAACACATAAAGGTACAAGAAATCTTTTCCACCTCCATTTTATTGAAAATAGAATCATTTCAAGAGATTTTGGCAAAAGTTATTCTGAATTATTTGGATATAGACAACAAAATGATTATGAAGATTTTGAAGAATTACCTCCTGAATTAATATCTGAAATGATTGAGTTCGCTGATAATTTTATTGAAAAACTTATGAAAGTCAGTAAAATAAAATTATAATACCTAATAATTGCTTCTTACGCCGTTATTTCCACTTCTAACACATCTGACCAATAACCGGAGCCGGCAGAAATTACTCCTCGGCAGCGATAAAGCCAATTACCACGTGTAAATTATAAGAAATATTATGATTTTAAAAACAAAGTTATATATATATATATATCGCGTCAGCGATTAAATGTTTGTAGTAATTCGTTCTCAAAAATAATAATTATCGCGTCAGCGATTAAATATTTGTAGTAATCCGGGGTCAAAATAATAATTATCGCGTTAGCGATTAAATGTTTGTAAATTATTGAATTTCCTTATATTCTCAAAAAATTATTAATCTAAATTTCGCTAAAAAATGGCTAATACATATACTCAGATTTTAATTCATATAGTCTTTGCAGTTAAAGGCAGAAGTAATCTTATCTCATCAAAGAATAAAGATGAGCTATATAAATATATCTCTGGTATTGTTCAGAATAAAGCTCATAAACTTCTGATTATCAATGGTATGCCTGACCATATCCATATATTGCTCGGTTTAAATCCATCAGAAAGTATCTCAAACTTGGTAAAGGAAATCAAGAGAATGTCATCTAAATTTATAAATGAAAGAAATTGGGTCAAGGGAAAATTCGAATGGCAGTCTGGGTATTCCGCTTTTTCATATTCAAAGTCTCATTTAAATAATATATATAAATATATTGAAAATCAGGAAATTCATCATAAAAAGAGAACTTTCCGAGAGGAGTATTTAGAATTGCTGAAGAAATTTCAAATAAAATACGACAAGCAGTATATTTTCAAAGATGTCGAAAATATTTAATCCCTATCGGGATATTCATTGCAGAGGGTGTTTTATGCTACAAATATTTAATCCCTGACGGGATATTTACTGTGGTGCGAAAATTTATGCTGTAAATATTTAATCCCTGACGGGATATTCTTTACAGAGGGTGATTTATGCTACAAATATTTAATCCCTGACGGGATATTCTCACTCAATATTTATATCGGTATATCGCGTAGCGATTGAATGTTTGTAGAAGTTCGTTCCCAACACAATTAATATCGCGTAGCGATTATATATTTGTGGATGATGCTCAAAAACCTTTTTTTAAAACTTGTCCAAAATATCATCAATTATGATTTGGTTGCGTGTAAGGTCGTCGAGAATCTCTCTTTTGCGGATTAGGCGGGCATTAAAGATAAGCAATCAGATTATGAAATTTCTACGCCGGTTTTCTTTATTTCTTCTACAAATCTTTTTCCGGTTTCTATTGCATCGTCTTTTTGAATAATTTAAAAGAATTTAATTTAAATCCCCGATATTTCTTCTTCTAATGTGTCAGGCCGATAGTCAGCGCTGGATAAACTTTTTCCATTTCTAATTGCTGTTATTTGAATTGTTCAATTAACTTATCATAATCTGAATGAGAGCCAATCCAAAACCAGTAAATAGATTTATTTTCTTTTAAACCCAAAACCCGCCAGTGCAAACCGACTCTGACCGACCAAATAGATTCATTTTTGTTTATTTCCTTGAATTGCAGAGATGAATGAAACGGATTTTCCTTCCAGACAGCATAACTTTTCTTTGCAAGCAATTTCACCTGCTCTGGCAAATGACGGTAAAGTTTTACGAAATCTTCTGTTACATAAGATTTCATATTTCGCCGAATCCCGATTCTTTTACTTTCCCCTGACGAATTTCCTCTCTCACTTTTCCCGCTATTTTTGACAACTCTTGCTGAGAAGTTGAAAATTGTTTTTCCCAAAGACTTTCGTCTTCAAGCTCATCTAAAATTAAGGAAGCAATGTAATCTTGCTTGTTTTCAGGTATTTGCATGACGGCATCCCATGCACGCTGAAGTAATTGTGTCATTTTCTTCTCCTTTTATATTTTATTATATAAAAATGGAGGAAATTTCGGAAAAAATATTGTTATAGAAAATTATAAAATTTCTACGCCGGTTCTCTTAATTTCTTCAAGGAAGGGATTATCGGTTTTTAGGTCGTCAGTTGCATAAGTAATCGGCTGTATAATCGAATAATTGCGCAGCGCCTTTAATATCATCTTGACATCAACAGGTCCTATGCCGGTAAATTCGTCTGCTATAAGGGCTATATCTATATCGGAATGTTCTCTTTGCTTTTCGGCAGCATAAGAACCGAATAAATATGCCTTTTTAAGATTTATTCCAAGATTTAAAACTTCTTCAACAAATTTCTTTCCTGTTTCTATTGCAATATTTTGTGTAACCATTGCTTTATTTCCTCTGCCTTTTTTAATATATCTTTTGTATATTCTTTTAAATCTTATCCAAAATATCATCAATTATGATTTGGTTGCGTGTAAGGTCGTCGAGGGTCTCTCTTTTGCGGATTAAATGGGCTTCGCCGTTCATTATGAGGACTTCGGCGGGACGGAAACGGGAGTTATAGTTGGAACTCATGGCGTAGCAGTAGGCTCCGGCGTTGTAAAAAGCGAGGATGTCGCCTTCGGAGATTTCGCTGATTTTTCTATTGTAGCCGAAGGTGTCCGTTTCGCAGATGTAGCCGACTACGGAGTAAATGCGGGGGGATACGCCGGGCTTGGAGACGTTTTCGATGCGGTGCCAGGCGTCGTAAAACATGGGGCGTATGAGATGATTCATGCCGGAATCGACTCCGGCGAAGATTGTGGAAGTTGTTTGTTTGATTACGTTTACTTCGGCGAGGAAATATCCGGCTTCGCTGACGAGGAATTTGCCCGGTTCGAACATTAATGTGAGTTCGGAGCCGTATTCGCGGCAAAATTCGGAGAATCTTTTTGATATTTTGGCGCCGAATTCTTCTATATCGGTTTCGATGTCGCCTTCTTTGTAGGCTACTTTGAATCCGCTGCCGAAGTCGATGTATTCTAAGCCTTTGAAATCCTTTGCAACTTCGAGCAGGAGCTCTGCGCCGCGGAGGAATGTTTCTACGTCGAGGATGTCGGAGCCTGTATGCATGTGCAAGCCCTGTACGTTGATGTTGTAGGCATCTACGATGCGCTTCAGGAGCGGTGTTTGGTGGATGCTGATGCCGAATTTGGAGTCGATGTGGCCTACGGAGATTTTTTCGTTGCCTCCTGCCATGATGTGGGGGTTTATTCTGACGCAGACGGGGACTTCGCCGCCGTAGATGCTGCCGAAGCGGTCGAGTATGGAGAGGTTATCGATGTTTATTTTGACGCCGGCGGTGACTGCCATGCGGTATTCGTCGATGCTGACGCAGTTGGGGGTGTAGATTATGTCTTCGGGGCGGAATCCGGCGTCTAAGGCGAGCTGTACTTCCTGTACGGAGACGGTGTCGAGGCCTGCGCCGAGGTTTCTGAAGAGTTTAAGGATGTTTAAATTGGTGTTGGCTTTGCAGGCGTAGTTTATTTTGAGTTTTTTGTAGGTTACGGCGGCTTCCATTTGGCGGAAGCGGGCGTTCATTTTGTGTGCGTCGTAGATGTAAAGCGGTGTGCCGAATTTTTGGCATATTTCAAGGACATCGACGCCTGAGATAACATATCGGTTGTTTGATAATTCCATAATTTGCTTTGTTTATTTAGTTTTGAGTTCAATTTAAAAAGGTAATATAAAAATAATTTGATAATTTAAAAAAGCAAAAATATTTTTTATTTATTAAAAGGAATATTGAAGAGAAACGTAATGATCTGGCAGATTTTTACAAAAAAATTAAATCCGACTATATAATCAGTTAATCTTGAATCCATGACTGTTGAAGAAGCAATAATGGATCTCGAAACTTCGATTGATAAAAATGAAATGCTTTGGATCGGTGATAAAAATCTTATCAAAGGACTTAAAAATTTGTCATGGCAAAAAGTTATCTCAACAAAAGAATTTCAAATTTTACGGGGCTATTAAAAAAAAGTTTCGATGAGATTTTCCACAGCGTCATATTTATTAATAAAGTTTACTTGCAAATAAAAAAAACATTGTACATTGCATTATTGAAAATTGATTGAAAATTGCTAAATTGAAAATTGGAAATTCGTAGAGTGTCGATGCGTTCTTTGAAATATTTCCGGCACACACGCCGTATCACTATGACTACAACTCGCCGCCGGTGTGGAAGGATTCGAGCGGGTTGTTGACATTAAATTTTTAGGCTAAAAATAAAATATCTGATTTTTCTATAAGTCTTAAATCAAAAAATTTAATGGAGATAAAATGCCGGAAATAGCAAGATTTTACGGTTTGGTCATAAAAATGTTTTTCAGCGATCATAACCCTCCCCATTTTCACGCAGTTTATGGTGAAAAAGTCGGTTTATTCGATATTCAAAGTCTTGACATGATTGAAGGTGACTTGCCTAACAGAGCTGTAAATTTAGTAAGGGAATGGGCAGAAATTTATCAGAATGAATTGATTAATATTTGGAATACTCAAAAATTTGTAAAATTACCGGGATTGAAATAATGAAATCTTTTCCAAAAATATTAAATGCCGAAACTGTAAATAATTTACAGATGGAGATACTTTTCAGTGACTATTCGAAAAAGATCTATGATTTCAATAAAATTTCAGAAAGGCCCCCTTTTAATCGTTTAAAAAACAAGAGTTATTTTAATAATTTTAAAATTTCCGAAGGCGGATACGGTATAGAATGGGATGAAGAAACCGACATTGCTGAGTCTGAGTTGTGGTTGAACGGCATAGATATAAATTAAATTTTTAAAAGAAACCGGACATTGAAGGGCGTTACTGCCACTTCGGCGCCCGGCAGTACGACCCGCAGATGGGCAGGTTTTTAAGTGTCGATGCGTTCTTTGAAATTTTCCCGAATCAGACTCCGTACCACTATGCTTATAACTCGCCGCTTGTGTGGAAAGTTTTTTTATTTTTTAATCAAAATTATTTTATTAAATTGGTTAATTGTTTATAAATTGAGGATAAAATGGAATCTTACATATTAACAGGTAATCAGCCCTTGCAGCTTGAGTACGGAGTATTAAAAAAAGCAGGATTCAAACCCGGTCAGAAATTGCAAGTGATTTTGGGGAAAGGAAGGATTGAAATATTGCCTTATCAAAAATCACTAAAAGGATTCTTAAAAGGGATTGACACGGAGATAAAAAGAGAAAAGGACAGGTTATGAATTTGCTGGACTCTTCAGGTTGGTTGGAATACTTCGCTGGTTCTGAAAATGCCGATAATTTTAGTGCTATTGCTGAAGATTTTTCAAATTTAATTGTGCCGGTAATCTGCGTTTATGAAGTTTTTAAGAAAATCTCTAAAGAAAGAAATGAAAAAGCAGCACGGACGGCGGTTAACTTTATGATGAACGGAACAGTTATAGATATAGATAATATGACCGCTGTTCAGGCAGCTAAGCTTAGCGCCAAGCATAAGCTGCCAATGGCCGACAGTATGATTTACGCAATAGCACTAAAACATAATGCAGTTTTATTTACACAAGATATAGATTTTCAAGGACTTGACGGCGTTAAGTACTTTGCAAAAAATAAATAGTTAAATAATAATATACAACTTCATAGGCAGGGAGCGGGGTAATTAATTAAGAATTTAAAATTAATAATTAATAATTAATAATTA
>CAZOBD010000005.1:52194-64706 GCA_964577665.1 uncultured Hyphomicrobiales bacterium
CTGATACAAAACATCTACGAAGCCGTCGATGCATGCCTTTCTGTTGACATAGAAGATTATGAAATATCAGAACAAAGCAAAGTTATGGAACTTGCCGTATGAAGCAAATGAGCGGTAAAGAGTTAATAGCATTGCTCGAAAAGCACGGATGGACATTAGCCAGAGTAAAAGGGAGCCATCATGTCATGGTAAAAGAAGGAAATCCTGCAAGAATATCCGTTCCCGTTCACGGAAACAAGCCTCTAAAGACCGGATTGTTGATTCACTTTATGAAGATAGCAGGATTGAAAGAAACATATTAATTTTTTCAAAGAACCCTCGGCTTCATAGGCAGTGAGGTTCTTTTAATTAATAATTAATAATTAATAATTAATAATTAATAATTAAGAAATAGCTCAGATCTTTTTGCTTAACATTGTACATTGCATCATTGAAAATTGCTAAATTTGAAATTGAAAATTCGCAGAGTGTAGATGCGTTCTTTGAAATATTCCCTTCTCAGGCGCCGTACCACTATGCTTACAACTCACCGCTTGTGTGGAAAGACCCCAGCGGGCTGTTTGGTGAGAAGGAAAAGGGAATTGTGATAAAGCGATGAAATCATTCGAATTTTTTCAAATCCAATTGTCGATTTTCAAATTTTCTAAGTCTTTGAAATGTTTTGTGTTATTTGTAATAAGCGTAAGATTGTTGGCTAAGGCAAAAGATGCAATAAGAAGGTCAGCGCCGTCTATCGTCCTTCCTTTTTCTGAACATGATGACTTAAATAAGCCGAATGTTTCTGCAATATTATTGTTTGAGTGGATTACGGAAATCTTTTCGGTGAGTTTATTAATGGTATTGATATTTACTTCTTTTTTCATTGATTTATGGGCGCCGTAATATAATTCGCAGAGTGAAATAAAAGAAATGGATGTGTTTTCTATGCCCGTTTCAATGATTTTCTTCTCAATATTTACGTTTCCGTTCAGCCAGTAAATAATAATATTTGTGTCAAGTAAATACTTCATTGAAAATCCCTTCCCGAGAAGTAATTTCTTCCTTGTTCAATATCTTTAATGATTTCATCTACTTTACGGCTGTCCTGCCAGGAGCCGCAAAAACCTGTTGATTGAGTCTCACAGCTTCCTTTATATAAAGCATTGTTTAAAAGATTCTTAAAATCATTAAGTATTGAACGCAGATAAGGAAGCGATTCATCAGGAATATCTTTAATATCCTTCATTATCAGAGATTCGTAATAAGATCTTGTATTCATTTTCTATTCCTGAGTAAAAAAAATTTCCAAATTCTTTTAATTTAAACGCAAATTAAGTAAATTTATTGAGTATTAAGATAGAAATTGTCTAAACAACTTTACGGCGGAGCGCTTTATGCCGAAGGAGAGGAAACCCTTGGCTTCATCGGGAGGGAGGTTCTTTTAATTAATAATTAATAATTAATAATTAATAAATAGCTCAGATCTTTTTGCTTAACATTGTACATTGCATCATTGAAAATTGATTGAAAATTGCTAAATTGGAAATTGAAAATTTGTCCTGTCCTGAAATAGGTTGACCAAAATAAATAAATATTAGGCTGTTGGATTAAAGAAAACAACAGCCTTTTCACACCACTCTTCAAAAATTACACAAAAGAGTATAAAACAAAATCAGAGTACTTGTTGACGTGTACCTCTTTGTAAAACGTCTCTTAATGAACAACGTAAGTGTAATCCTGCATTACGAAAACGAATATTATGATGATATTGTGATAAATGAACTCACGAATTTCAGTATTGTGGGTGTCGTTGTAGGCAAGATGACTTTTGAAATATAATGATTTTTTTTACAATTATTTTTTGTTCATATTATATACGTAGAACTACGTAATTTTTCATCAAAATTGAGTATTTTATCAAGTTTTCTTAAGAATTTCATATTTTTAATCTTTTGTTAAGATATTTGATGAAAATGAATAAATGAAGAAAAAATAATTATATTTGCGACAGATACTGACGTATTGCTGTATAAATTGATGAGTGAAGAAAATTGGTTGTTAATAGAGAAGATTTATTATAAGAAGTTTTTTAAAATTATATAAGATTGTTAATAAGCTGAATTATTATTAATTTTTACAGGTGATGTGTTATGAAATATTTCTTTTCATATTACTGTCAACGATTATTTTCACATCTTGCTGTCTCCCAAAATACAGCATTGAAGGCAATTGTAAGCCTAAAAAGAGGAGTTTATCAGTTCAATGACTGCTCTCTATGTTAAACAAGATTTCGATATCAAGGCGGCGGATGCATCTGTAGGTTTTATCTTAATATATACTAAGTAAAAGGAGATACCGAAGTATTCACGGAAGTAGCAAATGAAGACAGTCTTATCTCTGAACTCTGCGATTTGACACGAAATGAAATTAAAATAGCAGAAAGAAAAGAATTCCAATAAAATAATTGCGGAGAAGATATGAAAGAAAAAAATTATACTTACGCTTTATTATTGTCAATTTTCTTAGGCATGTTCGGCGCCGACAGGTTCTATCTCGGTCAGCCTGTTCTCGGCGTGCTGAAGTTTATTACTTTCGCCGGTTTAGGATTCTGGTGGTTCATTGATATTTTTCTGCATATCGGGAAAATAATGCATGAAAAACAAGAGCAGGATGCAGAATTGCGGAAACAGCAGGAGCTAATTCAGGCTAAAGCTAAGGTTGATAATTATTCCGACGCACTTTCTAAGGAGATTGAAGAAGCATATAAGAAGAGGAGAATAGAATAAAGCTATGAATTATTATAATTTTTGGGGCAAAAGTGCAAATGATAAAGAACCATATCCTCTATATGCTCACATTATAGATGTTGCGTCTGTTGCCGAATTATTATTAAGAAACTCCATAAAAAAATTTTTCACTAGTTTTTTCTCCCCTAAATTGGAGGAAGAAAAGATAATAAATAACATCTGTTTTTTAGCAGGATTGCATGATATTGGAAAAGCAACTCCCCAATTTCAATCAAAAAACACATCGCATAAAATCTTGTTGGAAAAACTTGGGATGGATTTTACCAATACACCTGAATATAAAAGCCACGCTTTGGACAGCGCCCTGATTTTATCTGCTTGGGATAAGCACAAAAATAAAATAGAAACGATAATGACTGAGATCTCAAAGTATCTGGCAATGCATCATGGTACAATTTTTAAAAAAAATAGTTTAAGAAAAAACATAAAAAAGATTGGCGGCAAGCAGTGGCAGGAACAGCAATTCGGATTAATAGATGAATTGCAAAAAACATATCAGGCAGAGAGCATAATAGATTTAGAGGTTATGGAACCAGCTTTTTATCTTATATTTACAGGATTGGTTACTTACTGTGACTGGATAGCCTCAATAGATAAATACTTTTATTGTTCGCAGCCAAGTTCAGATTTTGAAAAGTATAGATATGATTCTCTTGAAAAAGCTAAGATTGCTTTAAAAGAAACCGGCTTATCACATACTTCTTCTCTTGTATCACTTGAATTCACAGAATATTTCAAAAATATAAATATCAAAAAACCTCGTAATCTTCAGCAGGAAATCATTGATTTGGCATTAGGAGAAAAGCCTTCTTTGACGATAATTGAAGCTCCTACGGGAGAAGGTAAAACCGAAGCAGCTTTTTATCTTGCAGCCCGGCAACAATCGATACAAAGCAACAGAGGAATTTACGTGGCAATGCCGACAATGGCTACAAGCAATGCTATTTATGGCAGATTGTTGAGCTTTTTGAAGGAAGCACACAATGCGGAAAAAGGTTCTGCCAATATCATGCTTGTTCACAGTCACAGTTTCTTAAATGACACAATGAATAAACTGATAGAGAATTACAGAAATAGAGAAAAAGACAATGATGATAATATATCTGCTCAAGCGCCAGAATGGTTCCTGCCCTCCAAAAGAAGTTTGCTTGCTCCTTACGGTGCCGGAACGGTTGACCAGACCTTCCTGAGCGTGCTGAACGTAAAACATTTTTTCTTAAGACTTTTTGGATTGGCAGGAAAGACTGTGATTTTCGATGAGGTGCACGCTTACGATACATATATGGCGGAAATTCACATCCAACTGCTGAAATGGCTTAAGGCAATGAATTCAAATGTGATTATTCTTTCTGCAACTTTGCCGGCAAATATCAAAAAGAGGTTTCTGCAGGCATGGGACTGCGAAAGCAATAATCCCGGTGAAATATATCCTTTAGTCTCTCATGCTGCCGGAAACAATCTAATCGAACACACTTTCCAGACCAGGGAGATAAAAGATTGTCAAAAGGACATGAAAGGAAATTATATTAAAAGTATAAATATAAATATATTAAAACGAAACAGCCGTGATGATGAAATAATATTGAAATTAACTGAAGAAGCACAAAAGGGCTGTGATACTGCGTACATAGTAAATACCGTAGGCAGATGTCAATGTATTTATGAGGAGATAGAAAAATCACAGAAGAAAAACGGTGGTAATTATGAACTTCATATCTTTCACTCTCGATATACATTCGGAGACAGGAAACGCATTGAAGAGAATGTTCTGAAGCGATTTGGGAAAGATAAAAATGGTAAGACATCCGGAGCGATTATCATTGCCACACAAGTGATAGAACAGAGTCTCGACTTGGATTTCGATGTAATGTTCACAGATTTAGCTCCCATCGACCTCCTGATACAGCGGGCGGGCAGGCTTTGGCGGCATGACAACGCAGAGCGCCCCAAAGACTGCACAAATCCAGTCCTGCATATAGTCATGCCGGAAGAAGACGAAAATGGCCTTCCGAAAACAAAAAAACTAAGTTCAATTTATGAGGAAATTATTATTTACCGGACATATCTTCTTCTAAAAGACTGTGAAAAGTGGTGCTTTCCGGAGGATTATAGGAAGCTTGTGGAGGGTGTGTATGATTTTGAGAGGGAGATAGAGGGGTTGAGCGATGAACAATACGACATCTTTGAAGAAAAACTAAATGACTTCATAAACGGAACAAGAAAATCAAAATTCATAGCTGAAGAAAATATAATTTATCTGCCTGAATATTTGGATGAAATGTTCGAAGATGAAGATAAACAGATGCCTGAAGACAACTATAAACATCCATATTATAAAATTAAGACCAGACTTGGCGAACCGAGTATAACTATGATTCTAATCTTTAAAACTGGTAATGAGAGATTCATTAGGGTAAAAACAGAACTGATTAATATTAAGAATGCCGGTTTACATGATTTTGTTTTCAGCTCGGTAAGTGTTCCTTTATCTTTCCTTGACTGTAACATTCAAGAAATCTCACCTGAATATTGGAAAGAATACCAAGAGAGTAATAAATTTTTAAAAAAGTATGCTGCTTTGGAACTCCTATCAAACAATAATAAAGAATTTAAGTTTCAATATAATGAAATAACAGGTTTTGTCAATAATAGAAAGGACACTAATGATTAGTTTTAATCTTTTAACAGAAAAATGGATTCCGTGTATAACTGATAAACATGAAAAGGAATATTTCTCTTTGTATGGCTTTTTTGATAATTCTCATAAAATCAAAGAACTTGCCTTGGAGAATCCTCTTGAGGAAATTTCACTATTAAGATTCTTACAAGTATTTATTTACAGAGCTTATAAAGTTGAAAAAGGAAAGAAAAATTGGAATGAACTGTGGGAAAAAGGTTTTTTCCCGCAAGAACCATTAATAAATTATATTTCAGAAAATAATTTACACTCCAGATTTGATATTTTCGATAAAGAACGACCATTTTATCAGGCAAAAAGCTATTTTGAGAATCTCAAGAGTAAAGACTTTCAGCAAATAATAAAAAACCAATCTCCAGCAACAATAATAACCGATAAATCTTCGGGAAATAACGCTGCTCTTTTAGAGCATTCTATGGATGAAAATGTTTTTACTTTCTCAAAAAAATCATTGCCAATATATTTAATAACTGCCCAAGCATATTCTTTTGGAGGAGGGGGAGGAAAAAATAAGCGTTCACATTTAGCTGGTAAAATTCAATTCTGGTTAGTAGAAGATAATATTTTCAAAAGTTTGATGATGAATACAATTTACACTTCGAAGATATTCGGTGATTATGATAATGACGGAAATGTTCCATGCTGGGAATTGAAATATGACACAAAACCATCTCAAGAGTGCTTTCCTGCCGGTTTATATGATTATTTAACGTGGCAGTCAAGACTACTCTATATCAAAACACCTGATGAAATTGAAAAAGATAGTTTAGATGGTAAAATATTGAAATTTTCTAAATATAATGAACATTTTAAAATACTTAGATCTCAAGGAAAATATATTAGAGCTGAAGAGGATCAAATATTCAGAGATCCTATTGCTTGTTTAGTAAACAATAAAAAAGGTAAATTGTATGAATTAGGTTTCAATTCTGAAAAAATGGTATGGAGAGATTTGAATTTAATACTCAATATTGAAAATAATGCCGATAAACCTCCAAGGAATTTTTCGTTTATAAAAAATAATTACTTCAAAGAAAAATATAAAGTGAAAGCCTATGGTAACTTTAATGAACAAGCAGGCGCTATTTATCAAGCAGAAGAACAAGAGTTTTGGTTCTACCCGGCTTTTTTAGAGAATGAAAAATATTACTCAGTTCTTAATGATTTGCTTAAAATTGCAAATAATAAGGCTTTATCTTTAAAAAAATCAATTGAGATCCTTATTGTACTAATAGTTGAAGAAGCGAAAATTGAGACTGAAAACGTTTTAGATAAAAGTGTGAAATCAGCCATGAAAGTGTTGGAAAAGCTAATATCAAAGATTATTAATTTAAAATCTGCAGTTTCTTCCACAAAAATTGAGCAGAACTACTGGGAAAAGTTAGAGATTCCTTTTTATCAATGCCTGGAGAAAATTTCCCGGAAAGATGATGATGATTTTGAAGACATTATAAATGAATGGGAAAAAACTCTTAACCGAGCCGCAAAAAAGGCTTTTGAAGCTTATGCCGAAAATATGAGCCACAATGCTAAAACTTTAAAAGCGCTGTCGCTTGCAACAAATTATCTCGGAATAAATTTACATAAAAAGGAGAAAAAGCAATGAATGATGAAAAGAAAAGTAAAAACAGTTTTTTTGTCGATATGCTTCTGAAGCTTGATTCAGAGGATAAAAAGGGCGCTTTGGCTGAAATAAGGCGCGCTTCGTCCAATCCCGACGAGGACTTCCTGATGCTGAGGGTTATCGGCAGCTATCTGCCAAAAAATTTAGAAGCTTATGAGCTGAATGACTACAAGCGTTTGGCATGCCTGTTTGCAACTCATAAGATGCACACCGAAAAGGAAAACTTTAACTTTGGAGACACATGCCGGCTGATTCATCAAATATTGGATGCCGGCAAAGACAGCTTTGAATCCCGCTTTGCAGCTTTGCTCAATGCTCATTCGGAAGATCTGTATCATTTGCTTCTGCCTGTTGTAAGATACGCTAAAGATAAGGATGTCAGCATCAATTATGATACTCTATTTAACGATATGAGAGGATGGGGGCGTCCTGACAAATATGTCCAAAAAAAATGGGCAAAAACCTTTTGGACTTTCCAAAAAGAAGAAGATTCTCAAGATGAAAATAATTAATTGTTTTGTTTAAAAATTATATAAGGAATATAAAAATGAAAATCGAAATCCATACTCTACAGAGTTTTCCTCCGTCAAACCTTAACCGCGACGACAGCGGAATGCCTAAAGACTGCGAATTCGGCGGCTACCGACGGGCAAGAATTTCTTCACAGTGCCTGAAGAGAAGCATTCGCTTTTCAGACAGCTTTTCTAAAAGAATGGATAATAATATCGGAGTCAGAACGAAAAATGCTTTAAAAAAATTGATAGAACAGATTACTAAATTTGACATTGATGAAGAAAATGCTGATATGATTGCCCGCAGTGTTTTAGAAAGCGCTATTGGCAACATTGATGATAAAGATAAAACTTCAACTCTTTTTTATACTGACGATACCGAATTAGGTAATCTTGCTAAAGTAGTCAGTTCTCATTTTGATAAAATTATTGAATTTCATAATTCGATAGAAAATGAGACTGTTAAAAAGAAAAAAGACAGCTTAAGGAAGGAGTTAGACGGCTATATTAAAAAAATAACTAAGGAATTCTTTGATACCTATGCAAACAAAATAGACTCCGTGGATATAGCGCTTTTCGGAAGAATGCTTGCACATACTCCTACAATGAACATTCATGCTTCCTGCCAGGTGGCTCATGCAATTTCGACAAACAAAATTTCTATGGATTTCGACTATTTCACTGCCGTTGACGACCTTAATCCGGGCGGGGAAACAGGAGCAGGCATGATAGGCAGTACTGCATTTAACAGCGCATGCTATTACCGTTATTCAGTGATTGATTTCGAGCAGCTTATGTCGAATCTTGGCAATAAAAAAGAGCTTGCAGTGCAAGGTATTCTCGGTTTCTTGGAAGGCAGCGTTTTTGCAGTGCCCTCAGGAAAAATAAATGCTTTTGCGCATGACACCCAGCCGGAATTCATTATGATTGTTGCACGCAAGGATGATGCCCCGGCTAATCTTGCCAATGCTTTTGAAAAGCCTGTTTACCCCGATAAAGATAACAGCTTAATGCAAAACTCCGTCGCTGCCATTGATGAACATTGGAACTCTTTAAGTGAGATGTACGGATTTGATGAGAATAATAGAGTATTTGTTTGTACAAAACATAAAGACAATTTAAGTAAACTTAAAGACACTGGAAGTTTTAAAGATATATTAGAAAAAATAGAAGAATATATAAATGCCAATATGAAGGAGGCATAATATGTTTACACTATTGCTTAGGCTGAAAGCTCCCCTGCAGTCGTGGGGAGACCACAGCCGTTTTATTGACCGCGATACCGGAAGAGAACCCACTAAAAGCGGTGTAATCGGACTTGTATGCGCATCTGTGGGAATTCCCCGCGACGGAGATTTGTCTGCGCTGTCTAAACTTAAATTCGGAATACGTGTGAATAAAGAAGGCAGAATCAGAACGGATTTTCACACAGCAGGTAAGGGAGGTTTTATGCGTGCAAGCGGTTCAAAAGAAGAAACGAACCTTATCGTAACTCACCGCCATTTCCTCTCCGATGCAGACTTCCTTGCCGGATTGGAAGCTGAGGATGATAGTCTGCTGAAAAAAATAGAATATGCACTCCGGCATCCAAAATGGGACTTGTATCTCGGACGGAAATCATTTGTACCATCCCTGCCCGTTTTCATTAAGGATGGATTAGTGCAAAAGCCGCTTATCGAAGCTTTGACAAACTATCCACTTACATTTGAAAAGACATTCTTGTGGAATGAAGATTATGATAAAGATAATAAGACAATGAAACTTCGATTCGCAGTGGAAGGTGAAATTGATGATAAAGATATTAAGGTCGTAATGTCCAGACGTATAAACGATCAGCCAATAAGCTTTGCCGCTCGGAATTTTTTGCCGAGGACGGTCAGCATTTTTTATAAGGATGTTCCTGTCAGCGGTATGCCTGCTGTAAAAGAAAAGGAGGCAGACGATGTACATAAGTAAACTTGTGCTGAATCCGATGAATTATTATGCAAGACAGAACTTCTCTTCTCCATATGAGATGCACAGGACTCTATGCAAAATGTTTGATGAAGTGAAAAGGCCCCATATACTTTTCAGGATTGAACATTTAAGCAGAAAAAGCACGGAAATGGCAGTCATTATGCAGTCCGGCGAGGTCCCCGACCATAAAAAAATCGAAGAGAACTATCTGCTTGATATTCTAATCAAAGAACTGCCTGATGACGAATTATTTGATGTGTTCTTTAAAAAAGGGATTTATCAATTTAGGCTTGCTGCCAATCCTGTCAAAAAGCAGGGAAACAGAAAAATAGGCTTGTATAAAGAAGATGAACAAAAAAGGTGGATGGAAAGAAAAGCCCTGCAAGGCGGTTTTCAGCCTTCACTGCAAAATATTTTCTCATTTACAATTGGAAATAAGAAATATACTGAAAATAAGGAAAACAAAGAAAAAATACAGAAAAAGAAAAAGAATATCTATATTCTCGGAGTGCGATACGACGGAATATTAAAAATTTCCGAGCCTGAGACGTTTTTTAATACTTTTAAAAATGGGATTGGTTCCTCTAAGAGTTTCGGCTTTGGGCTTCTTTCTTTGAAAAAAATGGAATAAAAACTGGCATGATATTTTCTGTTCTTTGACAACCGAAGTACTATTCTTAATAAGGAGTTAACAATGCCTACACTAAACTATCGCGAGCTCCCGAAAGTGAAAGACAGCCTTTCACATCTCTATCTGGAGTATGGAAAACTTGAGCAAACGAAGTACGGCATAGAATTTTCCAATAAGAAAGGTTCGCTGCCGATTCCTATTGCTAACCTAAGGATATATGGAATATCAAGAGACAGAGTATGTATTCCCCGCACATGCGGGGGTGAACCGACAATATAATAAAAATGGCAATGGAGGGATAAGTATTCCCCGCACATGCGGGGGTGAACCGCATCGGGTCAGGGGGGCAGAGAGGGAGATTACGTATTCCCCGCACATGCGGGGGTGAACCGGAACGGCGAGCAGACATTCCATATTTGCAAATGTATTCCCCGCACATGCGGGGGTGAACCGAGAATTACGTAGCTGTGAAAAACACTGACGGAGTATTCCCCGCACATGCGGGGGTGAACCGTTGATTGTGTTCATCCCTGAAACCCCTTTCTAGTATTCCCCGCACATGCGGGGGTGAACCAAATAATAATGGCAGGACAACCGCCTTTTGCGAGTATTCCCCGCACATGCGGGGGTGAACCGTTTACATTTAACATTATAACCGGTATTTTTTAGTATTCCCCGCACATGCGGGGGTGAACCGTTATGCCGCCGAAAAATGAAGCAGAATGCATCGTATTCCCCGCACATGCGGGGGTGAACCGGTGAAGCATGGGTTTTTTATTGATTCCTGAGGGTATTCCCCGCACATGCGGGGGTGAACCGCGAATCGAACTGGCATTGCTCAATCTCGTAGTGTATTCCCCGCACATGCGGGGGTGAACCGAAGCAAACGGGGTTTTTCTTGAAATTGTCAATGTATTCCCCGCACATGCGGGGGTGAACCGCGTGATGAAATCGTTGAAGACGAACGCAAAGTGTATTCCCCGCACATGCGGGGGTGAACCGTATCGCATTTCATTTGCTCAGCTAAATACATAGTATTCCCCGCACATGCGGGGGTGAACCGAAACTTAGCAAAGCGAGCATCGAAAAAATTACGTATTCCCCGCACATGCGGGGGTGAACCGCGTTGATGGTGGCTTTTGCAATCATTATCGGAGTATTCCCCGCACATGCGGGGGTGAACCGATATTGCTTATCCGAACATCCGCAAGAACCGAGTATTCCCCGCACATGCGGGGGTGAACCGTTTGGAGCTGACTTTAATACAGTCGGATTTAGGTATTCCCCGCACATGCGGGGGTGAACCGTATCGCATTTCATTTGCTCAGCTAAATACATAGTATTCCCCGCACATGCGGGGGTGAACCGCTAAAAGGATATAGGAAGCCGAAGAATGCAAAGTATTCCCCGCACATGCGGGGGTGAACCGATATTTCGCCGCTTCTATTAAGGCAAGCGTTAGTATTCCCCGCACATGCGGGGGTGAACCGAGCCTCTGTTTGTGAGCCATGCCGTAAATTTCGTATTCCCCGCACATGCGGGGGTGAACCGAGGAGGGCTTTATCGCTTTATGCATCGATGACGTATTCCCCGCACATGCGGGGGTGAACCGTTCGGCGATGAAACGCTCCAGATTATGCGGCAGTATTCCCCGCACATGCGGGGGTGAACCGCTATGACACATAAAGATTTACGAGCAACTTTTGTATTCCCCGCACATGCGGGGGTGAACCGTATATGATGAAGAGATAAAGAATGCACGCGGCGTATTCCCCGCACATGCGGGGGTGAACCGTAGTAACGCCATTGATAGAATTGCTCGGTGAGGTATTCCCCGCTCATGCCTGACATTACCCGAAAATTTCAAAAAAGGAATAAACGTAGGGGCGAACCTGTGTGTTCGCCCATAGATTTGAAAAAGAAGATCCCCCAAACCCCCTTATAAATAAGGGGGATATATTCTGTCTTTTCTCCTTCCCTTTTTTAAAAGAGAGGGTCGGGGAGGGATTCTTTAAAATTCGGGTAATGTCAGACCTAAAGGTCGGGGCTATTCTTACTTTCTACCAATTCAATAATACTTATCATTTTTTTACCCGCTATTTTTGAGATTGAGCCATAATTATTGATTTCAAAAAAAATAAGAGAACTATGATTTCGTAAAAGAATTTATGAAATATATTTATGTTTTTTAAATCAGACTCAAAAAACTAAGGAAAAAAAATGAAAAAACTTTTACTGCTTATGGTTTTAGCCGCTTTTGCGGCATGTTCCGAAAATAATGCGGCGTCGGAATATGAAACGAAAA
>CAZOBD010000006.1:0-35505 GCA_964577665.1 uncultured Hyphomicrobiales bacterium
TTAATCCTTCCACGGCGGGAGTGGGAACCCATTCCTTGACTTATACTTTTGAAGTAGCAGAAACAAGCTGTGTCGGCTGGGATACAACCAGTATTACGGTAAATGCCCTTCCTGAAATAACCTTGTCGCCTCTTTCGGATGTCTGCGAAGATGCCGAGCCTTTTGAACTGAGTGCGGGAAGTCCTTCCGGCGGAACATACAGCGGCACGGGTGTTTCAAGCGGTACATTCTATCCGGGCAATGCCGGAGCAGGTACATTTTGGATAAAATACACATATACAGATGCCAGCGGCTGTACTAATTCCGATTCAACGCAGATAACGGTAAACCAGTTACCAAATGTAACAGCAGACATTTTTGCTGATGTATGTATTGACGCTGATTCTATTGAACTGACCGAGGGAACACCTGCCGGCGGATATTACAGTGGTAACGGCGTTAAAAACGGATATTTTCATCCCCTCTCAGCAGGTGCCGGAGAACATTCACTGACTTATACATATACTGATATTAACGGTTGTACGAACAGCGATACTACTAAAATAACCGTTTTTGCTCTTCCGGAAGTTGTTTCTGCTACATTCAGTCCTGTATGTATAGATGCGCAGTCTTTCACAATGCAGGATGGAACACCGGCTGGCGGAACATACAGCGGTACCGGCGTTTTGAACAATACTTTTTCTCCGAGTGATGCCGGAGCGGGTACACATGAAATAATTTATTCCTACACAGACGGAAATTCTTGCGTAAACCATGACACTACAAGCATTACAGTAAATGCCCTGCCGGATGTATCTTTATCGGATATACCTGAGTTCTGCATTGACGCAGCCCCTTATGAACTTACAGAAGGCGATCCTGCCGGAGGCAGTTATAAAGGTACGGGCGTTCAAAACGGAATATTTTATCCTGAGAATGCAGGAGCTGGTTCACATACTATAACTTATACCTTTACGGATTCTAACGGCTGCACAAACAGTGACAGCAAAGTAATAACTGTTAATTCTCTTCCCGTTGTAACATTGGACGATTTTCCCGAATTCTGCTTTAGTTCGCCCGAATACAGCTTAATTGAAGGGAATCCTTCAGGCGGAACATATTCCGGCAATGGTATAAATAATAATATTTTAAATCCTGAAACGGCTGGAACAGGTGAACATTCAATAACATATACCTACACAGATGCAAAAGGGTGCATTAATTATGCAGTTAAAAATGTAACTATTCATCCTTTGCCCGAACCTGATATTTTCGGAGACCAATCAGTTTGTGAATTAAACGAATATATTTACAGCACCGACAGCGATGCTTCAATATCGAACAGATGGTATGTCAGCGGCGGTAATATTAACGGTTCATCTACACTAACAAGCATAAGCGTTACTTGGGGTGTAGAAGGTACAGGTTTTGTAAAACTGATACAGACAGTAAAATCAACAGGATGCATTGATTCCGTTCAAATTAAAATAGATAAAACTCCTTTGCCTGAACCCGAAATTTCCGGTGAAGAATCTGTCTGCGAAGAAAATACATATTTTTATACGAGCACTCCTTCTGCAGGCACAGAAAACAAATGGAGTGTGGAAGGCGGAGCCGTATTAACAGACAGCACCCTATCGAGCATACAGGTTAAATGGGGCAGCGAAGGTACGGGTAAAGTAAAACTTATTCAAACAATACCTGCGACAGGATGCATAGATTCCTCAGAAAAAGAAATTGTTATCAATCCTTTGCCTGATACTGAGATTTTGGGAGAAAGAACAGTCTGCAAATTCAATGAATATGATTATTTCTCAAAGAATATTAATAGTATTGAGCATAAATGGAGTGTATCTGGAGGCGATCCGATAGGTTCGTCTTCGAGTACATTTTTCAAAGTGAAATGGGGACTTCCCGGCAGCGGATGGGTCAAACTCATCGAGAAAAACACCATAACTGGCTGTACTGATTCAATAAAAATTGACATTGTAATCAACACTCTTCCTAATCCGGATATCAGCGGTTCTCTGGATGTATGCGAATTCAACGAATATGTTTACTTTACAACTCCGACACCCGAAGTCAGTAATAAGTGGTATGTCGAAAACGGAGATATAATAGGAAGCGACACTAACACTGTCGTAAGAGTTCGCTGGCACAGATGGGAAGACAGCCCCGGCAGAATAAAGCTGGTTCAGAAGCTCAGAAATGAAGGATGCAAAGATTCATTGTCTTACGAAGTAAATATCAATCCTCTTCCTGTTGTTGACCTTAACGGTGATACTGCCGTTTGTGAGAATAATATTTATGAATATTCTACTATTGAAAGACCGGATATTTCTGTTTTTTGGTCAGTTTTTGGCGGCAGTATAATAGGCGATTCTACAAATGAAAATATAAGGATAGAATGGAACAGCTCCGTCACAGGAAGTGTCAAGCTTGTAAAAGTAAATGATATTACGGGATGCAGAGATTCATTGGAACAAAATATTGAAATAAATCCTCTTCCAGAACCTGATTTTGACGGTCCTCTTTCGGCTTGTGCGGAAGACCCTGTAATTTACAGGACACAGCCGGAGGCAGGTATTTCTTTTGAATGGGAAATATCCGGCGGAGCAATAATTGGCTCCGGTTCCGGCGGCAGGGAAATAACGGTAGAATGGTTTGAAGGCAGCAATGCTAAACTAAAAATTGTTTGCCAAAATGATGCCTCAGGCTGCAGCGATTCCATAGAAAAAGAAATCAAAATTTTCGATAAACCCGCGCCGGACATACAGGGTTCTGCTTACGCCTGTGAAAATTCGGAAATGTTATATTCAACAAGCACAGTTAACGGTTTGAAAACAAAATGGAAAATCCAAGGCGGTGAAATTATCGGTGATGACGACAGACAATCCATTACCGTAAAATGGGCTGACGAAGGATTAGGTGAATTAACTGTAATTCAAACCGTTGATTCTACCGGATGCATGGATTCTACAATCCGAATGATAACAATAAGACCTCAGCCCGAACCAGCTATTTACGGCGACAAGGTTGTTTGTGCGGAAAACGAATATGTTTACTCGGTTAAGGATTCTTCCAATCTTGAAACTCTTTGGAATGTTCAGGGAGGAGATTTGCTGACCCCCGCCAACTTCAACACTATCGTGGTAAGATGGAATGAAACCGAAAATGCAAAATTAATTCTAAAACAAAAATTCATTGATACAGGCTGTGAAGACTCAACCGTAATGGACATAAAAGTCAATCCTCTGCCGGAAATATCTTTGACAGGGAAGAAAGATGTCTGCGAAAATATTGACTATACTTACGTTTCAAATTTCAATCCTGACGGGATAATCGAATGGGAATTGGAAGGCGGCAACATGACATCAATTTCCGGGGACAAAACGGAAATTGAAGTCAATTGGAATGATGTTCAAAACGGCGGTAAACTTAAGATTGTTCATATTGATGTATCCACAGGATGCAGCGATTCTCTCGAATGGGATATTAATATCAACCCTCTGCCTGAAATTGATGTTCAGGGTGAAATGACAGTCTGCGGGAACAGTGAGCATATCTATGAAACAATATCTGAAAACGGCGCCGAATATGACTGGAACGTAGAAGGCGGACAGATAATAAGCGGTGAAAATAATTTTCAGGTAATTGTGAAATGGCAGGAGAGAGGTAACGGCAGTATTGAAATAATAAAGAGATTTACAGGCAGCGGCTGTGAAAATACCATGAAAGTACCTGTAAGAATAAATGATCTGCCCAGACCCGAAATAAGCGGAGAAACTTCTCTATGTGCTTATGATACCGTTACATATACGACTTCACCGCCTCCCGGTGTTGAAAATCTATGGAAACCTTACGGTGGTATGATTTTAGGTTCAAATACAGGCAATTCTGTTGACATTATCTGGACAAGCTCCGGTTCTTCAAGACTTAAGCTGATTCAGACAATACAATCAACAGGTTGTACCGATTCCGCGGAAATAAATATTGAAGTTCATTCGCTGCCGAATGTAACTTTAAATGAACTGCCCGTGGAAGAAATCTGCATTTATGAAGATCCTTTCGAACTGAGCGGCGGTCTGCCCTACGGCGGTATTTATACAGGAAACGGTGTAAGCAGCGGTATTTTCGACCCAGGTGATGCAGGCGCGGGTACACACGTGATTACATACACGTACTCCGACAATGCAGGATGTACAAATTCCGATATAAACGAAATAATAGTTCATAACAGACCTGAGCAGCCGGTTATCACCGAAAATGCAGGCTGGCTTATTTCAAGCTCTTCTTCGGGCAATCAGTGGTTTAATCAGGCAGCGGGAATGATAGCCGGCGCTGATGAGTTCAGATATGCACCTCCGGAATCCGGCACTTTTCTTGTACAGGTTACAAATGAGCACGGCTGTTATACAATGTCCGAACCTTACGTTTTCGAATATAAGACGGGACCCCAGATAAAATCGACTCCGGAGCTTGATTTTGACACAATTTACTGCGTCAATGAAATGCTGGATACAATTTTTGTAGGGAATACCGGAAGGAAACCGCTCATAGTCAGTGATGCGGAAATTACAGGCGCCGATGCGGATAATTTTGAATTTTATCCGAATAACAGTTTTAGCGGATTTACAGTAGATTCAGGGAAAACCGAAATGATCATTATTCGCTTGAGGACCGACAGGGACGGTGTGCATCAGGCTGTACTTACTATTTACAGCAACTCTGAAACAATGAAGGAATATAATGCAGCGATGAGAGCATTTCGCTTGTCAACTGCATTTGAAGTAGAACCTGAGCTTATCGAATTTATTGATTTAAAACCGTTCAACGCTGCTCAGGCTTCGTTTACCATCGTTAATACCGGCAGTCTGCCCTTAAGCTGGAACGTACCAATACAGCTCGGCTTGTTTACAATAACGGATATTAACCCGCTTACCACTCCTCCCGGCGGTTTTTCAACTGCTCTTATGGAGTTCTCGGGTGATGCTCCGGGTGCCAGTCATGCTGAAACGCAGATTTTCAAAGACACTATCTGTGAAAATACAGCGAGTATTGATTTCATAGCCTCCGTCAGCAGCGACGTGGCAAGAGCCGTTCTTGAAATTGGCTTAGTTGAGGGTAAAACGGGCGACTTAGTTGAAATTCCTGTTTATCTAAGGAATGCAGAGAATCTTGATTTGAGCGAATCCGAAGGAATAATCACAAATCTGAGATACAATGCCACACTCCTTTATCCAATGGATAATGAAATTAAAGGAGATATTGCTCTTGCGGCAGGGGAAAGGACAGACACGCTTGTTTTCAATCATCTGCCTGAAGAGGGCGGATTACTTGGAACATTCCCCTATAGAGTAACTTTAGGTAACTCGGTCAGTACAGTTTTGAAATTGGAAGATTACCGCCCAATCAAGGGTTATCTTGAGCTTACGGATAATCCGGGCAGGTTTAATCTTCTCGGCGTATGTTACGAAGGCGGTCCCAGACTTATTAATCCACTTGGAGGAGTGCAGCTTTCCGTTGTACCCAATCCTGTATCAAATCAGTGTGAAATTGAGTACAAAACCGTTGAAAAGGGAAGAACTCACCTTTACATCAGTAATGTTATCGGCAAAAACGTACTGACTTTGGTTGACGGAGAGATTTCAGCAGGGGACCACTCAATTATTTTGAGTACCGAAGCTCTTCAGTCGGGAGTATATTACATCATACTTGAAACACCGAGAAAATTGAGGAGCGTAAGGCTTCAGGTTATAAAATAATTTTTGAATAAAAAAAACAATACAACAGCAGAGAGGATAAATTGACCAGAAGACTGATTTTAATAGGCATAATGACGATACTCTTTTATCAGGCAAAAGCCGAGGAGCCACCAGACTCGCTTAAATTGAGACACAGATGGGGGCTTTTCGGGCATTTTAATTTAAATATGCACACTGCCGACTTCGGAAAACTACCGGGCATTCCCAACTGCTGTAAAAATTTCGGAAACGGCTGGGGCACGGGATTTTCTGCCGGCGTCTTGTATGAGCATCCATTGGGGGATATTATAAAAAGTCTCTTCAAATCGGATGATTTTTACGGACTGACCGGGCAGATACGCCTTGCCTACAATGACAAAAGCGCCCTGCTGACTGCTGAGGAGCCGACTTACGTTTACTATCAGCCTTTGGATACTGCCCTGCCGGGTGAGTTTGAACACAGACTTGACGCGACTCTTGCCGCAGTTACCGCAGAGCCTGTTTTTTCATACAGATTTCATGATAATTTTTATGTTAATTTAGGTTTTCAGCTTGGAGCGCTGATAACAAAAAAGTTCGAGCAGTACGAAGAAATTACAAAACCTGAAAATGCCGGTACTTTCTTAGATGAAAACGGCAGGGACACAAAAAGCTATATTAGAAACGAATATAACGGCGAAATACCGGCAGTAAATACCTTTCAGGCAGGCATCATGGCAGGACTTTCTTATGAGCTGCCTTTAAACAGCGAAAGAACACTTTTAGTCGTCCCGGAAGTCTATTTCAATATGGGACTTACAAAAGTAGTGCAGGGGCTTCTCTGGCGTACGAATTCTTTCAGAGCTGGCATTGCATTGAAATATACTCCCGAAAAAGAAAAACCGATTATTTTTCAGAGGGAATATCTTGAAAGAATTGATACTATTACCATTACAGACAATAAATATTTAAGAGATACTGTTAAACTCGGCAATGAAAAACATAATTTCGATACTACCCGCTTTGAAAACATTGTTACTGTTATCGATACTTTATTCAGAATAGATACTCTTGTGAAAGCTGTTGTGCCCGATTTATGGGCAGATATTAATGCTTTTGCGGTTGATGAGACTGAAACTCTTATTCCTTTTGACACTTTGCGGATAGAAGAGTTCATTTCCCAGAAAACATCACCGCTTTTAAATTATGTGTTTTTCGACGAAAATTCCAATGATATACCTGAGAGATATGTTAAGCTTTCCAAAGAAGAGACCGAAGAATTTTCTGAGGAAAAACTTTACAAATACGGTACACTTCAATACTATTATAATATTTTAAATATTATCGGCAGAAGGATGAACAAGTTTCCCGGTGCCGAACTGACTCTTACATCCGTAAACAGCGGCATAGGCGATGAAGAAAGCACAGGAGATATTTATGACAAGAGATCACAAACTCTGAAAAATTATTTCACTGACGTATGGGATATAGAGGAAAACAGAATATCTACAAAAACGGAAAAAGTAACGTCTCTTGCTTCTTCTACTATGAGTGAGGAAGATAAGGCGGAAGAGATGCGGCGCGTAGAAATCACATCCAATGTTTGGGATATTGTAAAACCTGTTTTTTCGAGAGATACCATCCGGGAATATAAACCTCAGATGATACGCTTCGTACCAGAAGTGAATGCTGAAGCCGGTATTGACAACTGGAGTATTGATGTATCACATGACGGGAAAAATCTTCTGGATTTATCGGGCAGAGGGAGGGCTCCCGGCAGATACGACTGGAATGTAACCGAGGAAAGCAAAATACTGAGTGAAAACGGCTATGATATTGACTATTATATAGAAGTGGATGATAAACGCGGACAGAATTATAAATCGCAGATAAAAAGGATGTTTTATAAATATACTTCGATTTTGCAAAAACAGCAGGAGAGGCTTGAGGACGTAATCCTTGGGAGGTACAGTCTTATTTTATTCGATTTTGACAAAGCGGATATAACAGCTCATAATAAAAGGATTGTGGATTTCATAAAAAAAAGAATTACTCCTGATTCCCGAATAATAATAAAAGGCTATACTGACGCTATCGGAGAGGATGATTATAATCAGCGTCTTTCTGAAGCTCGTGCGAGAGCGGCTCAGGAAGCTCTGGGTATGATAGCTGAAACTGTTAAGGGTTTGGGCGAATCTGTCCTTCTTTATGATACCGACCTTCCTGAAGGGAGATTTTACTGCAGAACGGTTGAGATAATGATTGAGACTAAGGTGAGGAATGAATGATTTTTTTAAGCAATTTTTAATTTTCACCCTTTCGTCTTCCAGATGTCAGACACCTCAAAGGTGTCGGACATCTTTTTCTTCTTATTATTCCGGCATTCCCCTTTGCTCCAATCGGAAAGACATATCACTGAAAAAATGAAAATTGAGGAACATGCGTTTAGAGATTAAATCAGAGAAGAAGCAGAAAATATACAATGCAGGACTTTCCCTTTTTGCAAAGAAAGGATTTTCCGCAACAAGTGTGCGCGATATTGCCGGAGAAGCAAAGGTGAACCTTGCAATGATAAGCTATTATTTCGGGGGAAAATTCGGCATTCTGAAAATGATCATAGATGATTTTTTCGACGGTATTTATCCTTTGATTGAAAAATCATTTTCAGTAAAAAGCTCTCTTGAATCAAAGATTAGAGAATTTATTAACGAATATATTGACTTTTTAAGAGAAAATCCTGAGAGACTATGTGCCGTTTTCAACGAACTGCCTTATGACACTCCGGAAATTGGTTCGATAAAAACCGAAAAAATGCAGCATCTTCTTGAGAGCGCACTGAGGCACAGCCGCAGCAATCTGTCAGAAAGACCGGAACTGGAGGATAAAATCAGGAATCTGTGGCATCTGATTTTCGGAATGATAAACTTTCATTTTCGTATGAGGCCTGCATTGAAGAATACATACAACCGTGATTATGACGATAGCTTTTACGATGATTTTAAAGCGGATGTGTGCAATTTTGTTCTTTATGGTATTTTTGAAAAAAAATCGGGTTAAAAATTATCATCATTTCGACTATCGCTCAATGCACCGCATTAAATTATTTTGTAAACCGGACCGGAGGGAGTAAGGCTGCTTTCTATAAGATTTACACTGAATGATTCCATAGAGTCGAATACTTTGTTTTGATATTTCAGAAGTGCAGCTTTGAGCGCAGCAGTTCTGGCAGATTTAATCCTCATAAGAGTCAGATGAGGTTTGAAGTTTCGTTTTTCAGGTTGGAAACCAAAAGATTTCATTTTTTTTTCAATATTCTTCTGTATTGAAAAAACTGTTTTATCGGCGTTAAAAATTTTTACAACCAAAACGCGCGCTTTTTGAGCAGAGGGAAATACGCCGAGCCCCGCAAAGTCAAGGCGCGAGTGATAATCGGTTAGAGTGCCATGCAGAGATTCTTTAATTGACGGGATTAAACCTTCGTCAGTATCTCCGAGGAACTTATAAGTAAAATGGAGATTTTCCGGTTCGACCCATTTTCCTTTGCAAATATTTTGAAAATCTGCATTTAGCTCTTCAAATTCGTATTCGAAGATACTTCTGTCAATAAACGAACCTATGAAAAGTCTTTTAGCAGCCATAATATAAAAAGCGGCTGAAAAAGCATTTCAAGCCGCAATTTGTAGTTTTTTTAAAAGAGACCTAACTCAGTTTCTGGCGAATTTTCTTGACTGTCATGCCGCGAAGATAATAGAGTTTTGCTCTGCGAACATTTCCTTTTTTAACGAATTTGATAGTCTGTATCATAGGCGAATAAAGGGGGAATATCCTTTCCACACCAATTCCGTTAGATATTTTACGAATGAGAAATGTCGAGTTAATACCTGCTCCGCGCTTGGCAAGGACGATGCCGTTAAAATTTTGAATTCTTTCTTTATCACCTTCGATAACGCGTACGGCAACAATGATATTGTCCCCGGGACCGAAATCGGGGTATTCAGCGAAATTGTCACCGTCTTTATTGCGGCGGACATCAGTTGCCCTTTCGGCAGCCATTGTATTGACCAAGTCCATTTTGTTCATTTTTTTCTCCTGTCTGTAACGATAAAAGCTACGAACTACAAAAATAAGGGTTACAGTTTATTTTTCCAAATATTTTTAGAAAATAATCTGATATTTACAGAAGAAATTTTTGTAACTATCCAAATGGTTTCATCAAAATAAATGAATTAATGTGCAGCAGCTGCACTTATTAATACTCTTGCTGCTTAGCGGGACATTAAAGAAATCTTGATGCTTGTATTTGAATAGGATTTAAAAAAAAGCGTTCTATAGCAACGAAAAAGTGGAGATGGCGGGAGTCGAACCCGCGTCCGGGGAGCTTCTTGCGAAGCATCTACATGTGTAGCCTGTCTTTAATTTCTCGCAGATGCGCTTGCCGGCAGGCAGGCGCGTCATCTGCCAGCGGCGATTAAAGTTTCACTCGTGATACCACCGCTTATCACGGGCTATTCCGCAGTGAGCGTCGCCTGTCGAAAGTCCCTGCGGACGCAGACTTTCGCAGACGGGTCAGCTTTGATTAAGCTGCCATTGCATAGTTATCGTTGGCATTTATTTATGCCAGGCACGTTTTTAACGCGGCGTTCCTGCAACCGCGACATGCAGCTTCGTCAATCGGTCACCCCGTCGAAGCCATTTCATCCCCATGTCAAAGTACTGTCAGTGTATATTAACGTGTCAAAGAAAAAAAAATTGGATATTCTGCTTTGAACTTCCCGCAACCACAAAAGCCTTGTTTATCTTAAAACAAGCATTTCATATAGTCTCAAAAAAGTATAAATACAATCTCAAGCTCTTCCGCAAATGGAAAGGGAGTAAGAATAGCTTGCTCTTCTTTTTGTTTCCTTAATAGGAAAAGGATTGGGAATAGGGAGTTCTTTTTGATGAAAATTCGGTAATAATAAAAAATTCTTTTTCTGTTTATTCGTTAATCTCCAAGAAAATCTTTGTTTTATTTTGATTACTGTAAACATATATTGTTAGTAAATTTACTTCTATCAGTCGTTAAAAAATGAAAGAGAAAATAATTATAGTAACCGGCGGTGAAAGTTCAGCCAAGTCTTCATATCTGACAAAGCTTGCTGAAAAAATGTTCATCGAAGGAAATATTCCCGGCGGAATAATTTCCAAAAGAATTATAAAGGAAGGAAAGACATCCGGCTATTATGCCGTAGATGTTACGACGTCAGAAAGGAAATTACTTTGCACAATAGCAAACAGCAATAACGGAACAGGAGCTAACCAGTATTATTATAAAGAAGATACAATTAAGTATGGAAATCTTAAAATCATTATGTCTTCTGAAACAAGAAACTGCACTTTCATAGATGAAATCAGAGAAAATGAACTTAATGGGGAAGGATGGGCTTATGGTTTGAATCATGCTTTGAAAGCTGTTGTTAAGAGCGTTGATAAGCACCTGCTTCTTTCTGTAAATAGAGAAATTCTTGATGACTTTATTGCTCTGTATAATATTTGTAATTATCACCTTGAAGATTTGGATTAAACATTTGTTAATTTTTAATACATTATGCTTTAACAGCAATAAATTTGATATATTTATTAATTTTGAAATGATCTGTCTGATACTAACATACATTCAAAAATAAATTCTGCTTTTCTAGTTCATTAAACATACCGTTGATTTTAAAAATTCTTTTTTAAAATATTAATAGTCTATGTCGTTTTAATTCATAAAGTTAATTCCTGAAAATAAAAAAAGGAAAAAATATGAAAATAGGTTTTATCGGATTAGGTATTATGGGCAGCAGAATGGCTGCTAATCTGCTTGATAATAATTATGAAGTAATCGTATTTAACCGGTCAAAAGATAAAGCAGAAAGGCTGATTGAAAAAGGAGCGGAATGGGGTGGCAGCATTGAAAAAACTGCGGGAAATTCGGATATTTTGATAAGCATGGTATCTACTCCGAAAGCAGTCGGAGACATAGCATTTTCCGACGACTGCATCATTGCTAATCTGAAAAAGGATACACTCTGGATAAACTCATCAACCATTAATCCTTCATTTGCGGAACTTACTGCCATGAAAGCTGTTAATGCAGGCATCAGATACTTGGGGACGCACCCGTTCTCGGCTCATTGAAGCAGGCGGAAGCACGAAATTTAATATTTTTAATCGGCGGGAACAAAGATGATGTAGAAGAAAATGACAGACTTTTTAAGTCAATGGGGAAAAGTATTGTTTTTGCAGGAGGTTACAGTGCCGGTTCCTCACTGAAAATGGTTGTGAATATGATGATGGGTTATGTTACGGCAGGATTTTCCGAGGCAATGCACCTTGGAGAAGCATTGGGCCTCAGCCGCGAAAGTCTTTTGGATATTCTGCCCAAAATGCCTGTTGTACCACCGTTTATTCAAGGAAAAATCGAGAAAATCAAAAACAGCGAATATTCTCCCGAGTTCCCTTTGAAATGGGCTCAAAAAGATTTGCATTTGGCTTGTATATCCGCTTATGAGAAGGATATTTCCCTTTTAGGCGCCAATGCAGTAAAAGAAATATTTGCACAAGCTAAGCAAAGAGGAATGGGAGATTCAGATATGTCGAGAGTGTATGAGTTCATAACTCAGAAGATGTAATCTTTGCCTTAAAACAATATTTTTTTGGGAAAAAGCTCTTATTGTTGTGTATAATAATTAAATTTTGCAAGATCTCCGACACCCTCGACCTGTTAGAGAGCAATATAAATAAAAGATATTATGAACTTTCTTAATCCATTGATGCTTATAGGACTGGCGGCGGCGGGGATACCCGTTTTGCTGCATTTGCTTAACTTAAGAAAACTCAAGACAGTTAAGTTCTCCACTTTACGCTTTTTGAAAGAACTTCAGAAGACACGCATTAAGCGCTTCAAAATAAAGCAGATAATTCTTCTTATTTTACGAACATTGATAATTGTTTTTGCAGCGCTTGCTTTTGCCCGCCCTACAGTAGAGAGTTCTCTCCCGTTTGCTGAAGAATATGCCGGAACAAGCGCGGTAATTCTGATTGATAATTCATTCAGCATGGAAATTTCGGACGAATTCGGCGAAAGACGCAAACAGGCACTGAATTCAGCAAAAAACATCTTAAATACTCTGAAGGAAGGAGACGAAGCCGCAATTCTTCCCATGAGTGAAACCGTCAATCCAAACACTCTGCGTTTTTCCAAGAATCTAACTTTTTTGCAGAGCCGGCTTGCAGAAATAAAGACTTCTTACGAACCTGCAAATCTTGAAAGAAGCCTGCGTTACGCATCTGTGTTAATGCAGGATGCAGGAAATTTAAACAGGGAAGTTTACGTAATAAGCGACGCCCAGCAAAATATTATCGATGACCTAAATGTTGATTCTACAAAGATATTTCAGAAAAATCTGAATTTTTATTTTATCAAAACCGGGGCTGAATCCGAAAGAGACATAAAGAATATCTCTATTGATTCCGTGAACGTTATTACAAAGATTTTTGAGCAGGGGAAACCGATTGAAGCTGAAGTTTTTATAAAAAATCATTCAGAAGATGATTACAATGATTTGGTTCTCAGTCTGCTTTACAATGGTAAAAGGACTGCTCAAAGAAATGTTTCCATTCCAGCCGGCGAAATTCGTACCGTAAGCATTTCTGC
This sequence comes from uncultured Hyphomicrobiales bacterium, assembly GCA_964577665.1. GTDB lineage: Bacteria > Bacteroidota > Ignavibacteria > Kapaibacteriales > UBA2268 > CAYVTD01. Next base: position 13,384 of record CAZOBD010000006.1, read on the forward strand.
TCCGCCCCAGACTTCCGGCTTAGTTACGGCAAAACTTGAACTGGAAAAAGATGCTCTCGAACCTGATAATGAGCGTCATTTTGCTTTTATCATTCCTGATGCCCCAAAAATTGCGGTATTTTGTAAAAAGGATGTTTCCGATTTTATAGGCGCCGTTTTAAAATCAGGTGAAAACACAAAGAACTCTTATTATTTTTCACCCGAACAGATTTCTTCGGTAGATTTTTCTGAGTTTGATGTCATTTACGCTCCTGCATCATATTTCCGCGAAAGTGATTTCGTGCGGCTGCAGCGTTATCTTGAAGCGGGAGGCTCTGCTATGATTTTTCCGGGAGATATATCTAATGGCAGCAATATAGCTGAAAGTATGAAATCGATAGGGGTGGATATTGGGGAACTCAAAAATTTTGAAAAACCCGTTAAATTTCAATCCGTAGATAAGCTTCATCCGCTGTTTGAAGGAGTATTCAAAGGTACGACAGATGAAGAAGCCATTGTGGAATCGCCTGAGATTTATAACGCTTTACCTGCCAAAAGCGGGTTCCCTTTGATAGAAATGGACGGAGGTTATTTCCTGAGCGAGGCTCAGCGGGAAAAGGGCAGGCTTCTTTGGCTTGGAGTTACACCTGACCTTGAGTGGAGTACATTTCCGATGACAGGCATTTTCTTTGCAATTATTTACAGAAGTGCCGCTTATCTGTCGGCACGGGAAAGCTTCGGCAGATATATATACGCCGGAGACCAGATAATGCTTTCCCTGCCGAAAAAATATGCTTCAGGCGGAAATTTCAGAATTACCGATCCGGCGGGGAATGAGTTTTTTGCCCGCGCTGCCGTTCTTCCGGCGGGAGCAGTAATCAGTTTGGATAATCTCGACGAGCCGGGAGTATATGCCGTTTACTCCGGAAATGAAGATGTTATTTCCTTCATTGCCGTAAATACGGATCCCGGGGAATCAAATTTAAACATTTTGAAAAATGACGAAATAGAAGAACGCCTTCAACCGCGCTTGAACGAAGACACCGATATTTTCTTTATTGAAGACAGCCGAAACATTGCTGCTAATCTTGAACGCGCCCGCACGGGAGCCGAACTCTGGCAGCTTTTCATTTTAGCGGCTGTGCTTGCTGCCCTTGCTGAGATGATAGCGGCAAAAAACTCAAAAGCAGAAGCAGCAGAAGAGTAATGAGAAAATATTTTCCCGAAATTGCGCATTATTCGTAAACATTAAGAACAGCAGGCTCTATTACAATATCGTTTTGATTGATAACAGCCTCAGCAGTATAAGTACCTTCATTGAATCTTATATCTGGAAATCTGTATTTATCAGAGCCGTCTGTAAATGAGTTTGAACAATAAATTTCGTTCCCGTATTCATTTTTTATAACAAACGCCATGGGTTCATCTTTTGATTCAACAGTAATTTCTACAACCGGATAGCAGTTTTCCGAGCCTGCCTTAACACTGTCGATTTCAATTTCTTTACCATCGATTAATTGCGCAAAATATACTCTGCTTTTCTTCACAGGATTTGTACCGCTGTTACTACATGAAATAAAAGCCAGTATTAAAATAAAAAAGAAAAAATATTTCATGTTTTCATCTTATAAGATAGTAATAATTACGATTTACGAGCTTATTAAATTCATTATTAAGTTAATAAAATAACATATAGATTTAAATCTTCTCTCCGGCTTCAATAATTAATCTCTTGAGTAAGCTGTCTGAGAATCTGAAATTAGTATTTTTTATTCTTTCGATGACAGGCTTTAATTCTTTGATTATACCGCAATTTTTTGCTTTAAGTAATAAACCAAGTGTCCCGGAAAAATTTATATTCAATTTTTCAGCATATTTTCTGCCTTTCAAATCATCGATGAGAACTATGCTGTTTTCAATATCAAGAGACAATGCAAGAGCACCCGCTTCTCCTTTATCAAGGTCAATTTCAATTAATTTCTGATATTTTTTATTACTTGGAGATTTTATCTGTATCCAGTCGGGTAACTCTCTGCCAAATTCCTTTTTAATTTCTTCAGTTATATATACTTGTTTAGAAAGTGATTTTAATAAATCAATCTGCTCTATCTTATCAAGTAAAATCAGGCAGCTTGTGTCAGAAATAATGATTTTAAAATCTTTCTGCATCTCTAAGAATTTCGTCAGGATGGTAATTAATTAATGAAACATTGAAGTCAGAAAGTATCTCTGAAAAAGCTGTTTTTGATAAACCGGCAAGTTCAGCAGCCTGCCCTAATGACAATTTTCCTGCTTCATACAACTTAGCTGCGAGAAATCGTATAGTTTCTTTGGCATTCAATTCGATGTTTTGCGGTATATTTATAGTTAATTGTGTCATGTTATTTTAATCGAATAATTCAAAAAAAGTTTCATTAATAAATTTAACCAAAAAAAAATTATTTTCAAGAAGAATATTTTACTCAAAGAAGCGAGAATATTAATTTTATTTGTAAACAGTAACAGTTGCCGGAGTAATTTTAAGATTAGGTCTGTCGGAAATGAATGATTCAGCAGTATAGCTGCCGATTATACCTGCATTAAAAAATGGAAATAAGTACTTTTTACTGCTGTCTGTTACTAATATGTGATTAAATATATCGTCGCCATAATCATTTTTTATTATTAACATTAATTGTTCATTTTCAGATATTTCTGATAGTTCAACAACAGGACGGCAATTTTCTTCTCCAAGTAAAACACTGTCAACCTCAATTTCTTCATCTTCATTTTCTTTAATAAAAAATACACGGTTTTTGTTAGAAATCTCTTTCTCATCCCGATAAACTGTAAAAGTCGCAGAAGGTATATTTAATTCGGGATTATTTAATACTTTTGCTTCGGCAGCATAATCTCCGATTCCCCTTATTCTGAATGCAGAAAATTTAAAAATTTTACCCGTTGCATTCCAATTCCGGTCGCTGTAAACTTGTTTGTTATCTTCTATATCATATATTTCAATGTACACAGAATCATTCCGAAGTTCATCAAACATTTCTAAATTCACACCTATGGCTCCGCTGCTAAGACTTATTTTGTCTTTTTCAATATTTTCTCCCGCTCCACAATATTCTTCAAAATAAATTCTTCCGTATGCATCATCGGGAGAATTACTTGAGTTTTCACCGCATGAAATAAGAGCCAGCATTACAAGAAAAAAGAAAAAATATTTCATGTTTTCACCTTTAAGATAGTAATAATTACCATTTTCAAGCAATAACACAGATTAAGCGAAAAAGTTACATATTAACGTGAAAAAAATTATTTTTCTCTTAGCGGCAAAAGCCTTAATTTAGTTATTTGTTAAATATGAAATCTAAGAATTATGGAAAAATTGATGGTTACGGGCGGCGCCGGATTTATCGGCAGCAATTTTATTAAGTATCTGCTTGCCGATACCGATGATGTGGAAGTAATTAACTTCGATGCTCTTACTTATGCCGGCAACCTTGAGAATTTAAAGGATGTTGAAAACGATAAAAGATACCGCTTTGTAAAGGGAAGCATTCAAAATGCCGAGCTGGTTCGTCATGTCATAAATGAATATGGAATAACGGGAATTATCAATTTTGCCGCCGAGTCGCATGTTGACCGTTCTATTATGAGTGCGGCTCCTTTTGTTGAAACAAATATTAAAGGAACGCTTGTTTTGCTGGAAGCATTCAGGGAGCTTGGTTTGTCAAGATTTTTGCAGGTCTCTACCGATGAGGTTTACGGCTCGCTGGGCAAAGACGGACTATTTACCGAGGAAACTCCGCTTTCTCCGAATTCGCCATACTCAGCTTCCAAAACAGCGGCAGACCATCTGGTTACGGCTTTTGTCAATACTTTCGGAATTGATGCGGTTATTACGCGATGCTCAAATAATTACGGTCCCTATCAGTTCCCCGAAAAGCTGATTCCGCTTATGATTTTAAACGCAAAGGAAGATAAATCTCTTCCCGTTTACGGCGATGGAATGAACATAAGGGACTGGATTCACGTGGAAGACCACTGCAGAGGGATATGGAAAGTTTTTAAAGAGGGAAAAGCAGGAGAGGTTTACAATTTAGGCGGTAACTGCGAAAAACCCAATATTGAAATAGTCAAAACAATTTTGCAGATACTCAATAAGCCCCAATCTCTTATTACTTACGTAAAAGACCGCCCCGGACACGACAGAAGATATGCCATTGACAGCAGCAAAATTAATAATGAACTGGGCTGGGAGCCTTTGGTAACATTTGAAAAAGGACTGGAAGAAACAGTGAAGTGGTATGTTGATAATGAAAACTGGTGCGAAAATGTCCGCTCCGGTGATTATATGGACTATTATAAAAAGCAGTATAATATTTAATTTTCAGAGGAAAAATGGATAAAAAGAATATCGAAGAAATCTTGAAAAAAGTGCAGAATAAGCAGATAACTGCCGGGGTAATCGGCTTGGGTTATGTAGGTTTGCCGCTGGCTTATGAGCTTTCCAGCCACAATGTGCCTACAATTGGGTTTGATGTCAGCGAAGAAAAAGTGGGGATGCTGCAAAACGGTCAGAATTACATTGAAGATTTGAATAATGATCTTGTTCGCAATGTTCTGGAAAAAGGAACTCTTACTGCAACAACCGATTTTTCTAAAATAAAGGACTGTCATGCTGTTTTTATCTGCGTTCCGACACCCTTTACACCAAATAAGGACCCTGATATAACTTACATAGAAGCCGCATCGAGAGCCGTAAGAGACAATCTGAAAGAAGGGCATATTGTAATTTTGAAAAGCACTACCTTTCCCGGTACAACCGAGAAATACGTAAAACCGATTTTAGAAGAAAGCGGGCTGAAAGCAGGCGAAGACTTCTTTCTGGCTTTTTCTCCGGAAAGAATCGACCCGGGAAATAAAAAATGGAACACCCGGAATACGCCTATTGTCGTTGGAGGAATAAATGAGGATTCAACAAAAATTGCCTGCGAGGTAACCAAGCTGGCTGTTGACATTGTTGTGCCTGTTAGCTCTCCGGCAATAGGCGAAATGGAAAAACTGCTGGAAAATATTTTCCGCAGTGTCAACATCGCTCTTGTGAATGAAATGGCTCAGCTTTGCGACCGAATCGGCATAAATGTTTGGGAAGTAGTTGAATCTGCCTCTACAAAACCGTTTGGGTTTATGCCTTTCTATCCGGGACCGGGCATAGGCGGACACTGTATTTTGATAGACCCATATTACCTTGCATGGCTGGCTCGCGAATATGATTTCGAAACGAAATTCATCACTCTTGCCGCCGAAATAAACGAAGAAATGCCCTTTTATGTAAGCTCTATGGTTATCAAAGAAACAGCCAAACAGCCGGTTACTATTAAAGATGCAAAAATTTTACTTCTGGGTATGGCTTTTAAGAAAGATGTAAACGACCTGCGGCATTCGCCTGCCTTGAAAGTAACTGAAATTTTGCTTCAAAACGGATTTGAAAACATTGATTATTTCGATCCGTATATACCGGAGATAAAAATAAAATCAAATAAGTTTCAATCAATTAAAGAAATAAACAGCGCTGTTTTAAAGGAGTACAATCTTATTGTTATAACAACTGACCATTCCATTTTTGATTATGAAATGATTGCTTCAGACAGCAAGGTTGTAATTGATACAAGAAATGCCTGTAAAAAAGCAAAGGACAGGGATAATATCATTTTACTCGGGGCAAGCTCATGATAAAGATTCTGTCTATAGTAGGAGCGAGACCAAATTTCATGAAAGTGGCTCCCCTGCACAGGGCTTTTCAAAAATATTCGGATATAGTAGTTCATAAGATTGTACACACCGGACAGCATTATGACTACCAGATGTCGGATGCCTTTTTCAAAGACTTAGATATGCCCGATCCGGCTTTTTTTCTCGGGGCAGGCTCTGCCAGCCACGCAAGACAGACTGCGAAAATTATTACCGAGTTCGAGAAAGTATGCCTTGAGGAAAAGCCCGATTTGGTTATAGTTGTCGGTGATGTAAATTCCACAATAGCCTGCGCCCTAACTGCGGTAAAACTCGGAATAAAAACCGCTCACGTAGAAGGAGGTTTGAGAAGCGGTGACAGAACTATGCCGGAAGAGATAAACAGGCTGGCAACGGATGCTATCTGCGATTACTGCTTCATAACTGAGCAGAGCGCTATGGATAATCTTTTGAAAGAGAATTTTCCTAAGGAAAGAATTTTCTTCACCGGCAACACTATGATAGATTCACAGCACTATGCCATTGAAAAGTCTGAAAAGAGCAAAGTACTAAAAAAGCACGGCTTAACTAAAAATGATTATGTTTTGGTTACTCTGCACCGCCCGAGCAATGTTGACAGCGAAGAACAGTTAAAAATGCTCATAGACGTTTTCCGGCATATAGGTCAAAAGAAGAAAATCATTTTTCCGGCGCACCCGCGAACTACAAAAAACATTATTAATTTCGGATTGGAAACTAAAGTCAGCTCAATCAACAAATTAAAAATAACCGAGCCTGCCGGATATATTGATTTTCTTGCATTGATGAAAAACAGCTTTTTTATTTTGACGGATTCAGGCGGCATACAGGAAGAAACAACGGCGCTCGGCATACCCTGCATTACTCTCAGAACAACAACCGAGAGACCCGTAACATGCGAAACAGGTACCAACGAACTGGTCTATCCCGAGTATGAAAGAATAATAGAAGCCGTGGACAAAGCATTAGCCGGTCAACATAAAAAAGGTTCAATTCCAAAATTCTGGGACGGAAAAGCATCCGAGAGAGCCGCTGAAATAATCGTCAAGGAGATTTTTCATTCGGTATAGTATTGTATCATTCTTAATACCGCTTTTTCACAGACTTTGCAGTATGGTTTTTTGCCCTTAGTAAACATTATGCAGTCAACCATAGGCCTGTAAAGACCTTCCGAGGCATATCCCGCGCCTTCGAATGCGCCGACTTTTCCAAATGCAGGATCTTTTTTAAGGAAGGAATCAACCCATAAAGCATGTTCTTTATCTTTTGCGGCATATTCAGCTTCTGCCTTTGCAATTTCTCTTTCGCCAGCCTTGTTTTTCTTTAATTCCGCAATTTTGCCGTTCATTTCACGGCGCTGTTTCTGCCAATCGGTATCTACAGAATCGAATTTCGCTTTATTCCAATTGGAAGGAATATCTAATCCCGGATTTTTTAATTTTCTCCACTTTAATTTATTCGGCTCAAGCAAAGCGGTAATATTGGGCTCTTTAGGTTCCGTTTCTGGGGGGTAAAAGTCATCATAAGCAGTTGCCGAAGTGTAGTATTCATCGGCAAGACCTGCAAATGAATGCCCGAATTCATGAAGTACAAGGTATGGTGCCCACTGATTTTTTGCAGTGAATGTACAGTAAAAGTTGTAAATACCTCCGCCGCCGTATCTTTTTGAGTTAACCATAATCATTACGGCATCATAAGGAACCTGAGCTGCTATATCGCGGAGAGCTTTGTTGTCTTCGGTCAGCAGGTATCTTTCCGAATTAAGTGAATTAAATGTTGCTTCCACTGATGTCTTCTTAAAAATTCCTGCGCGCGGTTCGTCAACCCCAGATTCGGGGGAAGGTTTTAACACACAGTAGATATTGAATTTATCCCTGTTAGATTTATACGGCTCCATCGAGAAAAAATCCTGCATAAGGCTCTGCACATCGGCAATTGCTTCCGGCGCCTGAAAAGCCGTATATCCTTCTGCGATTACTGCAATATCTACGCATTTGTGCGGATCACCGCTTTTTTGAATGTCATATACCCTTACGGATTCGTCTTTTAAGCCGTTTCTGTTAACGGAAATATCATCAGGATTGATTTCAGTTCTAAAAATCTCATTTAGTTTTAAGGATTTATCCCGTTTTTCAACGGCAAATATTATTTCTCCTTTCGGCGATGGTATTAGGGCAGATTCGTGATAGGCTTTTTTAACTCCTTTTCTGGCTTTTGCTGTGGTCTGATACTCCCTGAAATAATTGTCATAGCCTTTGGAGAAAATTAGTCTGCCGGAATTTTTATCATATATTTTTAGATAGCAGGTGCCATTGTCAAATTCATCTATTAGATTATTCAGGCTGCCTGCCCAAATGCCGTACTCGTATATTTTATCCGGCACAATCTCATTGGATTTTGCATCGCCTATCATATAATAATCAATGCGCAAGGTTTTGTCTTTGAAATATTTATTGAAATCAGAAGCTGAGGCATTATTCGATAAAATAATATTCAGAACTAATAAGAATAATATTTTTTTCATAATTATCTCCATTTTTATTTATTTTTTAATGCAATTTTTATTAGATTAAAAATTATTTTTCATAAAAGCAAAATTAATCAATCAGGTTAAGAAAAGTAAGAAAAAAATGGGAAAACTTGAAAAAGGATACGTACAAGTATATACAGGAGACGGAAAAGGCAAGTCAACTGCTGCTGTCGGGCAGGCTGTGCGTGCAGCAGGTGCAGGATTGAAAACCTATATTGCACAGTTTATGAAAGAATACCCTTACAATGAAGTGTTCAGCCTGAAGCCCCTTGAACCTTGGATAACCATAGAGCAGTTCGGCAAAGATGATTTTGTGATCAAGCAGAAAAATCCTTCGAAAAAGGATATTCAAAGAGCAAAAAAAGGACTGGAAAAAGCAAAAAAGCAAATGTCTGCCAAAAAATATGATATAATCATATTGGATGAAGCATGTGTAGCAATATATTTCAAGCTTTTTAAAACGGAAGAAATTCTTGAATTAATAGATCTAAAACCTGAAAATGTAGAGCTGATTATTACAGGCAGATACTGCCCCGAAGAAATTATTTCTAAGGCTGACCTCGTTACAGAAATGCAGGAAAGAAAACATTATTATTCATCAGGCGTTACAGCAAGAGCGGGAATTGAATCTTAATTAGAATCCCGAATTCATTTCAATATCTCAATTATTTCATCCGAAAGGATATTTGCTGCGTTTTTATTCCAATGGGTATCGTCAGAATGATACAGTTCTGCTCCTTCATTCTTCCAAAAATCAAATAATTCCTTAGTGTTTATTGTTCTAACTCCTTTTTTTGTAAGATAAAAATGCAGTGAATCCAAAAAATCCGGCTGCTTTTCAAAAGGTACTAATTCGTAGTAAACAGTTTCTTTATTAGGAAGGGGTATAAAAATAAAATCAATTCCAATTGATTTGAAATAGTTTTGATAGGATAAAATCAATTCTGCACACTTTTCTGCAGAATCGGGAGAAATGAAAGCATCTTTGCCTTCAAAGAAAAAGAAATTTTCATTAACGGGAGATTGTTTACCTCTTCCGGTGCTTCCTGAGAGCCTTGCCTTTAGATAATTTAGGCTGCTCAACTTGGATACCTTATCGAACTGCTCTGCGAAAAATTTGAATATGCCGTTTAACTGCAGGTCTTTCATAAAAGTCTTTGAATTTGTGCAGGGAAGCGGACCGAAATCTTTTATATTTCTTTCCACATAAGACATTATAAGAATATCAGGTTTTTCAAGCGTGCCGTCGTTAAACATTTTGAAAAGAGTGTTCAGTCCGTATGGGGCTGTGCTGTAAACAGATTTGCCTGTTTTTATATTGATTAGTTCCGAAAGTGTGTTTTCCTGACTCAATGCAGAACCCGCAATGAAAGAATCACCGATAAGCAGTATTTCGGGATTTTTTTTGAAGACATCATTTCGGAAGCCGAGTTTATCGGTCTGCCATTTTACTTTTTTTTCGACGGCGAATTTTGTGTGATGAGCTAAATCTCCCTGTTCGGTCATCTCAAGCTTCTTTTCATAATAAAATGTGCCGTAAAATACTTCAGACGTCTTCACAATCAAAGATTCCCATGCACGGAATGTAAAAGTATTCAACGGAAGAAGAATTTCTGTTCCGGCTAATATTATTAGCGGAAAAAAAACTGATAGCAATGTTCTGACGACAAATTTTTTCATTGTTGTAATATGTTTATATTTGCTTTCACTTTCCTCTGTTTATTTTTTAATTTCCTCTTCAGATGTCCAACATCTGCCAGATGCTGGACATCTTTTTTCAATAAAAATGTAAGTATGTTTTTATTATTTCATGTTTTTCCTAAAATTGAAAATAAATAAACTGCTGCTGGCTGCCGCCGAATAAGAAGATAATCAGAGTTATGCCGTAATAAACTGCATATCTGAGATAAACCGGTATTTTCATTCCATTAAACTCAAGCGGATGCTGCCTGTTTCTCTGCAGCCATTCTGATACAAGCATAATACCTATGAAAATAAAAAGCTCTAAGGGTAAAAACTCAGGTATTGTGAAAAAATCCGGGCTGAAAATCCCGCCTAAATATTCCAGAGCATGGCTGACGCTTTCCGCCCTGAAAAATACCCATGCTATATTGGTAATGAAAAAAGTAAAACTAATCTGAAGGACTTCTTTTAAATTTGGGAGTATTCTTCCCTCCGCTGCATTACCTGTGTGTATTCTGTTTTTTTTCGCTAAAAGCAAAGGCATGAAATATATGGCGTTAAGCGCTCCCCAAACGATGAATGTCCAGTTTGCCCCGTGCCAGAAGCCGCTTACTATGAAAATAATGAATGTATTTCTTACTTTCATGCCTGTGCCGCAGCGGCTGCCGCCGAGAGGAATGTACAGATAATCGCGGAACCACGTAGAAAGTGAAATATGCCACCGCCGCCAGAATTCGGCAATATCACGTGAAAAATAGGGAAAGGCGAAGTTCCGCATCAGGTTGAAGCCGAAAAGTTTTGCCGTGCCTATGGCTATGTCTGAGTATCCCGAGAAATCACCGTATATCTGAAAAGCAAAGAAAACAGCTCCGAGCATCAATGTACTGCCAGAAAAATCGGTATTGTTCCCGAATATCTGATCGACATACACTGCACAGTTGTCCGCTATTACGATTTTTTTGAATAAACCCCAGAGAATCTGCCTCATGCCGTCAACGGCAGATTTATAATCAAATTTTCTTTCTTTTAAAAACTGAGGGAGCAGATTTGCCGCCCGCTCTATCGGACCTGCAACGAGCTGTGGGAAAAAACTGACGAAAGCAAAAAAGGCAAGCGGGTCTTTTTTTGCAGGCATCTGACCTCTGTAAACATCAATTGAATAACTCAAGGTCTGAAATGTATAAAAACTTATGCCGACAGGCAGAACTATGTTCAACCTAACCGGATCGAACTGCATACCGAAAAGGGTAAAAGCCTGAGCAAAATTATCCGCAAAGAAATTGAAATATTTGAAAAAGCCGAGAAACCCGAGATTAACAATAAGGCTTGTAAACAAAAGAAGTTTTCTTTTGCTTTTTTCTTTTTCGTTTGACAGAGCAATTCCTACGAAATAATCAACAGCAGAACTTATGATAATCAGCGATAGAAAACGCCAGTCCCACCATCCGTAAAAAAGATAGCTTGCAGCAATAAGAAAACCGTTTTGCAGGCGAATTTTTTTTCTGCCGATTGCCCAGTAAAGAAAAAAGACAACCGGCAGAAATATTGCAAATTCAATGGAATTAAACAGCATGAGTTAACGTTGTTTCAGCTTTACTACAGGGATAACCATTTCTTCGAGCGAGACGCCGCCGTGCTGGAAACTGTCGCGGTACCGCTGGAGATAGTGGTGATAATCCGTCGGATAAACGAAATAGTAATCTTCCTTAGCAATAATATTATTTACGGTTACTCCAGCTTTGGGAAGTTTGAAATCTCGCGGGTCTTTCAACTGTATGGCATGGCGTTCGTCCGCTTTAACATTCCTGCCGAATTTATAGCGAAGACAGGTGGTGGTTTCCCTGTCGCCTATCACTTTCACGCCTCTCATGCTTCGAATAGAACCGTGGTCTGTTGTAAGAAGTATCTGTACGTCTTTCATCTCTGCAAGGCGCCTGAGCATACCGTAAAGCGATGAATGTTGGAACCATGAGCGAGTCAACGAGCGGTAAGCTGCTTCATCAGGTGCTATTTCTTTTAATATGGCATAATCGGAGCGGCTGTGGGCAATCATATCCACTGCGTTTACGACTATTGCAGTCAGATGTCTTTTTCCGAGGCGCTTTATGTCGCTTTCAACACGCTTGCCGAAATCTGTTTCATGTATCTTGAGGTAAGTTAAATCCTGCTTTAGTTTTATTCTTTTCCGCTTGAGATATTCTTCTAAAAGTTCTTTTTCGTAAGCATTCTGCTTGTGAGATTCGTCGTTTGGCTCACCTGCCCACCATTGAGGATAATACTTCTGTATGTCGATAGGGAAGAGACCTGCAAAAATAGCATTTCTTGCATAAGGAGTGGCAGTCGGAATAATGCCCATGTAGTAATCCAAATCGAATGAAAAATAGGGGGTGAGCATTTCCTGCATTACATACCACTGGTCTGCCCGGAGGCAGTCGATAACGAAAAACACTGTCGGCTTGCCAGTTTTTAAAAGTGGGAGAAGGTATTTGTCGTTAATATGCGGAGACATTACGGGAGTGTCTTCGTCTTTTTCATTTTGCACCCAGTATTGGTAATTGTCCTCGATGTATTTTGAGAACTGGGTGTTGCACTCGTGCCACTGGTCTTCCAATGTTTCTAAGAAACCGAGTTCGGGATGGCGGTCGAGCTCCATAGACCATTTTACCAGCCTGTCATAAATGTCTTTCCAGTCGTCCCATTCCAAACGGTCCATCATCCTCATACGTATTTCATTGAAGCCCTGCAGGTAATCCTGCGTAAGACGCTCTTCGGTAATGCGTACTGATTCAAGGAATTTTTTGCATGCGGCTAAGATCTGAGCAGGATTGACCGGTTTGGTGAGGTAATCGTCTATTTTGCTGCCGAGAGCTTCTTCCATAAGGCTTTCGGCTTCATTCTTAGTAACCATTACAACGGGTGTTATCGGGTCAATTTCTTTAAGGACGGGAAGAGTGTCTAAACCGCTCATGCCGACCATAGTCTCGTCCAGAAAAATCAAGCCGAAGTGCCTGTCCCGCACCATTTCGACGGCATCTTCGCCGTTGGTGGCGGTTTCCACTTCGTAACCTCTCTGCTCTAAAAGGATTATATGCGGCTTTAAAAGCTCGATTTCATCGTCTATCCAAAGTATTCTGCCTTTTTTTTCAGCCATTTCTTACTCCTGTTTTGTATTACAACACTAATATAAGAAAAAAGGAGTAACAATAGTCATTTCAATCCCGCTGTTTTTTGAAAAATTATTTCAAGATATGTAAAAAAATGAGTTTTTCCTTAATTATTTTTTTTATTCTTCATTCTACTAAAAAATTATAGTTATTTATCGTAATTCGTAATTGAATCTACTCCCACTCAATCGTCCCCAACGGCTTGTAAGTTATAACATAAAGAAAAAAAATGCAAATGTATAATATTCAAAAAAAAGAATATTTTACAGAAGTTCCTTGAATCTTTCAATTGAAATGCCGGATGATTTCACGACACCACCCATGGTAAAGGCATTTACGGGATTGCTTCTCGGTATTGTTATTATTCTTTCACCGTCTGTCATAATGATATGTTTACCCTGCCTTAGAATCCAGAAACCCGCTTTCTCAAAAGCTCTGACAGCATTCAAATGATTTATCCCGGGAAGCTTTGGCATTTATACCTCAAGAAAGATAGATTTTTCTTTGCTTTTTATGGCTTCTTTTGCTTCTAAGTATTCTTCAATGGCGATTTTTATATTTTGAATAGCTTCATTCTCTGTTTCTCCCTGAGAAAAACATCCCGGAAGGTCTTCGCACCAGACAGCGAAGCCTTCGTCAGATTCCATTATTTTAATTCTATATTTCATATTTCCAGAAACGATTTTGTTTTCATATTGTTTTCTTAAAAGAATAATAGAAATTCGTAATTGAATATCACTCCCATTCAATAGTCCCCGGCGGCTTACTCGTAATATCATAAGTTACCCGGTTGATACCGCGTATTTCGTTAATGATTCTGTTTGAGATTTTTGCAAGGACGGCAGGAGGGAAGTTGTACCAGTCTGCCGTCATGCCGTCCACGCTTGTTACGGCACGGAGGGCGGCAGTGTATTCGTAAGTTCGTTCGTCGCCCATAACGCCGACGCTCTGTACGGGCAGCAATACCGCAAATGCCTGCCATATTTCGTCATACAAACCTGCTTTTTGAATTTCTTCGATGTAGAATGCATCAGCCTTACGAAGTATTTCCAGCCGTTCTTTAGTGATTTCACCGAGAATTCTTATTGCCAGACCGGGACCAGGGAAGGGATGTCTGCCGATAAACCACTCAGGTACACCAAGCTCTCTACCAACAGAGCGTACTTCATCCTTGAAAAGCTCGCGGAAAGGTTCTATGAGCTTAAGATTCATCTTATCAGGCAGACCGCCTACGTTATGGTGCGACTTAATAGTTGCAGAGGGTCCCTTAACAGATACTGATTCAATTACATCTGGATAAAGAGTGCCTTGAGCTAAATATTTCACATTTTTGTATTTTTTGGCTGCATCTTCAAATAAATCGATGAATGTTTTGCCGATTACTTTACGTTTCTGTTCAGGATCAATTACTCCTTTAAGGCGGGTGAGGAATATGCTCTCACCGTCAATTACTTCTATCGGAATTTCAAATGATTCCTTGAAAAGTTCATATATTTGTTTGCTTTCGTTTTGCCTCATAAGTCCCGAATCGATATGCACGCAGTGAAGCTGATTTCCAACAGCTTTATTCAGAAGCACTGCGGCAACGGTGGAATCGACTCCGCCGCTGAGAGCAAGCAGAACCTCATCGCTGCCTGCCTGCATTCTTATTTTTTCCACAGTGGAATCCACAAAAGAGGCAGCATTCCAATCAGCTTTGCAGCTGCATACCTTAATCAAAAAATTATTAAGCATGGCTTTGCCATCTTCGGTGTGATGCACTTCGGGATGAAACTGTACTCCGAATATTCTATTATCCTCAGACCGAACTGAGCAAATAGGTGAATTTTCAGAATGTGCTATTATTTCAAATCCTTCAGGTTCTTTTGCCAAAGCATCCCCGTGGCTCATCCAAACAGTAGTTTTTTGAGGAATCCCTTGAAACATATCCTCATTATTGTCTATGATTAGCTCTGCTCTGCCGTACTCGCGGCGGGCAGCTTTATCTACTGTTCCTCCATTTTGAAAAGCAAGAAGCTGCAAGCCGTAGCAAATACCTAAAACTGGCACATCCTGCTTAAAAACATTGAAAGAGGGAATAGGAGCGCCTTTTGAATATACGCTGCTTGGTCCGCCGGATAGGATTATACCTTTGGGATTAATTGCATTTAGCTCATTTTCTTTTATAGTGAAAGGATGAATTTCGCAGTAAACACCGCATTCACGCACTTTTCTTGCTATTAGCTGTGTATATTGCGATCCGAAATCAAGAATAACTATAGTTTCCATTTTCAAATTTATTATTGGTAAAAAATTTTAGGCAAATATAAAAAAAGAAAACGAAGATCGGGAAAGAAATTAGCGCTTAAGATTTTTTTGGCGAAGTAGTGAGTCAGTTTCGCTCAACCTGCATCAATACACAATGATAAAACTGCATTCGTGAACAAGGTTTAACTTTTAGGTTTTTCACATTTGTTCACAACTTTTGAAATATAAAAAACGCTTTATAATAAACTGTACTATCCTATAAGGACAGCATCGCCGTATGCAAGGAATCTGTATTTGCTTTTCATAGCTTTTTTGTAAGCTTTAAAAAGATTTTCTTTTCCTGCAAAAGCTGCCGATAACAAGAGCGAAGGTGATGCAGACTGCTGGAAATTAGTTATTAGTTTAGTAACTATTTTAAAATCATAGGGGGGATAAATAAATTTATCTGTCCATCCTTTATTAGGTTTTACGGTACCTGATGTAAGAACGGATGCTTCTAATGCTCTGGCAACACTTGCGCCGACTGCATATACATTCTTTTTGTTTTTTAATGATCTGTTAATAGCCTCGGCAGCGTCAAGAGATATTTCAAAATACTCTGAATACATCCGGTGCTTAGTCAAATCTTCTACTTCTATCTGCTCGAAAACGCCCTGACCGATATTCAGCACTATTTTGGCAATGCGGACACCTTTTTGAGTAAGTTTTTCCAGCAGGTCTTCGGTAAAATGCAGCCCGGCAGTAGGAGGGGCTATCGATGCCAGATGGATATCGTTGGCAAAAATCGTTTGATAATATTTTTTGTCTTTTTCGGTAGATTCTCTTTTAATATACTCCGGCAGAGGCATTTCGCCTATTCTTTCAATTACTTCGAAGAGATTACCCTCGAAACTGAATCGGACCGTCCTGCCGCGGGAAGTTGTATTGTCAATTACTTCGCAGTAAAACTGGTTATTGTCGAAGTAAATCTTATTTCCTATCCGCACTTTACGAGCAGGTTCAACAAGTACATCCCATATTCTTTCATCCGCTTTTAATTCGCGAAGAAGCATTACTTCAATTTTGGCATTTGTTTTTTCTTTTTGACCGTATAGTCTTGCGGGAAAAACCTTGGTTTCGTTAAGTACGAGGCAGTCTCCTTTGTTCATTATATTAATCAAATCTCTGAAATTATGATCTTTTGTCTTACCCTTGTTTTTGTCGAGAAGCATCAGTTTGGAAGTGTCTCTCGGATCTGCGGGCTTTTGTGCAATTGAATTTTTTGGCAGCGAAAATTTAAACTCTGATAGTTTCATTAAAATAACCTTATTAATCCTAAACTAAAGAAAAAATGCCGTTCTTTAGCATTATCCAATTTAAAACGAGATATTATAAAAAATATTTGAAAATATTTTTGGAGAATAGACTTAATTAGTAGCTTTTATCATTAACCCTGTCATTCTTTTCACGAATTGGGCCGGGTCTTTCAAGTCTCCGGCTATCAGCACAGCGCCTTCATATAGTTGCATAATGCTGTCTTTCAGTACTTTGGAGCCGGCATCTGCGATATATATTCTTGATAAATTTTTAATTAACGGATGGGACATGTTTATTTCGAGAATTTTCTTTGAACCGGAGTAATTCTTATCCATAGACCGCATCATTTTTTCCATGTGAGGATCCATGCCTTCTTTTCCTGCAACAAGAGTGGCGGGGGAGTCCACCAGCCTTTTCGATTCGATGACGTCTTCTACCTTATCGCCGAGAGTATCTTTGAAAACTTTTATAAGATTGACAGCCATATCTTTTCCGAGTTTTTCAGTTTTCTCTTCTTCGCTGTCTTCAATGTCTATTTCAGCTTTATCTATTGATTTAAGCTGCTTTTTGTCATATTCTCCTATGTAAGGAACCGTAAAAATATCCACGGGGTCGGTTAAAAACAGCACTTCAATATCTTTTTTCCTGAAATACTCAAGATTGGGATTTCTTTCTAAAATGTCTCTGTGTTCGCCGGAAATGTAATAAATCTCTTTCTGATTGGGCTGCATACGTGAAACATAACCATTTAGGGATGTCCATTCGCCGGCAGGTTTTGCCGTCGATTCGAAGCGGAGCAGTTCGATTATTTTATCTTTATTTGTGTAATCGGTATTTATACCCATCTTGAAAATGGGAGAGAACTGTTTGTAAAATTTTTCGTATTTACCCGGGTCATTATCTGCCCAGTCTTCAAGCACACCTAAAATTTTTCCGGTTAATACATTTTTTATTTTTGCAAGTACCGGGCTTGACTGTGTTACTTCACGGGAAACATTCAATGGGAGGTCTTCGGTATCTACAACTCCCTTTACAAATTTCAGATAGTCCGGCAGAAGCTCTTTGCAGTCGTCCTGTATGAAAATCTTTTTGGAGTACAACTGCAGAGATTTTTCTGTAATATCGGTAAACATCATCGGGGGAGCTGTCTGTGGAATGAAAACCAGCGCTTTAAAGCTGACCGTGCCTTCTATTGAAAGATGTATATGCCCCAGCGGCTCCTGAAAATCGCCGCTTACAAATTTGTAAAACTCATTAAGTTCTTCTTTTTTTATTTCATCTTTCTTTTTATGCCAAAGCGCCTGAACAGTATTGACTTCTTCACCGTTCACATAAACAGGGAAATCTACAAAGTTGGAATATCTTTTCAATATGTCTTTTATTTTCCAGTCTTCGCAGAATTCTTTATAATCCTCTTTCAGCTTAAATGAAATCTTAGTGCCGCGCTTCTCTTTTTCAATTTCTTCTATTGAAAATTTATCTTTACCTTTCGATACCCACTTATAGGCTTGAGAACCGGGTTCGGCGTGTTTTGTTTCGATTGTTATTTCATCGGTAACCATAAATACCGAGTAAAAGCCGACACCGAACTGACCGATAAGCTGTGCGTCAACTTCGCCTTTGGCATTTTTCATGTTTTTAAGAAACTCAAGCGTTCCGGAGCTTGCAACCGTACCTATTCTATTTATCAGATCATCTTTAGTCATGCCTGAACCGCTGTCTTCTATCGTAAATGTCTGTTTATCTTTATCCAGCTTAATGTCGATTTTCAGGTCAAGGTCGGCATCGGGCAGATCACTGTTTGTCAGGCGCATAAAACGGACTTTATTCAGCGCGTCACTTGAGTTGGAAACAAGCTCTCTTACGAAGATTTCCTTATTTTTGTAAAGAGAGTTGATAATAATGTCAAGAAGCTGTTTCATCTCAGCTTTATATTCAAATTCCTGTGCTTTTGGCGCTGCAGTTTCGTTCATTGCCGTCTCCGAAAAAGTTAAACAATTCAATATGTTAACATATTTTTTTATATTACAGATATTTTTTAACGTTTTTTGCTAAAAAATATTGAAATGCGAAAATATTGATTGCAAATCTTTTTTAAATGATTGAAATAACCGATATAAACGACAGTAGGATAAGACTTTATAGAAGCTTGAGAAAAACTCCCGGCAGCCACAAACAGGAAAAGGTATTTGTTGCAGAAGGGGAAAAGGTTACGGAAAAGCTTTTGAAAAGCAGACTTGAGGTTAATTCAATTTTTGCATTGCGTGAATATTACGAGAAATTCGGAGAATTAATTAAAAAAAGAATACCCGACGAATCTAAAAGATATTTTGCTTCTCGGGATTTTATGAACGGGATAGTGGGCTTCCGTCTTCATAGCGGCATAATGGCTGTCGGATGTATTCCCGAACCAAAAAATATTTACGAACTGAGCTTTCCCATTGCGGTTTTAAACGGAATAGTAAATTCCGAAAATGTAGGTTCAATAGTGCGGAACTGTGCCGCTTTCGGGTTTCCTTCTTTGATTTTCGACAAAAAAACATCTTCTCCTTATCTTCGGCGGGCAGTGCGGGTAAGTATGGGAACAGTTTTCGATTTGGATATCTATGAAACCGGTGATTTATTTACATGCCTTAGTGAGTTTAAACCGCGCTCCGATGTTATTTCTTGTGAAATTTCTGATAATGCCGCCTCGATAAATTCGTATATTTTTAAAAAAGATTGTGTTTTGGTTTTCGGAAGTGAAGGCAGAGGAATTGACTCTGATATACTCGAAGTAAGCACCCATACACTTTATATTCCTATTTCCGACAATGTGCCTTCTTTGAATGTAGCTGCTGCAAGCGCCGTTTTTATGAATATTATACGAAACCAAATAAACCAACATCCGTAAATAAAATTGAACAAAACAAATTTTTAAACTATATTGTATCTTGCAGTTGACATTTTTCTCAAAATGATGATACTTCTGATAATAGCGGCGGTTTTGGTTACGGCAGTGATTTTTCTGCTGACCAGACCAATTATTTTAAGGATTAATACTGATGACAATCTTTATTTCTTTAATGTACATTCTTTGGGTGGAGCTAATTTTTATATGAAAGACAATGATATTGAGATTTTGCTAAATATATTGTATTTCAAAAAGAAAATCAGTTTACTTGAGAGTGTTTCAAGCCGTAAAAAGAAAGTAAAAAAACGAGTTAAAAAGAAGAAAGAAGATAAAAAAGATAAAAAAGATAAAAGCAAGAAAAAGAAATCTCTGCCGGCAATTTTTTTTTATAAAGTATTATTTGTAGGAAATGAGTTTTTAAAAGACATAGTTAAATCATTTGAAGTAAAAATATTTGACATAACTTTTGATACGGGTAATTATCCTTTGAATGCAAAACTGTACGGTACAGTTTATTTTTTGAAACAAATGGGCATAAATTTCGAACCAAACTTTACGGGAAAATTTTATTTGAATATACTTATATTAAATTATCCGTATAGATTATTGAAAATATTACTATATAGAGGCATTCAGGCTTTAATTCTTTTCATTAAACACAAATAACTTGTTTTACCATTTTTCGGAGGCTATTATGGAATTCAACGAAAATCTCAAAAACTTTCTCGACCACATCCACTCTCTTGCAAAAACCGAAACAGTAATCGGAGAGCAGTTTCAATTGGGCGAGTTCACCGTCATTCCGATTATTAAAGTCGGTATCGGCTTGGGAAGCGGCTACGGCAAGGGATCCGCTCAGGAAAAAGGTTCAGGCGAAGGCGGCGGTCTCGGCGGCGGTATAGGCATAGAGCCAATTGCATTTTTAACTGTGAAAGGCGGAGAAATGGATCTGCTCAATATCGGTAAGAGCAAGATTCCCGAAGGCATATTAGATAAAATACCGGATATTATCGGAAAAGTATCTGAGATGACTAAGAAGAAAAAAGAGGCTGATGATAAGGAATAGAGCCATTATTAAGCTCTGCACTTTTTCACACTGAATACTTCCTTATCTTAGAAGTCCGATACTTTAAAAGTGTCGGACTTCTTTCTAATAAGGGTCAATATAACTCAGAGAATTTCTATCATTAAACTCTATTTGATAAATGCTTACTATAAAATGCACAAACTGCGGAAAGAAAATATTTAAATATAGAAAAGTCGGCAAAGGCAGGGTTCTGCGAGTATGGCATAAAAGGATTATTAAAGATTACAGTATTAGAAAAGATGATAAAGTGTTTTGCAGATGCGGACTTTTAATAGGGAGGAGCGATAATCTGAAAATAAATATGAAGCAAAGTACATTTTCAAGCTCCGGTACTTACGAATAGAAATATTTAATATATAGAGACATTTATCATAACTTGCAGCAAATGAAAGGATATTGACGAAAAGTTTATAAATGCCGGCGAAGCGGAAAACTTTTCGGAAAGCGAGGCAGACTACATTACTGCACCCGCATTTGTATTATAAAAAAAATGTCCGATAATGTATATACCGGACATCATATTATTCTCTAATAATTTAAGAAAACTTCAAGGCAGTTACATCCTGAGTTTTTTTATGTCATCTCTCATGCGTTTAAAATCGTCCATCCAGCTTTCAATATCTTCTTCGTGTTCCAGTTCGTCGTCAAGAATCTGAGTTGCTATTTTGTAAGTAGTGTGGTCTTTTCCGTCGGTGAAATCGGCAATCTCCTGATAGCGTTTAATAGCGCAGCGCTCTGCAGAAAGATTCTGCTTTAGTATTTCTTCTACGTAGGGATCATTAGGTTCTTGATAGTCGCATTTTGCCAGCTTTGTCCATTCAGAAGGATTGAGAACGGGTGTTCCTCCGAGTTGAATGATTCTTTCTACGATCATAACGGCATGGTTAAGCTCCTCATCCGCATGAACAAGCAGTTCAGGCTCGATATCGCTTCTCATAGGTCCTTCCATCATCCTTGCACCAACCCAGTACTGGTAATAAGCCAGCCATTCTTCAGCCAGAGCTTCGTTAAGCATTTCAATCAGCTTGTCGGTATCGAGTTTCAAAATACTGCGTGCTTGTTGTCCCATAAGGTTCCTCCCTAAGTTATTTAATAAAAATGATACATTAAAAAAGTTGTCATAAAAGCAATCAAAAGGTTATACCGTGTCCTACACGTTTTCCATTATTGATGTTTCTTGACAAAAAATGAATGCCGAATCAATATCATCATGACATTATTTTTTAAGTATGACAACATTTCAAAACTTACTTATATATAAAAGAATTAAAGAACGAATTATTGGCGCTAATCTCTTGAAAATTATATAAATTGATTTTTTTAATATAAAATTAATAATATAGGATAGTCTAAATATGCTACTGCCTTAAGATAAACTCCACATCTTAGGTATATCCCTCATATTAATTTCTCTGTTATTGTAGGGGCGAACCTGCGTGTTCGCCCATTGAACCTGCGTGTTCGCCCATATTATTATTCGTTC
>CAZOBD010000006.1:35605-62026 GCA_964577665.1 uncultured Hyphomicrobiales bacterium
GAACCTGCGTGTTCGCCCATTGAACCTGCGTGTTCGCCCATATTATTATTCGTTCGCCCATAATACAGGGCAGACACGCCGGTCTGCCCCTACATTTTTGCTCATCTTTCCTGGGTGTTCGCCCGTTGAACCTGCGTGCCGGAAAAACATCTCAGGAGTATTAAAGATTTTTTTCATAAACGGAAAGTTTTTTATCTTTGTTAATTGACTTTTAACCATATTTTTACAAAGAGATTGTTGATTTTACACATTTTGAGGAATTCCGCATGGCAAAGAGAACTGCACTGATTACTTTCATAATTTTTTTATTTTTCGGCAGCTTAAGCGCTCAAGATATAAACAGGGCACTTATAAATTCATCAGGCTGCGCCGAGAAGTATCCCGGATCAAGAGTATTGGTTTTATATGACAGCTCTTATGTTCGCGTGAAAGAAAGCGGGCTCAGTTATGCAAGGGAGCATAAGCTGGTCAAAATTTTAACGCCTCTCGGCGCAAAAATATATGCTTCTGTGAACTTGAACTATGATCCTCTTTCAGCAGATATTGAAGTATTATCCGCAAAAATTTATCGCAAAAGCGGAAAAGTAATTGAAATAAAGAAAGACAATATTTTTGACTATCCTGCACCTGCAAGGATGATATACTGGGGCGCCCGCAATAAGACAATACAATTCGGCAGGCTCGAGCCGGGAGATGCCGTTGAAATAATCACAATGCGAAAAGGCTTTACCTACGCACTTCTTTTGGATGAAAACGAAGATGAAAGATTTATACCTCCAATGCGTGGTCATTTTTATGACATAGTGCCCTTCTGGGTGTCAAACCACACTCTGGAAAAAACGTATTGTGTGGAAATGCCGTCAGGTAAGCCGCTGCAGTTCAGGTTTTACAACGGCGGCGCCGAGTCAAAAGTTATTTTCGGTGAAAACAAAAGAAAAGAAGCAGAAGTGCTGATAAACCCTCATAAAAAGGTTTCTGAGAATAAGGAAATAGGCACTGATATGAAACCTGACTCCGGCAAAACTCTTTACTGCTGGACGAAAAAAGATATGGCGCCCTTTAAGGGTGAATCCGATATGGTTGCTGCATCGGATGTTGCTCCAAAACTTCTTCTTTCGACATCTCCCGACTGGAAAGCGAAATCATTATGGTTTTACGGGGTAAACGAAGATTTTGGCAGTTTTGAGGTTACTCCCGAAGTGCAGAATATGACTGATGCACTTCTTGAAGGTGTTGATGACGAAATAGAGCGAATAAAGATTTTAACACACTGGGTGGCGGAGGAAATACGCTACTCCGGTATTTCTATGGGGAAAGGCGAGGGATATACGCTTCATCCGGGAGCAATGACTTTTTCCGACAGGTGCGGAGTATGCAAAGACAAAGCGGGTATGCTCGTTACTATGCTGAGAGCGGCAGGTTTTGAATCCTACCCTGCTATGACAATGGCAGGCTCCCGCATTGAAAAAATACCCGCAGATCAGTTTAACCACAGCGTAACCGTTGCAAAGCTTAAAAACGGAAAATGGATACTGCTCGATCCTACATGGGTGCCGGGCGTCCGTGAGCTTTGGTCGAGTGCAGAACAGCAGCAGCAGTACCTGATGGGAATACCCGAAGGCTCCGATTTAAAAACAACTCCTATTTCTCCGCCTGAAAATCATTACTGGAAGCTCAATGTTAAATCAGGGTTGTCATTGGACGGCACATTAAAAGGAAGACTTACTCTCGAAGCGGAGGGACAGTCCGACGCTCTTATCCGAAGAGCTTTTTCGCGCAGCTATCGTTCTTCATGGGAAGAAACAATACCGTCATATTTTTCGGAAAAGTTTCCGGCTGCAAAAGTCAGCAATATCAGTTATGTTCATCCGGTTGACATATCTAAGCCGATGAAGATAGAGCTTGAGTTTGAAATACCGGAGTATGCAGTTTATGCAGACGGAAAAATGATTTTTACGCCTCTTTCTGCTCTGAATCCCTTTGATGACAGGCTCTTCTCGCCTGAGTTGAGTACAAATATTTCTCTTGAAAACAGGGAATACGGCTTCAGGGTACGGTGTTCAAAAAAAGTAAATATAAATGAAACTATGGAATTGCCAGAAGGTTATAAGCCGTTTGAAATTCCCACTTTTGAAACTGTCAAAGATGAAAACAGCGCTTCTTTTTCCGCAGAATACAAATTAAGCGGTGATGAGCTCGTTTTAAGTGCAGAACACTTTATGGAAAAAAGACTATACAATGCTGAAGACTGGGTCTCATTCCGCACTGCTCTGGCAGAAAGAAAAAAACTTATGAACTCAAAAATAATATTGGAAAAATAGGAGATAAATCATGAATTTTAAATCAAGCAGAATCTTAGTTTTTTCTTTAGCTCTATTATTAACCCTTTCATATTACTGCGAGGCTTTTTCAAAAGAATCTGATGCCGTTTATAAAAATGTCAGAATGGAATATATATTAAATGCAGACGGCTCGACTGTTTTTAAATATTCTCACAGGCTGGAATATGAAACATACTTTGCCGTTAACAGAGCTTACGGCGAAACTTTTGTTTTTTACAATCCTAAATGGCAGAAGCTCACAGTAACTAAATCCGCCACAACCATGAAAGACGGCAGCACTGTAGATTCTCCGCCAAACGCTTTCAATGAAGTATTACCGGGATGTGCTGGTCAGGACACGGAATTATTTCATCTCCGTGAAATGGTTATTACACATGCAGGACTTGAGCGCGGAGCAGTTGTTGATTTGGAATATACAATAGAAACGAAAGCGGGCTTTCTGCCCGGCTTATGCGGCTTGATATCAATCGGGGGTAGAAGCCCGATTGAAAAAATGGAAGTAGTTGCAAGAATTCCTGCCAGTATGAATTTAAGTTACAATACAGATTTTAAACCGTCTTTGACTGGAAGCGGCAAACAAAAAATATATTCTTGGAATATTGAAAATATTGACTTAGTACCGGACGAACAGAATCAGCCGCCACTCGAAGAATTTCTTCCTTTCATCAGCTTTTCTACATTGCAGGAAGGTGATTCGGAAAAACACATATTTTCCGATGAAAACCTTTTTACTTTAAATGATAAGGCAAAAAAGAAAATAATGGAAATTACAGAAAAAATACCCGGCGCATTAGAAAAAGCTGCCGCTTTGAATGACTACATCCATAATTCTTTCAATTTATCACACTGCGAGCTGAAATACTCGGGATATAAACCATCTACGGCTGATTATACTTTTAAAACAGCATCAGGTACAAAACTCGACAGGGCAGTGCTTCTCAAGGCGCTGCTTGAGGAAGCGGGTATTAAATGTGATATTGATTTACTTGCCGATAGAAGTAATAACGGCTTTGAGAACATGCTCTGTTTTCATTCTCCTGTTGTTGTTTTTGAATACGATGGCATTCTTTACTATCTTAATCCCAATGAAAAACAACATACCATTTTTGCCGGAGGTCTCAAAGATAAAAGTTCTCTGAGAAATATGTTTCAAAAAGCAGGCAGCGCTATGCCGGATAAGCTCTTTCAGTCATGCATTGGGGAAATTACCGATAAAAATGAGATCATTGCATCTGTTTTTTTAAAGATTAGCGGAAAATACATTCCGGCATTCAGCAGCGAAGAATTTGAAAATATTCTTATAAAGAATTATCAATTATACGGTTATGATTCCGCAAATGTTAAGAAAGGGTATTTACAATATGGACAAAACGCCATTGAAAGAAATCTGGATATTAAAGCAGGAAAAACTAAAGCAGCAGGGGGATATCTGCATGTTGTGAAACTTCCATATCCGCCGGAATCATTGATAAATTCAAATCTAACGCTTACTCAGGCGGAAAGAGACACTCCGCTCGATTTGGGCAGAAGTATTAACGAGGAATACATTTTTGAGTTCAACATGCCGGAAAGCATGGAGTTTGCTCAAGATAAAAGATCGGTAGAAGTAGTCAATAATTTAGGCAAAACATTCAACACTATTGAAACAGGCATCGGTAAAGTAAAAATTTACAGGAAGATATATATAGATAAAAAATCAATTCAGCCGGAAGATTACCATTATTATCGTGAACTAATGACCGCATGGCTTGATAAGTATTTTCAAACTATTATTTTAAAAGAAAAAAAATAAAGATGCCTTGGTTTGCACTCAGAAGGTGTCTTTCCCTTTTGGGCTGTGTTGTACCCTGCGTTTCATTCTATGAGAAGAATGGAGCTAATAAAGCCCGCCAAAGAAGTATGCTTTGGCTTACTCAAAAATATACACAGCCTTCTCCAGTATCTCTTCGGGAAAAGTGAAGCCGATGTTTTTTGCCGTTTTTTTGTTTACTGCTGTCAAGTCCGTGCTAAAGTAGCGTATCGGCTCATCGGAAAGAGGCTTTCCGAGAATTACTCCCGATACCATTTCTCCGGTGGATTCGGAAAGTTTTTCATAGTCAACCGAAATGGCAGCCAATGCTCCGTCTCTGGCATGTTCGTAGCTGTCTCCTATGAGGGGAATATCATCGGCATTGCACATCATCACGAGGTCTTTCATTCCGTCCGAAGCAGCGTTGTTTGCTGCTATCAGCAGAGCATCCATTTCATTTATCTTTAAACTGCTGTATGCGTTGTAAAAATGATTTTTGGAAGGAGCATCCTCGAAAATAATATCAAAGGGATAAAAACTTTCGTATTTTTCAAACTGAGCCTTAGCAAAAACGGAATTTGCCTCTGCACTGCTGTACATATTTCCCGCAGTTTGTATTTCAGGCAAAAGAGTATTGACAAAATCGAGATATTCAGTAAAATTCGTTCTGTCGGACAAGCCTGAAATGTTTTTTCTCATGCTCATTAGTCCGGCGCTTTCAGGATCCGTTACATAAGTGAAAATAAGAGGTATGTTTTCGGGAATGGCAGAAGCCCCAGCCTGAGAGGCAGGAGTGGAGATTGAAACAAAAATATCGGGATTTTCAGATAAAAGCTCTTTGGCAAATGTATTAAGAGCGCTGTTTTCTCCTTCGGCGTTTTTTATTGTTACAGAGAGATTTTTTCCTTCAATAAATCCCCTGTTCTCCATTTCGTTTAACATTCCTTCTTTTATTTCGGCTGCCACAGAAGATTCGTTGTACATTAAAACGGCAAGTTTTACCTCCGCCTTTGTCATTGTGAATACTCCTCCTGCCGTAATATTATACCTTTCGCTGAAACTGCCGTAATTCACTGCAATTTCTAACATATTCCCTGAATTAACAAAGCAAACATTCTCTCCGGTTTTTACTGAACTATAGTATGTTCCGTATTTAATAAAAAATGTTTCTTTTCCGTATTTAATCCTGACAAGGTCACCTTCATTAAATATGTCATTCATAAGATTATCATTGATATTTGTATTGCAGTTGCCGAAATTGTCCCGGAAGAGTACCTGTCCCGTTATTTCTCCGTTTTCTACTTTTGCATCTACGATATTAAGTTTGAGAGGATCGGTGTTTTCGGCACCGAAGCTGTTTATATCATAAACGCTTAAAAGTGCCAGAACGGCATTTTTGTAGAATTCGGTGTATGAAAGATCATCCCATGTTCCGCCAAGATATGCCTCATTTTCGACAAAATAGAAACGGGCAGTATCTTCTCTTGTAACCCGTGACGCAATTCCGTTGTCCGGGCAGAGGAAACGGCTGCTGTCTTTCTCAAAAATAATAACTTTATTATCCACTCCGGTGCCGACAATGGCAGCAAAATATGTACCTTTCGGGTATTCCTCCGCCGCCTTTTCAAGGAGGTAGGATGCTTCGTAAACGTCAAAGGGGGGAGCGGTTATAAATTCCGTTTCAACCTCGGGAAAACTTCTTTCTAAAGCTCCGAGCAAGATTATTGCAAAAGCAGAGCCTTTTTCAAAATCGGTGATTATTACAAGCCGCTTTAAAGGTTCTTCTTCGGGTTGTATTATTTTCTCTTCAGTACATGCCGCAAAGGTTATCAGCGATAATATTAATAATAATTTCTTCATAATATATCCATTTTCAATTTTTAGTCAAAGCTAATCTTATTAAGATAATCAAAAAGAAAGTATTAATCAAATATATTTAATGAAATTATTGAAAATATCTTTTTCAATAATTCTTCAATTACATATAGAATCTAAAATTATGATTGTATAAGTAAAAAAATAAACAGATGAAACACCTATGATAAGGAAAACACTCAAGGGGATGATTATTTTAGGTAGATTTGCCTTATATTGAAGAAAAAAACGTAGTGCAATGAAAAACCGGAAGAGACCCCACCCCTGCCCCTCCCCAAGGGGAGGGAGAATAAAAAATGTAGTTCCCTCCCCTTGGGGAGGGTTAGGGTGGGGCTTAAAATAAACAGATGAAACATCCAAGATTTTGGGAAAATCACATAAGGGGATGATTATTTGAGTGAGTTGAAAAAATATTAGTGTTGTCATTCTTAACTTGTTTCAGAATCTTACGAATGAGGAACACACCCCTTAATCCCCTCTCAAGAGGGGATACTCAACGGACTGCGCTTTCTATTTGTCAATATCCTTGATTTCTTTTAGCTTAAAATCGCCCGCCGGCTGTGTTTCAAATATGAATTCTTTGTTTATATTATCATAAGTCCATATTTCTGTTGCCTTTCCGCTTTTAAGTATTCTTTCGGTGTCCTCGGGATTCCCGTAAAGGATATATATCTTTCCGCGTTCCGTTTTTGCACCGTCTTGTCTCGAGGGGGTCTGAAAATTGAAAAAAGCATAATCGACCCGTTTGAAATACTCAGCCATTGCTTCGTTGTATTCTGTACCGGGAGTAGGGTCTTTCTTTTTCCAGTAATTCAAAATATTAATAAACTTATCTGCATAATCCCCTTCATTGAGTTTGTCATATTCTTCTTCAGTTAAAATATAATACATCATATCGAGGGCGTATTCGGGATTTCTGAGAGACAAGGGCATATCCTCCCATAAGACCTGAAATGTATAAACGTTTGAATCATCCGAAGCTGTTTCCGAAATCTTCATTTTATATTTCCCGGGGATGAGTTCTTCAGCCTTCATATCAATCAACAGAAAGCCTGCCCGCAGCTCATTATTTGATAATTTCATATCAGTAAATGAAACATCAGGCGGCTTTTTTTCATAAGCTTTTTCAATTTTAATGGTCTTACCGGAAACGGGCTTAATCATACCGGAAGCGTTTTTATATTCTCCCCAGGGTCGGTTTTCATTGTCCGCCTCAAGATAAATGATCTCATAGGAAAACCTTTTGTTCTGATTTCTAAATGAAACCGGAATAAAAGCGAAAGCATTGTTCGTTTTAAATGCAAGATTACCATCTAAGTAAAAGGGATTGTAAATGTCCTTATCGTAATCCGAGCGCTTCATAAATAAGGGAGTGCCTTCTGTTTCCTCTGAGAACCATGTATAAACACGGGTTTCCTCCGGTTTAATATCGGTAAGAGTCTTATTATCTTTATCATAAACATCCGCATACCATTTATAAGAGCCGGCTTTTAATTTTGACGAGAAAAAGCCGTACCGGAAAATTTCTTTTGATCTTGATTCTTCATAACTTTCCGCAAAAATCGTATCCTCTCTGCTCAGTCTTTCTCTTATGATATTGTCCTCGTCTTTAAATTCCACATTTACCTTATAAGGGGCAAGGAACTGGCGTTTTATATCAAAAGCATCCTGATTTTTATTAAAAATAAGCATCTCATTGGCGAGGCGGTAAAAGATGAGTACTTTCATTGAGTCAGGTTCCTCTGACGGAAGGAAATGCGTTTCAATATAGAAATCCTGCCCGTAATCATAATAAAGACTTCTGTCTTTTGTCATCCCGGGCTGGGCTGACAATTTAGAAACAAAAGATGCTGAAATAATAATAATCAGAAAAATTTTCTTTAGTAGCGTCATTTTTATGCAGCAATTTGTAGATAAAAAATGTATTTGTCCTATTTAATAAAAAATTAGACGCAGACAATAACAATTGATTTTTTATAAGGATATTTCTTTTTGTTTATTTTTACTTACCGCTTCAGATGTCCAACATCTGCCAGATGTTGGACATCTTTTTCTTCTACCGTTAAGTCATTGCGAAGAGCGAAGCGATGAAGCAATCTCCAACCATCAGTAGATTTTTAGAGATTGCTTAGCGCTGCTCGCAATGACGACGCATAGTTTTAAAATAATCATACCCTTATGTGTTTTCCCAAAATCATGGTTGTTTCATCTGTTTATTCTTTTTTATGCCCCACCCTAACCCTCCCCAAAGGGAGGGTATTCAACGTTCTTGCTCCCTCCCCTTGGGTAGGGCAGGGGTGGGGTCTCTTACGGTTTTTCATTTACATTACGTTTTTTTCTCAATGATTTGGCAAATCTTCCTAAAAATAATCATTCCCTTGGGTGATTTTCCCAAAACATGGATATATCTTTTTGTTATTCCGGGAGTTTAGGTTCGACCATAATGACATTTTCCCGTGATATTACAACACTGCCGGGATTGGCGCCTTTTGGTTTACGAACATATTTTTTTTGTGTGTATGCTACGGGAGTATATTTTGCATTTCTTGCCTGCGAATAATAAGCAGCGATCTGCGCCGCTTTTTCCAAAATGTATTTAGGCGGTTTTTGTTCTTTAGCTGAAAGTCTGAGAACACAGTGAGAGCCTCCGCTGCCTCGGGCATGCAGCCAAATATCGTTTGGTTTGGCAAATTTCATGGTCAGCACGTCATTGTTTGCGGCATTTTTTCCTGCGTATAGAATGCAGCCTTCTCCAAGGTCAAATTCCCTGAATTTAGTATATTCCCTGTCTTCCATTATTCCTTGTCTTTTGGTTAATTCCTTTTTAAATTTTTCCAGTTCCCTTACATTATCTATTTTAAATAATCTATCTAAATGATTATTAGTTTCTTTAAGCTGTTTTTCTAAAAGGGGCTGTCTTTTTTCGTTAATCCTGTGTGCTTCTCTGGCTTTCTTGATTTTCTCGAAATACTTAGCGCTGTTTTCCATAAGACTTAGCTTTTCATCTAAGGGGATTTCTAAATCATTACCCTCATAATCAGGGAGTATAATGCTTTTTGCTCCTTTGAAAGAAGGATTATGCACTGCGGACAGCAGTTCGGCATATAGTCTGTATTTTTTCAGCCGTTCTTCATGCTTTTCGCTTTTTTTCATTTGTTGAAGATTTTTTGAGAGTTTTTCTTTTCTTTTCTTCAGATTGCTTTTTAGTTCCGTAAAAAGTAAAAAAAAACGTTTGTGCCTCAGTGTTTCTATTACTTTCCTCTCTGCTGCTTTATTTACCGAGGAGTATTGACCGAACAAATCCGGATAGCTCTGTAAAGGTATCAGTGAAAGCAGAAATTCACTTTCGGTACGGTATATGTATGCCTCGCCTGACAGCCGTATTTGATTGGAAAATGAAACAGCGGAGTTTTTTATTTCTTCAAGGTCTTCCTGAGAAAAATCAGAGATTTTTTTACCCGCATCAATATTTTTTCTCAGGCAGAATTCTTCGGCGTAATGCCTGCCTAATCTCAGATTACTGTATGTCATAACCTTGAGAATTGTTTCTTCATCAGAAAACTCATCAAAGTGTTTTAGATTAGGCTGAGGGAAGTCAATATGTTTTCCGGTTAGCATTTTTTCTTTCTTGAAAGCTTCCGTAGCAAACATATCATCGTCAACTGCGATAATATTGGAATTAGGTCCTCCGAAAAAAACCGCAAGCAGATGTCCCTTTTCAAAACGAAAATCTACAATTCTGTCGTTTTGAAAAAGCGAGATATCCAATAATTTCTGATCGAGAAAAGTAGAAAACAGATTTACCGTATTTGATTTGGCTCTTGTGTAATTATCACGATAAAAAAATCCTCCGAGATTAGCATCCGTTGAAAGCTGAAGGTAATTATCCTTTTTTCGGGTTGAAAGGCACATTATTACTATGTTCTTTTCCTGAGTGAAACATTCCGTTATCAAACAGCCCTTAAGAAATGCAATTTCTTCTGCGATTTTTTCCAGTGTATAGTAGTGCCTCAGCATACGTAAGAATATAATAATAATTATTTTAATTAAAATTTGACTAACCCTATAATTTTTTGTGAGCCTGTCAAAAAAAGCATACTTTTAATTATTATCATAAAAGACGAAGTTTACTCAGAAAATTATGTTTAGATAAAAAATTGTATGGCAGTGATTGGAAAAGTTTTTGATTCAGCTAAAACACCGAAAGGGAAATCGGACTTCTCCGGTTTCCTTAGGAAGGCGGACTCCTCCCATAGGGCAAAACCCGCCATTGTTAATCTGCTTACCGCTTTTTTACGGCACAACAGTTTATATCATTATTTGTTTATGTCATCCTCAGCGGATCTGGTTTATGTTCAGAAAAACTACGAGAAAGTAGTACTCGTTAAAAATGAAGTACGTCATTTTCTTATTCCTTATTGGCTTATTAACTGCAAAAAGGCATTCGGATTTTGATTGGACTGCGACAAAGAAATAAGAGAAGCCTGCTGGAGGAACTGCGCTTTTACAAGCTCGAGCTGCTCTTTGGCAACGTCTGTGTCCTCGATGCGCGAGTTTGCCGCGTTGTAGTTTACAATCTGTTCTTTCAACAGCTCTTCCTGTGAGAAAAGCCTGTTTGCAATACCGCCGACGTATGCAGCCACTTTGTTTACATTTGCTATCGCAAGAGCAAGACTTGAGATAGTAGTGCCGATAGTTGAGGATGAAAAGATACCGAGATTATCTTTATCAACGTTATTAAAATCTTCTAGATTAAGATTTGTAATACCGGCAAATTGACTTACACCGCCCGTGCTGTTTGGGTTAAAGTTGCGGCTATCTACATTGAAATCAGCATTATCCGTTGTCATATCGATGTTAATTGTCAGCAGATTGTTCTGACTATCGATACCGATAAAGAAATTGGTCTCGTAATCGCTGCCAAGAACCTGATAGCCCCCGAAGACAGAAGAATCGACAACGGTCTGAATCTGCTCAGCCATTCGGAAAGCGGCTTTTGCCAAAGCTACTTTTTCATCGGTGCCTAAGGCGCCAGATGCAGCCTGCGCAGTTGAGTCTTTCATAAGCCTTATAAGATTGTCAATATTGTCCAAAGAGTCTTGGATAATATTAGTCACATTCAGAGCATCCCCCACGGTAAGCAGGGCGGATTTCAAAGCGCCGTTTCTCGCCTGAATAGCGCGTGTCGTTATATATCCGGCAACATCATCGGAAGCATTGTTAATGCGTTTACCTGTTGAAAGTTTTAACTGGCTCCGGGAGATCTGAAGATTAGACCTCGCCAATGAATTATAAGCGTTTTCAGCCGGTATATTTGTCCGTATTCTTGCATTATCGCCTGATGCAAATGGCATAGTACACCTGTAATTTTATAATACACAAAATTTTCATTTTTAAAAGTATTGATAAGAGACACTTAGCAACACATATTAATAAAAAATATTTCTTATCCGCTGATCAGTCTCAAGAATGCCTGCGGATTTGCATTTGCCTGGGCAAGAGAGACCAGCGATGCCTGCTGAAGGAACTGCGACTTGACCAGTTCGAGCTGCTCCTTGGCAACGTCAGCATCTTCGATTCTGGAAATGGCAGCGTTATAGTTCACTATCTGCCCCTTTAGCAAATCTTCCTGAGAAGAAAGCCTGTTAGAAATTCCTCCGAGATATGATGCAACTTTGTTAACGTTGTCAATAGCATTAGAAAGACTTTGCAGGGTAGTGCCCAGATTATCCGGAGTGAAAATACCCAGATCCGCGGCTGAAACATTGTTGAAACTATTGAGGTCAAGATTGGTAATACCTGCGAAGTGTCCGTAATGCATAGAGTTTACGTTAAAATCATTGCTTTCCACGTTAAAATCAATATTATTCGTGGTCATATCAATGTTGAGAGTTAAGAGATTGTGGACTGCATTAGTGCCGATAAAGAAGTCGGCTTCATAATCTCCGTCCAAGAGTTGCTGCCCGCCAAACACGGTAGAATCTACCACCGTTTGTATCTGTTGAGCCATGCGGTAAGCGGCTTTACCCAAAGCCACCCTTTCGTCAGTGCCCATCGCTCCGGAAGCTGCCTGCGAGGTCGCATCTTTCATCTTAATCAAAAGATCATTGATGTTTGAAAGCGAATCCATGAGGATGTTCGTCAGGTTACTTGCGTCTCCTACAGCTAACAGCGCCGATTTAAGGGCACTGTTTCTCGCATGCAGAGATCGCGATGTTATGTAACCCGCCACGTCGTCCCCGGCATTATTAATCCGCTTACCTGTTGACAGCCGAAGCTGCCTCAACGATATGCTCCGGTTTGATTCATCCAAAGCATTATATGCGTTTTCTGCCGGCGTATTTGTCCGTATGCGGGCATTTCCGCCAATAGCAAATGGCATTTGTCACCTCCATGTGCTGTAAAACAATTAGTTCTATGTTCTTCCTGAATCTTGTCTGAAATACCATTTCAGTATTATGTCAAACCGCAGCCGCCGCACCCTTTTCACAGGAGCATCCGCGCTGCTGCTATATAATTAACAACTAACGTGCCAACTTGAATGTTAAACCGAAAATATAAATTCAATATTTTTAAATATTTACAAATTTCCGGCAAACGTAGTATCTTTATAAACACTTTTATATCAATGCTTTAAGGCTGGCTTTCAACGATTCTTCCTGATGTTTTCATAACTGCCAAAAGATTTTGGACTTATGATAAGAAGCCTTAAAATTTACCTTATTCAATATTATTATGTCTTTATAAATCTCTTATGGCTAATATTAAACACAGAAATATTTTCAATTAATGTTTAATATTAACCATCAGGTCAAAGAACTTAAATTTTTTTCTGAAGTTTCAAATATATGATTTAATTCATCTGATTTTTTTTTACTTCCGTTTCATCCTGTTTCGTCATTGCGAGGAGCGAAGAGACGAAGCAATCTCCAGCCATCAGTATATTTTTAGAGATTTACATCTCATTCCCAAACTCCGATTTGGGAATGTACTTTTCTTTCAAAACTCTGTTTTGCATTAACTCGAAAATAATCATCCCTTCGGGTGTTTTCACAAATCATGGATGTTTCATCAGCATTTTATTCTAATATCAATAGAGGGCGTAACCAAAATTTATTACTGCTCTGAACTAATGCAAAATAAGCGCCGGAAGGAACATCTAACATACTTATTTCGCTTCTTCCGCCGCCGATATTCCGTTTTTCAAACATCAGCCTTCCTTCTTGATTATACAGCTTTAAAGAGCCTTTGAAATCAACTTTTTCAATGTTTATATGAAGCCTGCCATCCGAAAAACGAATACTTACAGAGTTATCGCTGTTCAGCACATTTTTAACAGAAGAGACTTCTTCGAGAGAAAAAAAATATCCATCCTGCGACATACCTTTTAAATCCATTACGTTCAAATCATATTCGGCAATATCTTTTTCAAAAACAAGATAACAAATAATACCCTTCTGCCCGCCTTTTTCATTTCCCGCGGAGCTTACAAAAAGCTCTAGTTCGTTATTATTTAAATTTTCAAATAAAATTGATTCCTCATCATTAAACATACTGCCGTTCTCAATGCCCAAAAATCTGGATTTCTGGTTGTCATTCAAAAAAATATGAGCCGTTGCGGCAATGTATTCGCTGCTGTAACCTACTCTTAACGGAATTCTGACTGCATCGGAAGGAAATTCACTTTTCCTGTTATTCTCATCGCCGAGTATCCTTCCTTCCTTTTTCATTTTTCCGAAATGAGTACTGTCTATATTCAAGCGGACTACTGCCAGGTCATCAACCGTTATCTCTCCGTTTCCGTCGCAGTCTGCATAAGCGGCGGTATCATTGTCCCATGAGAGTACCCTCTGAGGAACCCATTTGGTGCTTGCATTTTTTCTTTTGAAGCTTTTCCAAGCTTTTTTGGCTGAATCGGATTGAAAGAACAAAGCAACGCGGTTGTAGTCAAGTACGCTGACCAATCCGTCATTATTGGCATCGCCGGGCCAAACCGTTACAAAGGAATTTATCTGATAAACAATAGGTTCGCTGTTAAGTTCTATATCCGCTCCTGATCCGTCTTCAAGTGTAATAACGGCATTGGCATTGGTAAAATTAAAAGTAACCTGAGTGCCGTGACGGGCAGCCTGTGAGACGACAAATTCAAGATGAATAACTGCCGGATTGTCATATCCGCGAGAGCCGATTGTATCTCCCGAATAAACAGCAGCCGTTACAACTCCTGTTCCGGCGGCTTCATTTACTTTTGAATGAACCTGTGCCCTTGCGCTGTCCCCAAAGTTTATTATAGACCATTCCGAAAAATGAACATGTTCCGTGTTATTATAGGTTAGTTCGAATGATACCAGATTTGCCCTTTCAAGGTCTTCGGTTACAATGTCAACCCCGAAAATATATGTTGCCGTAATGAAGCCGGATCGGGAAGAATCTACGTCGGAGCGCTCTAAAAGGATATTCTGTGCTTTTGCCGGCAAAGCGCCTAAAGCAAAAGTAATTGCAGTCATCAGCGTAAAAAAAATGCGGACATATAATTTCATATTACTAAGCCGTTTATTTATAAAACTCAAGCTTAGTCTATCAATGCCCGTGCCAATAATTACAAGATTAGAAAGCGCTTGTAAGATGGGTAATATCCCTTTTTCCGTCAGCTAGGTCAATGGCTACAACATCAAAGCGGCATTCAACATTCTGAATCTTATTTACATACAGATAACCCTCGGCTGCACGGCGTAATTTTTTTACTTTTCCGGGTGTAATCGAATCCAGCGGATTGCCGTATTTTGAAGAACGGCGAAGCTTCACTTCTACAAAGACCAAGATTCCATTGTCCTTGGCAACAATATCAATCTCTCCTGATTTACCGAAATGAAAATTTCGCTTAACAATCTCATAGCCTTTACCTGTGAGAAAATCTATTGCAATATCTTCTCCGCTGTCTCCAATGCTGCGTTTGTTATCAGCACTCATTTAATCCTCCAGAGAATTCTTTGTAGTATCAGTATTTATCGGGATGGGATAGTTTCCGTCAAAACAGGCAGTGCAGTAACCGGTTCCTTCGTCATAAGGGGCAGTTTCAAGAAGCATATCTTTTGAAAGATAATGCAGGCTGTCCACACCAATCGCTTCGCCGATTTTTTCCTCATTCTCGTAATGATTTGCAATCAGCTCCTCCCTGCTGGGGAAATCCATACCGTAATAGCAGGGATACTTAATAGGAGGCGAGGTAATACGCATGTGCACTTGTTTTGGTTTTGCCTGTTTAATTATTTTTATAAGAGCTTGTGAAGTAGTCCCCCGTACAATGGAATCATCAATTACAACAATATTTTTACCCTCGATTACACCTTTAACGGGATTAAATTTCACTTTGACCTTAAATTCTCGATTGTTCTGACCGGGAGCGATAAACGTCCTGCCGACATAATGGCTTCTTATCAGCCCGATTTCATAAGCGCTCGGGTTAAATTTCTTGTTGTTAACTTTTGCATATCCTATTGTTGCTGTATTTCCGCTGTCGGGAACAGAAATAACGGTGTATTTTTCATTTTCGGGGTGAATAAGGGGACTCTCCTCTGCCAAAGCTTTGCCTAAGCTGCGCCGGACTTTATCAACATTATGACCGAATATCTTGCTGTCCGGTCTTGAGAAATAAATATATTCAAATATGCAGTGCCGCGAGCGGGGCGTTTCTTCATCTATTTTATAGGATTCTATCTCTCCTTTTTCAACTGTTCTGCGGTTAATTACAACCATTTCATTATGATTTACCTGACGCACATACTCAGCTCCCACAATGTCGAAAGCACAAGTTTCAGATGCTACGAAATATGCCCATTCCCCGTTTACTTTTTTCCTGCCGATATTCAAAGGTCTGATTCCGTAAGGATCTTTTGCGGCGATTAAGGCATCTTCCGTCAAAATTGCAAGGGCGTAGGCTCCTTTAGCAGTCTGCAGAGCATCTCGCACTCTCTCAATTATGGTAGGTTTATGGCTGCGGGCAATCAGATGCAAAAAGAGTTCGGTATCAGAAGTAGTCTGAAAAATGGCGCCTTCTTCCTGAAGCTTTTGCCAAAGTTCTACCGTATTGGTAAGATTGCCGTTGTGAGATATTGATAATATACCGCTGTTGTAACGCATATTGAAAGGCTGAATATTGGCTCTTTTTGAAGATCCTGTAGTAGAATAGCGGTTGTGCCCCAGAGCCATATCGCCTTTTAGAACATCCGTGAAAATTGAAGGGTCGTTGAAAAAATCGAGCACAAGCCCTTCCCCTTTGTTGTATGCAAAACGCTTTCTGCCTGTTTTTTCGTCGGTATAAAAAGAGCAAATACCCGTTGCTTCCTGCCCCCGGTGCTGTAAGGCGTGAAGTGAATAATATGCCATAAGTGAAGCCTGAGGATGATTGAAAACACCTACTACACCGCAGTTACATAAAGGTTTATCTATCACTTCTTTATTTTTCTTGATTTTCATTTTATTTCTGCGTATTTTAAAAAAGTACAATAGTATAAAAATATAAAGACGAATAAAAATAATTGTTAATTTTAAAAGAACAATTTGTTAATTTTGTATGAATCAGCTTTTTAAAAACTTAAATTTAAGAATAATGTAAAAAACTGTGAAATAAACTTATCCACAATTGTACTTTTTATAACCAATATGGGAGCATTTCTATGAAAAAGTTATTTACACTTATAGCAGCAGGTTTTATCTCGCTGCTCTTTTCTTCTGCTTTGACGGCAGGCAGCTACACATGGATTGAACAATCATGGGAAAACAACGCATGGCAAAACGACGGAAAGGTCTTTTACGATTACGACGGCAATAAAAATCTTACAAAAATGGAGTATTACGAGTATGAAAGCGGTGAATGGGTTCCGGACGGCAGGATTACTTTCACATACGATGCAAACGGAAATAATACTTCATTTATTTCCGAACATTATGAAAACAGTGCATGGATTCCTCAAATGAAATCCGAGATGAAATATGACAACCAGGGAAACGAAACCGAATCTACAAACTGGATGTGGAAAGACGGAGCATGGGCTGAATCTTTCAAAGAGGTAAGCACATATCAGGACGGGAAAATTGTTGAATCGGTTTCCTACATGTACCAAGACGGAGCTTGGACTGAATTTTCTGTTGATACATATACTTATGAAGATAATAAAATCATTATGATAAATCAGATGAGTCTCGGTGAAGGAGAATATATGAACATGAACAAGGAAGAAACTTTCCTTAATCATCAGGGACTCGAATCTATGGTAATAAGTTACGACTGGGACTTTATGACTGAAGCATGGAAGGAAGCATATAAAGATACTTATACTTACGACGCCAAAGGTAATGAAATCGAATCGGTCTATGAAA
This sequence comes from uncultured Hyphomicrobiales bacterium, assembly GCA_964577665.1. Taxonomy (GTDB): domain Bacteria; phylum Bacteroidota; class Ignavibacteria; order Kapaibacteriales; family UBA2268; genus CAYVTD01. Next base: position 52,991 of record CAZOBD010000006.1, read on the forward strand.
GCTGGGAAAACGGTGAATGGAAAAAAGGATTCCGCCATGTTAACACTTATAATGAAGATGATAATATAATACTCGACATGATATATGAAGGCAATGAAAGCAATGAATGGGAACTATATTCACGCTCGACATACGAATATAATCAAGACAAAGAATTGATTCTCTATCTTGATCAGTTCTGGGAAAATGAAGAATGGATAAACGAATACAGAGGTTTTCGTGAAGGCGTAAGCTCCGTTTTCGACGATACTCCTGCATTTGTAGTTGAGAATTATCCCAATCCTGCAAAAAATACGGTTAACCTTACAATAGAAATCAGAAAAGCCGGCAGCCTCAATATTAAGATAATAAATCAGGCTGGTCAATTCTTAGGAACACTTTACAACGAGACATCTGATCCGGGCATTAAAAACATTCAGCTTAATATTGGCAGTTATCCTGCAGGTTCATACTTCCTGCTTATAAACAACCACGGAAGTAAAGTATTTAAAAAGATAACGGTTGTGAGATAAAACATTCTTACTTAGCATTATTCTGATATATTATTCTGGTTCTGTTATGAATTTTAAAACAAGAGGCTGTCTCAAAAGAACAAAACTATCATTCATTGCTTGACGGGTAAAAAATTTTGCTGTCCATGAAAAAAGTATGAATGAGAAATAACTCAATAAACAACAAATAAAATTTTGAGACAGCCTCATTTTCACTTCATCTGTTTATTTTTAACTTCTTTTCCTCAATCCTAAGCTGTGCTTGGGATTGCAATTTTCTCGAGAAGTTAAACTTCCTTTGAAAATCCCTTACCAAGCGCAGCTTAGTAAGGAGATGTAAAGCCCCACCCTAACCCTCCCCAATGGGAGGGAACTACATTTTTTATTCTCCCTCCCCTTGGGGAGGGCTGGGGTGGGGTTTCTTCTGGTTTTTCTTTCGCATCTCATTCCCAAACTCCGATTTAAAAATGTGCTTTTCTTTAAAAACTATGTTTTGCATTCGTGTCATTCACCAAATCATGGGTGTTTCATCTGTTTATTTTTTTACTTTCCGTTTCAGATGTCCAACATCTGGCAGATGTTGGACATCTTTTTCCTCCTGCTGTTCTGTCATTGCGAACTTGCACAAGAAACATTACGTATTGCATCCCCTCTTGAGAGGGGATTAAGGGGTGTGTTCCCCTAACGTGAGATTTTGAAACGAGTTTAGAATGACAACACTGAAATTTTTTAACCTCTAAAATAATCATCCCCTTGTGTGATTTTAACTAATCATGGATCTTGCAGCTATTATCTCATCTTGTGAACTTTCTTATTATGTCTTATCCTCCTTGGAAGTAATGACTTGAGAATATTTTCCATAAGACAGCTGTTAGATTTAGTTACATCATCAGATTAACCCAGCCGAAAATCAACTTTTACCACATTTAACTTTATATAAATAAAAGATTTAAAATTTATATCAAAAATTTAATTATTAAGATTTTTTTTTGTAAATTTGTTATTCGGTTTTTTTGACATTTTATTTCTATTACTTTAGGAAAAAGAATAAGTTCTTAATAAATTAATTTTTTTCTCATTTATTTGTACTTAGGAGATGTTTTAATGAGTGAAAGAAAATACGTAACAATCGACGGTAACGAAGCTGCTGCTTATACCGCTTACCGTGTAAACGAAGTATGCGCCATTTATCCTATCACACCTTCGTCCAATATGGGCGAATGGGCTGATGAATGGGCATCCAAAGGCATCAAAAACATTTGGGGCGGCGTACCTACCGTAGCCGAAATGCAGAGTGAAGGCGGGGCGGCAGGAGCCGTGCACGGCTCTCTTCAAGCCGGCGCCCTCACAACAACCTTTACTGCCTCTCAGGGATTGCTTTTAAAAATTCCGAATATGTATAAAATAGCCGGCGAACTAACTCCGACCGTTTTTAACATATCTGCCCGCTCCCTTGCAACACACGCACTTTCCATTTTTGGCGACCACAGCGACATCATGGCTGCCAGAGGAACCGGGTTTGCTTTTCTCGGTGCGGCTAACATTCAGGAAGTAATGGATTTCGGCTTGATAGCCCAGGCATCCACCCTTGAATCAAGAATTCCGTTTCTGCACTTTTTCGACGGTTTCCGTTCTTCCCACGAAGTTCAGAAAATCGAGTTGGTTCCTGATGACGTTATGCGCCAGATGGTAACCGACGAATTAGTTAAAGCACACAGAGACAGAGCTATGACCCCCGACCGTCCCGTACTTCGCGGAACGGCTCAGAATCCCGATGTTTTCTTCCAAAACAGGGAAACAGTCAACAAATATTACGATGCCTGTCCGGATATGGTAGAAAAAGTTATGAACAAATTTGCCAAACTTACCGGCAGACAGTACAAATTATTCCAGTACGAAGGCGCTCCCGATGCAGATAGAATAGTTATTCTAATGGCATCCGGCGCCGAAGCTGCACACGAAGCAGTTGATTATTTGAACAAGCAGGGAGAAAAAGTCGGTGTTCTCAAAGTAAGACTTTTCCGTCCTTTCGATATAAAAAGATTCGTAGATGCAATTCCCGAAACCGTAAAGGGCATCGCAGTTCTCGACAGGACGAAAGAACCGGGAGCTACCGGCGAACCGCTCTATCAAGACGTTATAAACGCACTGCATGAATCGCTCGAACTCGGCTATGGCAATTTAAAATCTATGCCTAAAGTGGTCGGCGGACGCTACGGCTTATCATCCAAAGAATTTACACCTTCAATGGTCAAAGCTGTATTTGACAATCTTAATCAGGATAAACCCAAAAATCATTTCACAGTCGGCATCAATGACGACGTTACCCACACCAGTCTTGACTTTGATCCTGATTACAGCGTAGAGGGAGATGAAGTTGTACGCGCATTATTCTACGGATTGGGTTCTGACGGCACGGTCGGCGCCAATAAAAACTCAATTAAGATTATCGGCGAAAATACAGATAACTACGCTCAGGGCTACTTTGTTTACGACTCTAAAAAAGCCGGCTCACTGACCGTTTCTCACCTCAGATTTGGTCCAAAGCCGATAAAATCGACTTATCTCGTAAATAAAGCAAACTTCGTTGCATGTCACCAGACAGTGTTTCTTGAAAAATATGACATGCTTAAAAATTTGATTCCGGGCGGCACGTTTTTAATAAACACACCTTGGAGCAAAGAGGAAGTTTGGAAGAATCTTCCAAAATCCGTTCAGCAGACAATTATCGACAAAAAACTAAAAGTATTTTCCATAGATGCTCAGGACGTTGCAGAAAAAAGCGGCATGGGCAGAAGAATTAACACTGTCATGCAGACATGCTTCTTTGCCATTTCAGGCGTACTGCCCAGAGAAGAAGCTATAGAAGCAATAAAGGAGTCTATTAAGAAAACTTATTCCCGTAAAGGCGATAAAATAGTACAGATGAACCTTAATGCAGTTGACCACACTCTTGACCATCTGTTCGAGATAGATGTACCTGATTCGGTTTCAAGCGATTTCGACGTACATCCGCCCGTACCTTCAGACTCGCCTGATTTTGTCAAGAATGTAATCGGTGAAATCATTGCCTACCGCGGCGATGACCTGCCGGTTAGCGCATTTCCTTCCGACGGTACCTGGCCTACGGCTACTACCAAATATGAAAAAAGAAACATCGCCCTTGAAATTCCAGTCTGGGAACCGGACATCTGCATACAGTGCGGAAAATGCGCAATGGTATGCCCCCATGCAACCATACGCCAAAAAGTTGCAACTGAAGAACATCTGAAAGATGCTCCCGAATCATTCAAATATGCCGATGCAAGAGACAAACAGTTTGCTGATAAAAAATACATCCTTCAGGTCGCTCCTGAAGACTGCACCGGATGCGGAGTATGCGTAGAAGTATGCCCTGCAAAAGACAAGAAAAATCCTTCCCGCTTTGCAATCAATATGCACAATCAGATGCCGCTCCGCGAGCAGGAAGCAAAGAATTGGGAATTTTTCCTCAGTCTCCCGGACACAGACAGAGCAGAGCTTAAACTAACACAAATCCGCCAGCAACAGTTCCAAAGGCCCTTGTTTGAATTTTCAGGCGCCTGCGCAGGATGCGGCGAAACTCCTTACGTAAAGCTTCTTTCACAGCTTTTCGGCGACAGGGCTATCATTGCAAATGCTACCGGCTGCTCCTCTATTTACGGCGGCAACCTGCCGACAACTCCTTATGCACAAGACGAAAACGGCAGAGGTCCCACATGGTCTAACTCACTTTTTGAAGACAACGCCGAATTTGGTTTCGGTTTCCGTCTTGCAATAGACAAGCAGAATGAAACAGCAAAAGAACTTCTGCATAAAATGTCCGGCGAGCTTGGCGAAGCCTTTGCAAAAGAATTAATCGAAGCAGTACAGGTTGACGAAGCCGACATTAATCAGCAGCGCGAAAGAGTTGCCGCTCTCAAGCAGAAACTTGAAAAAATTGACACCCCCGAAGCAAAAAGACTGCTCACAATTGCCGATTACCTCGTCAAAAAAAGCGTCTGGATACTCGGCGGCGACGGCTGGGCTTACGACATAGGCTACGGCGGATTAGATCATGTACTGGCTCAGGGCAAAAATGTAAACGTACTCGTTGTTGACACGGAAGTTTATTCAAACACGGGCGGTCAGACCTCCAAAGCAACACCGCTCAGCGCCATTGCAAAATTCTCTGCGGGCGGCAAGCCTACACAGAAAAAAGACCTCGGGCTTATGGCTATGACTTACGGCAATGTTTACGTTGCAACAGTAGCGATGGGCGCTAAGGACGATCATACATTAAAAGCATTCATTGAAGCAGAAAAATGGGACGGTCCTTCAATCATCATTGCATACAGCCACTGTATTGCACACGGTATTGACATGACAGCCCCGCTCAAGCAGCAGAAACTCGCCGTTGACACAGGTCAGTGGCTGCTTTACCGCTACAATCCCGAACTCGAATTGCAGGGTCAGAATCCCTTTGTTCTCGATTCAAAAGCGCCAAAGAAAAAGGTTGCGGAATATCTCAACAGCGAAGCCCGCTTCAGGATGCTGACAAAAATAAATCCTGAAAAGGCTGAACGCCTCTTTAAGCAGGCACAGGTTGACGCAGACAAAAAATACCAGTATTACAAATATCTTGCCGACAGAAAGCTCAACGGCAGCGGCGAAGAAGAGTAATGTTTTTGGATTGTTCTCTGAAAAATGATTAAACCAGATGTCCAACATCTTTTAGATGTTGGACATCTAAAAAAACATCCCCTCCCAAAGAGGGAATTTTGGGGTGTGTGCCTCTTGAATTGAGATTCTGAATCAAGTTCAGAATGACAATTTTCATCCCCTCTTGAGAGGGGATCAAAGGGGTATGTCCCTCTTAATCAGAAGAAATTTTGAAAATTAACTTTATTAAAACAAATAAAAATCAGGAGTAAAAATGGATTTAAAAACAAATTACCTGGGATTGACTCTCAACTCTCCCTTGGTCGTCTCCGCCTGCCCCATTTCAGAAAAAGTTGACAGAATAAAAAAATGTGAAGATGCAGGAGCCGGAGCTATCGTCCTCTACTCTCTTTTTGAAGAACAGCTCGAAAGCGAGCAGTACTCTCTTCATTACCATACAACGGAAGGTACGTATCAGTTCGCCGAATCTTTAACTTACTTCCCCCAGTGGGATGAATACCGCCTCGAACCCGATAAATATCTCGAGCTTATTAAAAACGCTAAAGAAACGGTCGATATGCCGGTGATAGCAAGCTTGAACGGTAAAACAACAGGCGGCTGGACTGAATTTGCCAAAAAAATGGAACAAGCAGGCGCCGACGCCATAGAGCTTAACATTTATTTCACTCCGACCGATTTCAATCAATCAGGCGCAGATATTGAAAAGCTTTACCTTGATATTCTAAAATCAGTCAAATCAAATGTAAAAGTACCCGTAGCATTAAAATTAAGCCCGTTTTTCTCGAATATGGCTTACATGGCAAAGCAGTTTGACGAAGCAGGTGTAGATGCGCTTGTTCTTTTCAACAGGTTCTATCAGCCTGACATTGATCTGGAAGAACTCGAAGTTAAGCCTAATCTTTATCTCAGTCATTCATCATCGAACAGAGTGCCTATGCGCTGGATAGCAATTCTATATCAGAATATCAAGGCAGACTTAGCAGCCACTACTGGCATTCACACCGGTGAAGATGCAGCAAAAGTTATCCTAACGGGCGCTAAGGCAGCTATGTTATGTTCAGCTTTGATTAAAAACGGCATCGATCACATAAAAGTTATTGAAGACGGTTTAAGAAAATACATGGAATATAAAGAATACGCTTCCGTTAAAGAAATGACCGGGGTAATGAGCCATCATAACCTCAAAACAAAGGACACATCTCCTTATGAGCGCGCACAGTACATGAAAATACTTACAGATTATAAATTCTGATATTTTTTTAAGAATTGATATAAACCCAAAATTATCAATAGAATTACCTAAAACTCGAAGAGACCCCATCTCCAGCCCTTTCGCAAGGGGATGGGAGTATGATAATCTTGCTCTTATGGAAAGTCCTTTCCCCCCTGGGGGGAAAGGATTTAGGAAAGGGGGTTCACTTATATCGATTATTTGGGTTTAAGCATAGGGCTGTATCAAAAGCATTTCTTCGTCATTCTGAGACGCAGTGAAAAAATTAGGGAAAATGACTATCTTCAGGCTTTTGATACAGCCTCTTTTTTCATCCGGTTAGGGTGAAATAATCATTACCGGAATCTATATTAATCTGCAGAACGCCTGCCCTGACCAGCCTAATCATTAATCTTTCAGCCCTTCGGCGGGAAATATTCACTAAGCGGGCAAAATCTTTCACAGTAGCTCTTTCATGCTTTTCCAGATAAGAAAAGAGTCTCTTTTCTCTGAAGCCTATACTTAGTTTCAAGGGCGGATAGTCAGCATTCTGGCTTCTTAAAAGTCTTACCATCTCACGGCTTGCTATCATGGATTTTTCTCCTATTCTTATATAGGATTTTCTCTGAGACGGTTTTTCTTCTTCTTCAGTTATCAATCTATGAGGTTTTACAGGACTTTCGGTTATGTAAATCATCACAACATCTTTGCCGTGATTGACACTCACTATTTCATATTTGAAATTCACTGGAGGCTCTAAATTGAAACTGCAAGCGGTTTCTATTTGGTCTATAACGGATTTCTCGCTGTCAATACCATATATGGATCCGTCATCATCCACTCCGACAATAATCGTTCCGCCTTTTGTATTAGCAAATGCAGAAATTTCCTTGGCAATCTTCTCAGTTGACTTGATTTTACGTTTAAATTCGAGGGAAGAGGATTCTCCCAGGGCGACCAGTTCCTTTAATTCGCGAAAGTTCATCGCTGTTTTTCAATCTTTGATCAAAAATATCTTATCAATCTCAAATTAGCAATTTTAATACAACTAGAAAAATAATTTTATAATTTTTTCCAGACTTTATCCATTTTTAAGGAATATTTCATAAGTTTACATTTGGTTCAATAGAAAAAAGTATTATTAATAAATCATTTTATAGGTATGAAAAGAAACAATATTTTCCATATTTCAGCAATAGTCATTGCGGCATTCACTTTTTTCAGCATCTCCGTTTATTCTCAAACATGGCAGAAGCTCGGAGAAACAGGACAGTACATTAATTTTATTCACACATTTGAAGATAACCCGGATAAAATAATAGTCGGCGCCGATTTCTTTCCAACGGATATATGCAAACCGGATATGGAGTTTCTCCCTCTTATCGGCACCGGATATCAGGTTAGTACAGACGGCGGACAGACCTTTTCAGATCCTGTTCTTTCTAATTTATCTGTATATGATATTCTCATTGATCCCCAAAATCCAATGAACTGGTATGCAGCCGCACGGAAAGGAAACCGTGGAGGAATTGCCGTGTCAAAAGACGGCGGTGAAAACTGGACATCTTTTCCACTGAAGTGCGATGCAAGTTATCAGGTTATGGACCTTGAGCATATACCGGGCTTACCAAAAAAGTTCGCCGGTGCAGCCGTCAATGCAGGTAAAGGGTTTTTATATACTACCGATGATTTTGAAACATGCAGACAGAATGAAGAGCTGGACATAAGTTCCCGCTGTATTGCCGTTTCAAAAGCTGACAGCAGTCTGATTTTCATGGCAGGCGATAATTATCATCCGGGGGTTTTCCGGTCAAGAGACCGGGGGCAGACATGGGAAAAATGCACTTCCGGAATAGAGGGGCTTAGAATACACTGCGTCCTCCCTCTTTCCAGTCATCCTGCTTATGTTCTTGCGGCTGCGGACACCGTAACTGCACTGCAGGAAGTACACGGTAAAGGAGTCTATATGAGCACAGATACTGGTAAAACGTGGTTTTTTGCGGGATGTGAAGGTAACAGGGTTTTTGACCTTGCACAGCATCCTCAGGATGACAAGTATGTCGCCGCTGCCTGCGACAGCTCGGGAGTATGGTTCAGCGCCGCTTACGGTGCATATTTCAAACAGGCAAGCGATGGACTGCCGCCCAACTCATCTGTCAGACATGTAGCAGTGCCTAACTGGGAAACTGATAAAAATGAAGGATTCCGCGCCTTATGCGCTGTTTTTTCCGATGAGGGCATTTCGGGGAAGGGGCTTTATCTGTCAAAAAGAGTTACTACACGCGTTGAAGAGCGCGCAGCACAGGACAAATCAGGCATGTATTTTGAAAAAATCTATCCTTCTCCATTTAAAGATGTGTTGAACATTAGCTGGTATAACCCATATTCCCAGAATCTTGAAATCAGAATTTATGATATGTTCGGAAAAGAAATTATCGAGTTTTCCAAATATTATGTAAAAGGTACAGCTAATTACCGTTGGCAGTCAAGCCGCAGCGTTAGCGCCGGCACTTATAATATTGTTATATCTTCTGCAAAAGGGAGCATTAGCAAATCAATTATAAAAATTAAGTAGATAATCTAAAATACTTATATCATTAGTTTCATCTGTTTATTTTTGCCCCACCCTGACCCTCCCCAAAGGGAGGGAAATCA
>CAZOBD010000007.1:0-61119 GCA_964577665.1 uncultured Hyphomicrobiales bacterium
AAATACTATGCTTAGATACATTACACTTTTGATATTTTTTTTGGTGAATGCCACTGCTTATACGCAGATACTGCCCGGCGGCAGCGAAGGAAAAAGCTATTCTTTTCGAGATGAGGAAGAAGAAGACCCCGGATTATACGGAGCAATTAATCTAAAAGTCCCAAATATGGCAGGCGACCTTGGTATAGAACTGGGTGCATCCCTCGGCGGGTATTTTTCAAAGCATTTTTCATTGGGCGCGGAGATAGACTATCTTTTCACCCAGACTATTAAATTTGAACTTCCGGGAGAAGAAAAACAGGCTCATGTCAGGCTGGTTTACGGCGGGCCTGTATTTTCAGCCTTTCTTCCGGCTGCGGGAGATTTTAAACTTTTTGGGGATGCGGCTTTTTTTACGGGACATCTCAGCTATGGTACCCACACAAGCATTGATATAGCCGATGATCCTGCCGGAAAATGGATTTTTATGTGGAATGCCTCAGGAGGTATTGAGTATAAGCTGTCAAGGGGTATCTTTATTGGTCTGTCTGCCGGTTGGAGAGCGCCATTCAGTGCAGAATACAAAGGTTTATCCGCAGAAGATTTGAGCGGAATGATTATTAAGATTTATTTAAAAAATATAATGTGATTATTTAAAAAAAATAATTCTTCTTTTTTAAAATTATTTCTATTGTATTAAATAATTTATGCTTAATTTTGCAGTCTATGTAATTATTGTTTAACTAAATTTTATATTATTTGAAAATCGAAAGCGTGCTCTATGAACGAAGAAGCTAAAAACGGAATGAACGAAGAAAACATTGAAAATACTGAAAAACAAGGGATGGAAGGTACGTCTCAAGATGCGCAGGAACAAAATGCTGCGCAGGAACGTACAGAAGAAATTCTAGGTACAAATATTGCGGAAGAAAGCTCCGAAGAAAGTACACAAAGGGAAGAGGAGACAAGCCCCCCTTCGGAAAATCTGCCCGCAGAGAGCGCGCAGCCTGCATCAGAACCTGAAAAATCCGGTACGGAAAGTGTTCCTGAAGATAAAAAAACGGAGGACACTCCCGACAATAATATCACATCCGAAGAAGTCAAAACAGAGGAAACTGCCCCGCGGCAGGATGTTCCGGCTGCCGGGACCGGAGATAAATCTCCTGATGAACCGGAAGCAAAGCAGGAAACTCCTTCTGAAATCCCGCCTGTCGTTACTCCGGAAGTTAAAAAGGATGAACCCAAAGATGAAAAAATCAAGGAAACTCCCGAGAAAATTGATCTTGAAAAAATTGAAGCAAGAGAAAAGGCAAGAGCCGAAGAGAAAAAACTGGAAGAAGAAAAAATCAACGCGGTAATTGACCGGCTAAAAGAATACAAAGAGAATAAAAAGCCGATAGAAGTAATCGTAAAAGCAAGGATCCGTGGAGGTCTTCGTGTAGAATACGAAGGAGCTTCACTTTTTCTGCCTGCATCACACTTCTCTATGAAAAAATCACCTTCGGAAGAAGAGCTTGTCGATGCAATCGGTCATAAAATTGAAGTGGTCGTTCACGAAATACATGATAACCAGCAGGTTCGCAATTCAATCATAGTCAGCAGAAAATCAATTCTGGAAGAAGCATTTTGGTCGAAACTTCAAAAAGGAGCCGTAGTGGAAGGCAAAGTTTCTTCCATTGCCACTTTCGGAGTTTTCGTTGACTTAGGAGGTTTGGAAGGCTTGATTCACATTTCCCGTCTTTCCCAGCTTCACGTAGAAGACCCCTCAAAGCTTGTAAACAAAGGTGATACCATTAAAGCGGTCGTTCATGACGTTGACCGGGAAAAGAACAGAATATCTCTCAGCAGAAAAGAGCTTGAAGAATCCCCATGGAAAGGAATGGCTGAGAAATATCCCGAAGATTCCGTACAGAAAGGCATTGTGCGCCGTATAACCGATTTCGGTGCTTATGTAGAGCTGCAGCCCGGCATTGACGGACTGCTCAGGATGCCTGAGATGTCTTGGAAAAAAAGAATAAAACATCCTTCCGAGCTGTTTAAACCGGGAGATGAAATAGAGGTATATATTCTCAATGTGAACGAAAACAAGCAGACTGTTTCTCTCAGCTACAAGAGAACACGCCCCAATCCATGGCACGGACTTATAGAAAAATATCCCGTCGGCAGCGAGCAGGATGGTAAGGTGTTTCAGGTAGTGCCGCAGGGAGCCGTTATTACGGTGAATGACGAAGTTGACGGTTTCATACCACGCAGCAAAGTTAAAAATATAATGAAAGGCAAAAAGATGCCTTTCAAAGAGGGAGACGAAATAAAGGTTCTTATCTCCGATATTGTCCCTGACGACGAATCTCTTATACTGGAACCCAAAGTAGAAGCGAGGGCTGCTTACAGCTCCGGCGGAAAAGGCTCTAAAGGATTCAAAGAGCAGGCAGGTAGTTCAGGCGGCACCTTTACTTTCGATGATTTTCTCTCGGAAGATCAGAAAAAAGAACTGATGAAAAGCCTCAAGTAGCATTGCTCTGATACAATAATTTTTAAAAAGAACCGATACTTACTTCAATAGGGTATCGGTTTTTTTATCCGCTTACACTTATTTTTATGAACAAAAAAAAGAAAAATATTAATACGATAATAATGGCTTTATTTACAGCCATTATTTTTATTTTTATATCTATGCCTGCTTTTTCTCAGGAAAATACAAAGCAGGAAACGATAATTAAAAAGAAGCCTGTCCTGACTCCGTATCAAATAATCAGCGGAGACACTCTGCGGCTGCCCGATTCACTGAAGACTCCTGCTGTGCTGCCGGGCGCAAGCCGCGAGGAATATTTAGAGATGCAGGACAGTAATTATATTCGGGCTATGCGTCTTAATATAATCGGAGAAGTCCGCTTTCGCTCCGACTATATTGCCTTTTCAAAAGAGCGGGAGGTAATGCAGGGGATGATAGAAGGCTCTCCTATGGAGATTATTAAGAAAAACATGGATATACCGAGGGAGTTTTATGCTCCCAGCGGCGAAGAGCTTGTGCACAGGCAGCTCGTTTACGAAAATGCCTTTTATGTGCCTTACCTGAATACATACAATCCTAATTCAGGACTGGTATCATTCGGGCAGATAGCACAGTTTTTAGGGCTTTCGGAAGATGTTTCCCCTGTGTTGACTTATACTCTTGATCATCCGGCAGAGGTAGAGATTGTTATATATTCCATACAGGCAAAAGTTGCTGCTGTCCTTTACAGAGGTATCCAGAGTGAAGGAACTCATTCAATCACATGGAATTTCCGCAATGACAGCGGAAAAAGAATGCCGAAGGGCGATTACATCGGTGAAATAAGAATTGGAAAAGACAGATTTATTAGAAAGAGAATCGTCATACCATAGTGTTATTATATTTTTATGCAGTAATATAATGCAAAATAGCACTAAATGTGTTTGTTTTTAAATAATTAAAATTGTTTCAGATACAAAAATTTCGACGCATTTTTTTTAGAAATTATTAAATATTTTTTATCTTTGTATATATTTAAATTGCCATTGTGTTATAATTAATGAACAGGAAGAGAATGAAAAAGGACATAAGAAAGAAATTCAAGGGATTAGAGGAATTACCGGGATATGAAGATTTTGAAGACTTTCCCGGAATGCTGCTTTGGCAGCTTCAGCATTTATGGCAGAGACAGCTTAACTCAAAGCTCGACCAATTCGGATTAACACATATGCAGTATATTATGCTTTCTGCGCTGGAGGTCGCTCTTTCTTCAGATTTTGAAACCACACAGGCTAACCTTGCCAAGGCTGTCAAATTTGATATTATGATGACTTCTAACGTACTTAGGACACTTGAGAAAAAAGAGCTGATAACCAGAACCCGCAATCCCAAGGATATAAGGGCAATCCTGCTCGACATTACTCCAAAGGGAAAAAGACTTGTTAAAAAAGCAAGAGTAGCCGCCGATTCTTTCAACGAAGAATTCTTTTCGCCTATAGGGCAGGATTTGAAGAATTTCACTACCGATATGATAAAGCTGATAAACAACAATATCGAAGCAAAAAAGAAATAATCAGTCAGGCGTCTTTTTTTAGAATCCTCTCCTTTGCCTTGTGAGAGGATTTTTTTTATATTATCCGAAATGATGATTCGGGTATCCATCCCACATTGCCGTCTGCAAGCCGGATTTCAGTCCATTGACCGACACGGTCGAGCAGATACACTTTTGTGCCTTCATGGAGAATAAACAAATCCGTACCGTCTTCGGCGGGCGAACTTTTTACGTAAACACTGGGAGAAAAAATAATCGCTTCGTTTTCGGATGTTTCCCTGTTGTAATCAATGTGAGCAAAGAAAAACAATATGACGAAAAGCAAAATAAATAAAACCCCGCCTGCAAAAGTCCATTTTTTCATTGTGATGCTTTTGCCGAAAATGTAAATCAAAGCAAGCGCCAGAGCCGCCCACAGAGAAACTGACGCAAAAACTGCCCAAACATCTGAGCGTACATTCTTCAGTAAATCGTCGAACCACTGCTCGAAAAAAATACGGGGTACGGGTTCGATTTTGTCAATGATGCGCAGATTGGCTATCTGCAGGTTAAACTGAATATCCTCATCGGAAGGATCGAGCTTAAGAGCGCGTTCGTAGTATAAAATCGCTCTCGGAATTTGTTTCATTTTAAAATATGTATTGCCGAGATTGTAATACAGTGATTTGGATACATAGCCGTTGTTGATAATTTTCTCATACATTGCTGCGGCTTTTTCATATTCACTTTCCCGGTATGCCTGATTAGCCTGAATAAATGTTTCTTCAGCTTCGTCTGCGAAAAGATTAGCAGACAGGAAGATAAAGAGTGTCATTATCGCTGCTGATATTTTCATTTCAGACTTCCCTCCAGCTTGGTTATCAAAGCCGCGGCGCTGCCGTACATATTCTCCATTTCGCCTTCCCTTTGTCCTGGGGCAAAGCGTGCAAATTCGCATTTATCTATCATTTCAATGAATGCCGCTGCCGTATCTTCTGAAACACCGCGTTTAAGCATTTGTTCTTTTGCAGTGTCGCCGGTCAGTTCGGCGTAAGGTATCCCCAGCTTATCGCCGAGATACCCCCAGAGAGCTCTGGAAAGTTCTTCATAATATTTTTCTTTCTCACCCTTTTTTAGGAAACTGTCAGCCCGTGAAAGTCTTTTCCTTGCTATTTTCGTAGCTTTTCTGTTTCTGAGCAGGGTTATGTCTGCATCCATTTTACGTTTATTTTTCAAATAGAAAAAGAAAATGAAGAAAAGAGCAAGAGGCGCAAGATTAAGACCAATAAAAAGAGGAGAGCCGTAGAGCCTGCCTGCGCTCCTGCCGAGACTGGCATCGGTTTTAATAAATCGTATATCCTTGCCTATATACTTTATGTTTTCTTTAGATACGCCGGAAACGGAAGCCATTCCGGCTTCTCCGCTGCCTTTTGCCACTTCAACTGAAAATTCATCTGAGCTGATTGTAACGTAATCTTCTTTTTCCAGGTCAAAATAAGTAAATTCAACAGGTTTTATCTTGTAGTTACCCGGATTTTTCGGCAGGAGCAGGTACTCGAATACTTTATTGCCCGAAATGCCTCCTGAACCTACACTGAGATTATCGGCAACTTTAGGTTCATAGCTTTCAAAGTCCGGTGGAAATTCGATGTTAAGCTCGTTCAGAAGCTTCAGGTTTCCGTTTCCTGAGACCTTTACTTTCAAAGTAACAGGATCGTTTGTAACAGCTTTCTTTTTATCAATCCATGCTTCCATGGAAAGCGTGCCGACGGCCCCGTTGAAGCTTACCGGATCTCCTTCGGGAAGAGCTTTCACGTGTACTGACTGCGTGGCTGTTTTGGCAGTATAGCTGAAATCCTTGTAATTTCCGCTGCCGAAAAAAGGATCATCAAAAAAATCGTCGAAAATGCTGCGGCGTCTTCTGTTTGGATCCACAACTTTAAGTCTTACAGTGAAATCCCACTGAAGGTCATCCACTTTCAGAGTGCCGCTTTGCTGTGGAATCAAAACATATTTTTTCAAAGTTACAGATGCAAATCTTTTACCGTCAATTATTTCATATTCGGGTCTGCCGCCTGTCTCCAGTTCCTGAGACCAAAATCCCTGAAAGGCGGGTATTTCATTGAGATTATTGCTGACTATGGAAAGTTCCGGGTTGTAAATAACCTTGTAAGTTGCTGTCAGATGCTCGCCCCACCAAACATTGCGCTTGCTTACGTACAGCCGGAGCATTATGTTTTCTCTGAGTATTTTCTGAGCCTGACTGTCGAGTGACTCCTTCTTTCCGCTGCCGCTCTGACTGCGGTTTCCGCCTTTGACCACTTTTATTTGAAGGGGTTTAGTCTCTAATGTTTTTCCGTTTGCTTTTATTGCTGCTTTTCCGATAACGTAATCGCCCGCGCTGCCTGCCTGCAGTACATAGGAATAACCGATAGACCGAGACATCCTGCCGTTCACAAAATTCATTGACTGTTGAGTGCTCGGTCCCATAAGGACATTGAAGCCTTTGAAATTTGGAGGTTTGAAATCCGAGCCGTCTGCATTTTCGAGGGTAAATGTAACCTGAAACCTTTCTCCTTCGGTGAGAGTGCTTTTTGATACCGATGCATTAAAACTCTGCCCCGTCATAACACCGGTTATTAACGGAAGTAATAAGAGAAAAGCTGATATGGATTTAAAAAATGCGTTCATTTTTACTCTGATTTATTGTTTACCAATTCTTTTCTGTTTTGGCGCCGGTCGCCTTCATTTTTTTTAGCTTTTTCTGAAGTTCCTTTTCCTCGTTTTTCAACGCCTGCAATAGTCTTTCAGCATTCTTTTTCGACATTTTTTGCTCCTTAGGCTGAGACTTTTGCTGCTGTTTTTCATCCTGTTTTTGCTGCTGATTTTGCTGCTGATTTTGCTCTTGCTGCTGTTCATTCTCTTTTTTATCTTGTTTGTTCCTGTCTTTTTTTTCTTGCTGATTCTGCTTATTTTTATCTTTATTTTCCTTATTATCCTGATTTTTATTGTCTTTATTTTTTTGTTGCTGTTGCTGCTGTCTTAGTTTTTTCAGTGCATAGGAGAGATTGTATTTAGTATCCATATCATTTGGATTGTTTTTTAAAGCCCGTTTGTATGCTTCTATGCTTTCCGCATATTTTTCTTTCTGCAGAAGTGAGTTTCCGAGATTGTGATAAGATTTGGCAAGCTCCTTTTTATCCTTATTTGCCAAACCGAATGACTGAAATTCTTCTGCTGCTTTTTCGTACTGACCTTGCTTGTAGAGAGATGCACCAAGGTTGTACGTTGCTTTTTTGTTTTTATCGTTTTCCTCCATTGCCTTACGGTATTTAACCTCGGCTTCTTTGAAATTTTTTCTCTCATACAGCTCGTTGCCTTCTCTGATGTACTCTTTGTCTGACTGAGATAAACAATCTGGTGTAATAGAAAGAAACAAGAGAAAAACCGTTATAGCAGTAAAAATTATTCTTATTTTCATTTTTTTCCTCCGAATAAGTTGAGGGATTGGATGATTCTGCTCTTTTTATCGGAAATCAGCAGTTCTGCCAGTAAAAATATAATAGCCGGAATCAGCATCCACTGAAAACGGCTTTCGTAATCGGTAACCATTTTCGATGAAAACTCCTTTTTTTCCATTGCTCCGATATTTTCTATCAAATCGGAAAGGTCTGCGTCTGTGCCGGCAGAGCGTATAAAATCGCCGTCTCCCGCTGCGGCAATCTGCTGGAGCAGCGAGGCTTCGAGTTTCGTAAAAATAATATTTCCGTTTTTGCCGCGGAAATAATCACGCCCGCCTTTACCGGGTATAGGCCCCCCTTTCACTGTGCCCATGCCTATTGTGTGGACGATAATACCCTTTTCGGCGGCTTTTTCGGCAGCGCCTAATGCATCGTCTTCGTGATTTTCGCCGTCTGTTATTACGATAATTACTTTATGTTTTTTTGTTTCGTCTTTAAAAGATTTCGCTGCCAGCTCTATAGCGCTTCCGATGGCAGTACCCTGCATTTGAATCATGCCGGTTGATACTGAATTGAGAAATAGTTTAGCAGCGGCATAATCGGTAGTTAAGGGGAGCTGCAGGAAAGATTCTCCCGCAAAGACCACCATGCCTATACGATCGTTTCTGAGCCTGTCTATCAATCTGCTTACAATCTGCTTTGCTCTTGCAAGCCTGTCCGGCTTTATATCATCGGCAAGCATGCTGTTTGATACGTCGAGGGCTATGAAAACATCTACCCCCTTGCGTTTTACTTCTTCCAATTTAGTGCCGACCAAAGGATTCAAGATGCCCCCTGCAAGGAAAAACAATGCCGCCATTGCAAGAGAAAACTTCAGCCACGGTTTGTAAGGCGATACATCCGGCATGAGCTGCTGAATCAGCCCCATGTCGCCGTATTTTTCCAGCGAGCTTTTTCTTGCCCTCCGCACTATTAAAAATATGATGAGCAGAAGCGGTATCAGACCAAGGGCATAAATATACTCAAAATTTTCAAAATCAATCATTTTTCAACAAAAGTTTTTACCATCTTCATTAAAGAAATTTACTTTCAAATGACGAACTTTTTTTTGAAAAATTATGATTTCCTGAGAAAAATTCTGTTTTAAAAAATTGCAGGAAAATACTAAAATAAATTTTTCCATATTTCAAAATATATGTTTATCTTTGTAGTTCTTGTAAAAATTAATTTTGAAATTATATAATTGGCAATAATTTAACGAGGAAATTACATGAAAAGAACATTCCAGCCGAGCCGCAGGAAAAGGCTGAACAAGCACGGCTTCAGAGCAAGAATGGCTACAAAAAACGGACGAAAAGTAATTAACCGCCGCCGCTCTAAAGGCAGGCATAAACTTTCCGTAAGTACGGAAAGAAAGCCATATTAATTAGTTGATTGGAACTGAGAGAATACTGTGTAAAAACTCATGGTATTATTTTTTGAACTCACTGAAGGAACCTGCTGTTTTACTAAGGGTGTTCAGCTCAGTAACCGCTTTTTTTTATGAATTACATGCTTTTCACTTTTTTCACATCGTCATGCGGAAAAAGGTATATTGCTAAATAGAGAAACTAATGGCAAAGCTCGAAAGTTTAAAAGGCAGAAAAGCATTTGACAGATTGTTCAATGAAGGCAGGAAAATCTCCGGCAGAAAAGCCTGGGCTGTTTTCCTTTGCAGAGCAGAGATGCAGCATAAGGGCGATACAATGCGTTTTGCCGTAATAGCTCCTAAAAAATTCAGCAAAAAAGCGGTGGTACGCAACCGGATAAAAAGACTTTTGAGAGAAAGCATCAGGCTTGAAGCAGAAAATCACAATGAATTATATTTGCCGCATACGATTGCTTTCGCATGGAAAGAAAAAGGCATAAAACATCCCGGCCTTATCCGCCTGAATGATGTGCAGCCGGAGGTGGCTTTTCTCTTGGAAAGAGCAGTAGATCAATGCCGAAAAGTACTAAATGAAAGTGATGAAAAAAATACTGATTTACATAATAAAAGCATATAAACTGCTTATTTCGCCATTTCTGCCGAACTCATGCAGGTTTTACCCTACCTGTTCTGAATACACGATGGAAGCGCTGCAAAAATACGGCGCTGCAAAAGGTTCGTGGCTCGGCTTAAAACGAATATCCCGATGTCATCCTTTTCATTCCGGCGGTATCGATCCCGTGCCCTGATTTTTAAAATATCATAATACAAGAAATATGGATAAGCGCTCAATATTAGCATTGGTTTTAATCACGGTTTTAATAATCGTATGGCTCTTTTGGAATCAATCCGTCCATAAAAGAGCCGTTGAACCCCGCCCAAAAGATACAAGCGAACTAACAGAAAAAAAGCCTGCGGCTGAGGATATCGAAGAGGTAAAAGACACTGCAAAAGCTCCCGGTAAAGTACTGCCGGAGGATGAAAGAGTGATCACCACTGCTGATACAATCGGGCAGATTAGTGAGGATTCTCTCCGTGCAGTAGAAAAATTCGGACGATGGTTTGCTCATCTCAGCAAAGGTAACGAGCAAAGATTTATTTTTGAAAACGACCTTGTAAAATCACAGTGGACAAACAAAGGAGCTTCGGTAAAAAGATGGTGGCTGAAAGAATATGACATGTGGAACGGTCATACCACCCAGCTCGTTAAAGACAGGACAGGCCAGCTTTATACCACTTTTCTGACAATGGACGGCAAAAAAATTGACAGCCGAGACCTTTATTACGATTTCAATATCAAAAATGACAATATCAAACTCAGCGGCAATGACTCTATTACAGTTACAGGCGTTTTGAAAATTGACGAAAATCGTGAAATTATAAAACGCATTACTTTTTATGGAAATAAGTATCATTTTAATACTGAAATTGAAGTTCGAAATCTTGATGAAATCTTAACCACAAGGGGGTATGATTTCCGATGGACCGGGGGTATGGTCTTTCAGGAAGAAAACAGCGTTGACGAAGCAACTTCATCTCTGGGCATGATTTCACTCGGCGGCGATATACAGGAGCTTGATGCCGGTGACGCAGAACCTGAAGACTTAAGTCTTGAAGGCAGAATAGAGTTTGCCGCCATTAAACTGAAATATTTCGGCGTCGGCATAATGCCGCTGCCTTATAAAAATTTCGACGGCATTGTCGATTTGCGGGGTGAAACTGTTTACCTTAAACGAGACAACGGGCAGAACAAGATATTGGATCTTTCCTTCCGGGTGCCTTACAGGCAGGGCGGCACCAAAAGCAATTCTTTCCTTATTTACGTAGGACCTTTGGAATATGACATCCTGAAAGAAATCAACCTCGAGGAAATGGTTAACCTCGGTTTTCGTTTCGGTATAAGGCAGATTGGTGAGTTTTTCATGCTGCCCATATTCAATTTCATACATAAGTTTATACCAAACTACGGTTTCGCGATTATCATCTTCTCCATTTTGATGAAGATACTCCTTTACCCTCTTTCCATTAAGCAGATGCAGTCTGCCCGCAAGATGCAGCTTCTCGGTCCGGAGATGAACAAAATACGCGAAAAATATAAAGAAGACCAGCAGAAGCAGCAAAAGGAAATAATGAAGCTTTATTCGGATTACGGCATCAACCCCATGGGAGGCTGCCTGCCGCTTCTCCTTCAGATGCCTATACTTTATGCCCTTTGGTCGGTGCTGCGTTCTGCAATAGAACTGCGTCAAGAGCCGTTCATTCTCTGGATAGATGATCTTTCCACACCGGATGTTATTTTTTCTATCCCATGGTTCCCTGTTATTCAGCATTTTTCAGGCCTTGCATTACTTATGGGTATTACACTTTTCATACAGCAGAAAATGACGATAACAGATCCGCGGCAGAAAGGTCTCGTATATATGATGCCCGTTATGTTTACTCTTATGTTTTCTGCTTTTCCTTCCGGTTTGAACCTGTATTACTTTATGTTCAACCTTCTCGGAATAGGACAGCAGATATACATTAATAAGTTTTCTAAGAATCAGCCGTCTCTGGAAGACATGAAAAAATCTCCTAAAAAAGAAGGGTGGCTGCAGAAGAAAATGAGAGAAGCTCAGGATATTGCAGAATCTCAGGGCAGAAGCGTTCCGGGACAGCCGCAGAAGCAAAATCCCAATTACCGTAAAAAGAAAAAAAAGGGTAAAAGCAGATAGTCTATTTCACAAGAGCAAGTTTTTCAGCATATTCTTTGCCGGCGGTCTGCATTACTACATGGTAAATACCCGCCGAAAGAGATTTTCCACTTTCGGAAGTGTTCCAAACCAATTCGTGTATCCCTTCATCAAAAAAGTCTTCCGCTATCATGGCTGCCCTTTTTCCTTCGCTGTCATAAATTAAAATTTTTACATAGCCGGAGATGTCAGCTTTGAAAGCTATTCTGACTGAGTTTTCAGCGGGATTGGGATACAGAAAAAGTTTTTGATCAGTCGAATTTTTAGCAAGAGGATTGACAAGTATTTCAGAGAAGATTCCCTGGCTCAGATTATAATATGATCCCGACGGAACCTGTTCCAATTTCAAAGCGCGCACCATATAAATATTTCTGCCGCCGCCGAAACTTTTATCAGTGAAAGTATTTTCTTTTACAGTTTCTGAATTTATTTTTTCAAATTTTTCCGAGAAAGATGAAGCACGGTAAATATTGTATCCAAGGTTGTTCTCTTCAGACGCTTCCCAAGTTAATTCTACACTATAAGATTTATTATCTTCCTTTAGAATTGTCTGTAACTCTTTCGGAGGAAGAGGATAATACATTTTTAAAGAAGGATCTCCCATTAAAGTTATATGCACCATTCTGTAGCCGTATTTTCCTGAAGAAGGGTATTCGTTCCATGAATTATTCTGAGAAATCTTTGCAGAATACCCCAGAGTTTCACCGAGAGCTATGTGATGCAAATGCCAAAAGGGTCTTCCAGACCAGATGCAGGCAATGATGGAGGGACTGGAGCCGATTGCACATCGCATAAGATTGTCTTCGGAATCCCAGTCGCCGAAAAGAGAGCCGAAGAGAATATTGAAAACGGAGTTTACTTCCTGCAGGCGGAAGTTCATAGAATTGCACACCCAAGAAGCCTGCGTATAATGCCCTGAACCGCTGCCGTATGCCCACAGGTGCCTGTCATTTTCACGGGGAGCAAGATACTTTTGACCGCTGTTTGCATTTTCCTGAAACAGCAAATGGAAATCACTGCGGGCGAGGGCAGAAAATGCTTCATAAGAATACATCCCGAAATTATCGTCTAAAAGCGCTTTGGGCTTAGCCTTTAATATCCCGTGACGGAAATCGTGGTTTTTGTTCAAATACCTGCGTAGAAGCTCTGCTTCACTTATTTCCATCACAGTAAGATTATAAAAATCTATTCTGCCTGCTTCCAAAACAACATCAGATGGAATAAGGCTCTGGTCAAATTTTCCGTCGCCGGGTGTATTATGGTTTTCTGTCCTTTCCGCTTCGGTAACAGTTACGCTTGTGTCTGTCCACTCATCTGAAAAAGTTGTATAAAAGGCGTCTGCGGGCCAGGCACCGTAATGTTCCGGCTGATGTCCGTCAGGTGCCATTTTCCCCGAATAAGGCACGGGGACTCTTCCAAGGATTATTAATCCCCGCAGTGTGTCTTTTCCAATTCCTCTTTCTTGGTCAATTATAGATTTTGTACTTAAGACGGCAGCGGGGTTGAGTTTTTCGGCTCTCGGCGCATATCTGACGGAAACAAGCCAGCCTGAGCCTCTAAGGTCTGAGGTATATCGTGCTATTTCTTCTTTCAAGGGTTCTTTCATAGTTTCGTCAATTAATAGCAGCAGCCTGCCTTTATATTCTTCCGGAGGTATCTCCCAGCCGGCGGATACATAGCCGTAGCCGTCGAAATAGGATGAATCTTTACTGTCCACCACTATTTTCAAAATTCTGTGCACCTGATATTCATAGTGAATACCTTTGCGAACACCGCTGTCCGTCAAAGAGTTGTTTCCGGGAGAAAGTACGGCTAACTGCTGCCAGCTTTTTTCTCCCTTTTTTTTCTTAAAGATTTCGTAACGGTAGTCTGTCGTGTCGGGCAGCCAGCTTAAAGTAATAGAAGGATTATCACTGCTGTCAATTTTTGTTGTGATATAAACCGCAAATTGGTCAACACTTAAATAATCCCTGTAATTTACTTCCGAGCAAACTCCCGCGACAGGTGTTAGGAATAATATTAATAACGCGAAAATAATTGTATGTATTCTGTACATTTTTTAATTTCAATTACTTGATATATTTTTTTTATAATAACACTCTATTCATTAAAAAGATACAATCAAGGAATTATTTTAGGACTGCCGTTAATAAAAAAAGTCCGGAACCGAAAAAGCGCCGGACTAAAGGCAAAAAATTTCAATTTAAAGGTTAAAATTATAGTTTTAAAAATATCATTTAGATTCTGAATCGAGTTAATAATGACATTATGTTTTTAAAATAGACGAAAATGAATCTCGGATCAAGTGCGGAATGATACATAAATTAATTTTTTTAGAAATCTCAATCTAAAACAAATTTCCTCTCCCCAGCAGAAAATCGGGGTCAAGCCCGCGTTTTATACCGCTCATTTTTTCAATGACACCGCCCGAGTACATTTGGCGGAGGTACTCTTTCTTAATTTTCCCTATACCATGCTCGGCAGAAATGGTGCCATTCATTTCTAAGGCTTTGTCAATGGACTTCTTGTAAAATTTTTTGCCGAGGGCAATTTCATCTTCGGTTCCTGCAAAAACATTTGCATGAACGTGGCAGTTTCCGATATGTCCGAATATGTAGTAATCCAGACCTGTCCTTTTAATTTCGTTGTGTAAAAAGAAAAAATAGCTGCGGAAATTTTCATCAGGTACGGCGGTGTCAGTGCCGATTTTTTTCAAATTCTTGAGTACAAGTCTTTCGTTTACGGCAAGGGGAAGGCTGTGGCGGAGTTCACGGATTTTTTCGCGGTTTTTTTCTGCCCCGAGCGCCAGCCATGTATCATCGGCAAGCGGAGTGTTTTTGTAAATGAGGACGCTCCATTTTTCAAGTAATTCCTCTTCATATTCCGAAGCGTATTCCTGCTCGAACCATATCGCTCCGCAGGCATCAGCCGGAATGCCGGGATTAGATTTTTGAATGAAATTAAGAGAATTCCTGTCAAAATATTCAAGCACACGGGGAGCGGTATCATTTATATCAATGTAATGCAAATGAAAATTACTTTTTAAACCGTTTCCGGCTTGCGCTGCAAAATCAAGCAGCCTGTTTTCATCCTGAAAAAAAACAAATCCAGACATAAGATTTTCCGGTTTTTCAATTAATTTCAGCTCCATTTCCGAAAAAACTCCGAGAGTGCCTTCGCTGCCTATGAAAAGATCCAGAGCGTCCATATCGGGCTTTAAAAAATATCCTGCCGCATGTTTCAATTCGGGAATGTGAATATCCGGGTATTCAATTTTGTATTCATTTTTCTCCGATTTGAGAATTAATTCTCTGCCATTGGCTTTATCCCTGCCTCGCTGAAGAAAAAGACTTTCGCCGCTCATTAGAATAACTTCTGCCGAGAGAATAAAATCTCTTGTGGAGCCGTATTTAAGCGTCCTTGAGCCAGAAGCATTTGTTGCTGCATTACCTCCGAGAGAACTGTTTATTTCAGTCGGATTTGGCGGATAGAAAAGTCCGTTTTCACCGGCTTTTTCCTGCAGTTCTGAAACAAAAACGCCCGGCTGTACCAATGCTGTTTTACGAGATTTGTTTATTAGTATTTTTTTTAGCTTTTCTGTTGAAATTACCGCACCTCCGTACGGGGTTCTGCCCGCTGTCAAACCGGTTCCTGCTCCCGAAAGGGTTACTGGTATTTTCTTTCTGCTGCATTCCGCAAGGCATTCCTTTAGTTCTTCTTTGTTTTCTGGAATATATAATATGTCTGCGCTGCCCTCAATGTTTGAGGCATCTTTCAGATAGCTGAGCAGTTCTTCTTTATTTTTTTTTACAATCATATTTTGATTATTTTCAATCTTTAACTCAATTTTAACAAAATTTCTCAATAAAATTATTATCTTTGAAAAACTGTATTAAAAAAGTAGAAAAAAATATGCTTACGCTTATCAGAAGTAATGCCGCCGTATTTCTTGTAATTTTACTGCAAATATCTTCTGTTTTCGCTCAGGAGAGACCATTGGAAAGATCACGCAGTTACAATCTAAGTATTCATCCGAAAATCGGAATAACAGGTAATTTCCACTCTGCCGCCTTTAGTTCATTTCAGGGAATGGCAGACTGCGGCGAAGTTAAAAGCAGTTTCAGCCCGGGTTTTTCTGCCGGGATAGCTTTTGAAAAACACTTTTCGGAGAAATCTGCATTTAGTTTTGGCATCAGTTATATTACACGGGGCACGGTCTTTTCAAATGAAAACACTTATCCGAAAAGGTATCCCGACGGCTCCCTTTCTGAACTGACAACTAAAACGGAACTCGACGTAAGTCTTAATTTTATCGAACTTCAGCCTGATTTCCGTTTCATAATCGGAGATGATTTCTTAAGGGGTCCGATTCGAGCAGTCTGCGGGGTGAGAATGCTTATGCCGGCAGTGAAAAGTTTTGCCCAGACTGAGCAGATAGTTTCTCCTGTTTCCGCTGTTTTCATCAATTCGCAGACTCAAAAAAGGGAAATTGCCGAAGGCGATATAAAAACAATCAGCGGCTTTTGGATAGGCATCAGTGCCGGGCTTGAAAATCAAACAATGGTTTCGGAAAATCATTTTTTTACACAGCAGCTGCTGATTGATTACAATTTCGGAGATGTTACTTCCGATGCCGACTGGCAGCTATTCGGAGTAAGATTTGAAATTGGCTGGGCTTGGAACATACCAAAGTCAATTGAAGAGCCTAAGCCTGCTCCTCCGCCCGCACTGCCCGAACTCGAACCTGTTTTAATTTCAGAGGAAGCTCCCGAACTGCCAAAGCCCCACATAAGTATAGATGTTGAAAAACCCGATTCGAAAGATTTCATCATCAAAACAGGCAGCGAACTGCTTGCCACAACCCCTTTGGTAAATGCAGTTTTTTTTGACAGGAACTCCGCAGAGATTAGCAGCTTCTATTCTAAGGAAAAAATTGAAAAGGATATGTTATCGGGAAATCCAGTTGAGGCTCATAAATACGTTCTCCCGAGAATAGCAAAAATTGTCTCAAGGGCTAACGATGCAGTGATAACTTTGACAGGTGCAACTTCAGGCTCTGACTATGAAACGGGAGGAAAAGACTTAGCTCTGAAAAGAGCGATGGCAGTGAAAGAAGCTTTGCTTAGTCTCGGTGTTCAAGAAAGCAAAATAAAGGTAAAAGCCGATATTTTTCCCGAAAACAGGTCTAATCAGGATTTTGCCGAGGGTGTCGAAGAGAATCAAAGAGTCGATATTAACCTGAAAAACGCATTTTTGCAGGAGTACGTTGCTATTCAGAAATTTGCTGAGATTCAGGGTAAGGCATTTGTTAATATAGAAATGAATAATGTACCGGAAGATGACTTTGCAGTTTTAAAAAGCAATTTTCAAGAAAAACCCGAAAAAATATATAAATCCGGCAGGTACGTGATACCTGTTTTTAAAAGGCTTGAGCAGAATGATAATATTGTTGAAATAAAAGCTTCAATCGAGTATCTTGATATGGAAGAACGCGATGAAACATTTCAGAACCTGAGAGAAGTACCGAAAAATCAGGTACAGCTGCAGCTTGAAAATTTTGAAGCCGTGCTCTTGTTTGATTACAACAGCAGCATACTCAGTGAAGATAATAAAAATCTGCTCAGGCAGCTTGCAGAGAAACTTCCCGATGGTTCGATAGTTGAGATTTACGGCAGCGCCGATGCTCTTGGCACGGAAGAAGCCAACGTAAAACTATCACGCAGCCGCGCCGAAGTAACCAGGCAGTTCTTAGAATCTGTAACCAATAAAAAATTCAGTCTCAATACAAGCACAGATATTCAAAAATTTCCGGAGGATACTCCGCAGGGAAGATTTTTAAACAGGTCTATAAGAATCAGACTAAAATAGATTACAAATAGATTACTTTACTTCACTGCTTACCGGAAGAGGTCTAAGCACGGTTATGCCTGTCTGGCTCTTATTCCCCAAGATGTAATCGCTAAGGTCTTTGTCCGGCACAACCTTGCGGTAAACAGTGGAGGCGTGCAGCAGGCGTACTTTTCCGAAATTATTCCTGTAAGCTATGCCCATGTGGGAATAATCCAGCCCCTCTATGGATGTGGTAATGGCTATTATATCCCCGCTTTGGATTTTGTCTTCCGCCTGATTTATTTTATTCTGAGGAAGGTAATAATATTTTCTGCCGTTAATTTCCTTTTCAATTTCTTTCATTTTGTCCAGATAGTTTTTGTTTATCTGCAAGTCTTTGTAATATTTCAGATTGTCCTTATCGGTCATAAAGTGTACGTTGAACTGTACTTCTATTCCTCCAAGTTCTTTTGTTATGTCCCGCACTACTCCTTTTTTTATATTGTCATATATCCAGTCGGCAGTGTAGTGGAGCCGGGAAGGATAGCCGTCAATTTTTCCTCCGCGGTAGCGCGTAAAAGTAAGGCAATCAACAAAGTCTTCTATGTTTGAGTTTTTCTTAGGCAAAATCCTTGAAATGCAGAGTGAATTTTCAACAAGAGTAACGCAGTCCAGCGCTTCGAGATTGAAGCGGCAGAACTCCTCGCCCATACCCTCCAGAGTTTTTGGTTTGTACGGGGTGCCTTCAAAGCTTAATGCCGTTTTTTCAATTCTTTCACCAATAGGCAGGGTGTCAACTCCCTCGATTTTTAACATATCCATCTTTTCAGTGAAAAGCGGATTGTATTTCATAATAAGTTCCTGCAATTCCCTGTTTTCAAATCCGGGCTGCGGGAAGAGTGTGCTGAAAGCGGTAAAGATCAGCACTGCTGTAATTATTAAGTTTCTCATAAGGTTCATCTGTTTATTTTTACTTTCAGATTCCAGATGTCCAACATCTGCCAGATGTCGGACATCTTTTTCCATCTGTTTATTTTTTACTTTGATATTAGAAATTCGATTCTTTGTCATGCTGAACTCGTTTTCAGCATCTCAAGTTAGGAATATCCCCTCTTGAGAGGGGATTAAGGGGTGTGTTCCCCTAACCTGAAATGCCGGCGTTCCGCCTCACTTTTGACCGGAATGTCATTCTTGAAGACTATTTCAAAAAAATTCACCCCCTTGAGTGATTTACCGAATCATATATGTTTCATCTGTTTATTTTTTACTTTCCGTTTTTGATTTTCAGATGTCGTACACCTTCAAGGTGTCCGACATCTTGCTTAAATAATCATTCTCTTTTGTGATTTCCAAAAACATGGATGTTTCATAATTTTTAAAATAAAAAAAATAGAGAAGAAAACCGAAAAGAAATATTGCAAAGCGGAAAATGGAAGAGCAGCGCGCCGGCGGGGGGACGCTGCTTTTAGGATACAAAATTATTCCGTCAAAAATATTTCTTTAGAAATTTCGGACTGGCGGATAATCGAAAGCAATGTGCCTTTTTTTATTTCTTTATGTGCAGGCACAGGGATGGTTATCGTAGAATCAGGCAAACTCTTCTGCATAATAATATGACTTCCTTTGGTTCTAACTTCAACAAAACCATGCCCTATAAGAATACTACAAATATCCTTACCCGAAAGTATTCGCAGCTTTCCCAAGATTGATCTCCAACGGTGAAATATAGACTTCGTAATTAAATCTTTCCTTTATTTCATTTTCGGAAGCATATTCCAGAAAAAGCTCAATTGCCTCTTTAAGGTTAGCTTTAGCTTCTTCTATGCTGTATCCCTGACTTGCAATATCCAGCTCGGGACATAAAGCTGTAAACATATCATCGTCTTTTTCGATTAGCGCTGTGAACACTGGTTTCATCAACACTCCAATTTTATTTTCAATTTTCAATAGAGATGTGATAATCCTTGATTTATTGCATAGCGGAATAATGAAAAAAGCAGCGAGCCGGAGGGGGGGGGAGCGCTATTTATCAGGAAGATGTATATCATAAATTATTATCTCTACTTTGTATTCATTAAAATCATAAAAATATCGAACGAAACCATACTTTTCACTGAAATAATATTCTCCGCTGAATTTTCCAATTTCACTTATTCCTTGGGCATTTAACACCCAGCAAGTATCACGGATAACAGGATTGCTGTAATAAACTTTATCAACAACTTCAATGGCGCCCCTAACTTCCTTGCCTTCGAATTCTTCCCAGCCTTTTCCGGGAGTCAGTTCCCAGTCCATTTTTTGACCTATATGTACAGGAAATTTTATCCATGGGAAGGGTACTAATTCTGCTTTTCTCAAATAATCCTGTCTTGGCGGATGCAGCCATATCTCAGGTTTTAATAGTAATCTTGTTATGAAATTCCCCTGCCTGTCGATAACTCCGGTTCGGGGCTTAATGACGCTTTTACTGCCGTCTTCTCTATAAATTTTATATGTATAATTGATTTCCTTCTGGGTGTACATCCAAGTTTTGTTGAGGACTACAAAATGTAAAGTATCCACAGTTTTCTTATCGGATTTATGTATTGTGAAGCTGCATTTATATCCCGGTTTATAGATTAAAGAATTATTGCATGAATTGAGCAGAAAGATTACGCCGAATATTATTACACACATCACCAAAAGTGATAAAACAGATATTAATACAGTTTTTAAATATTTCATAAATCAAGTAATTTGTTAAACTATAATTCAATACGCTGCACTCCTTCAGACAGCAACATTGTATCAGCATATAAATCTTCTCTGTGATAATAGAAAAATTGAAACTGATAATTAATGGAATTTTAAACTAATTAAAATGTTATTTAGTAACAGGTTCCCGCAAATTTTTATTTCTAAATCTAATATTATACTTCCCCCTTATTTCTTCAGATTCCTGTTTTATATAATCAACATAGTCTTCAAAATTGCTTTGTTTAAAAGCTTTTTGAAGTGCCTTCTTCATCTCCCATACTTCGATAAGGGCAGGATCATCTTTCGTCTTCATAAATAACCTCCATTGGATTGAGTAGTAAAAGCTGTTTTCTATATCCAAGCGACTGGTTAGTAATGTTTATTTTTTCTTGTTTGTTGATATTCGCCAAATGCCTGAAATTCCAAGATAATAGGATGTCAAAACCATAATATGTACAGAAGGCAATATGCAGAGCATCTTCAATTTTCTTTTCAGGAATTATTTTCCTTTCAACGTAAACTTTTGCTATTAATGAAATTTCTCGGTTTATTGCATCAAAATATTCTAAATGATATTTTTTTATGGCAGAAAGTAATAGTTTTCTTTTTTCATCTACTTTTGTTTTTGAAATTTCTGCAATAACTATTTCTGAAATAAACACATCATAATAATCAAGATATTTTTCAAAAAACTCTAAAGTTATTTCTTTCTTCTCAGGAGACTGCTCTGAAAAAAGAAAGTTGATTACAGATGTATCAAGATAAATTTTAAGTTTTTTCATAGTTTTTTCAAATAAAGAAGCATTCCATTTTAAAATATTGCAAAGCGGAAAAATGCAAAAAGCAGCGAGCCGGAGAGGGGGAACTATGGTTTTTCTTAATCTGAAGAATTTTTTTTAGGTCAAGATTTTATTACAAACTGTTATAGATTTCAAGAAATTCATTTCTTGATATACCTGCCTGAGTACAAATTAATCTAAGTATTGCTCCGTTTATTGTTTTATGATTGGGTAATGTCAAAGGTGTTTTGAAACCTTCCCCATCAACTCTTGCCATTGATATATGCTCTTTTTCTCTGACAATCTCAAAGCCTGATATCTTAAGAGCTTTAATTACCTTCCTTTTCGGAGCATCAGCAGGAAATTTGCTGCTCATGCAATTGCCTCTTCTTCGATAAAAGCTTCAATTATTTCTGCTTCATCATCTAATACGTTATCTCCAAAAGTTTCAATATGAAACTTCAATGCAGATTTAGCATCGTCCAATGCTTCCTTGTATGTACTGCCTTGTCCGGCAACAACTCCCTGTACTCCCAGCGGATATGCAATATAACTGCCGATGTGTTTTTCTACTACAAATTTTATACTCATATCTCCCTTTAACTATTTTTCAAATAAAGAAGCATTCCATTTCAAATTATTGCAGAGCAGAAAAATGGAAAAGCCGCGTGGTGGAGGGGGGGTAGGCGGCTTTTGTAAATCCTACATTGAGGTCAAAAATTTATCAACAGTTAGCCCTGATAAACGGATCAATGCTCTGAGAGTGCCGATTGAAAGTTCCTTATGCTGTGGAATAGAGAGATTTGCGTTCACATCATCTTTAGACATAACAACATGGCTGCCTACCTGCCCGACTTTATACCAGCCGAATCTTTGAAATGCTTTCACAGCTTCTTTCCCTGAAATATTTGCAAGTCTGCTCATCACACGGTTACCAAAAGAGGTTCCTTAGTAGATTTCTCGATTTTTTTATAAGACTTTTGGTCTTCAGCCCAAAGCCATGCATAAATTGCCTCTTTTATGTTTCTCATTGCCTCTTCTTCAGTTATGCCTTGCGAAACACAACCAGGAAGCGCCGGACATTCAACAACGAACCACCCGTCTTCTGCTTTTTCCAGTGTTACATGAAAGTGCATATAATCTCCGTCAAAATGTTGAATTTTTATAAGATACGTTTTGTAAAGATTTTTATTATAAGTATGAATAAAGGTAAAAAGCAGCGCGTAGGAGGGGAGAGGACGCTGCGTTTAGTGAAATAATAAATACTATCTTTAATCTACTGAACGAATATTTTGTTTTGATTTATTGAAAATTTTCTTATTTTTATCTTTATTTATAATAATTAAGCAGAAAATTATAATGACGCTTGAAGCAAGAAAATATCACCTAATTAATTGGATAACCAATCTGAATGATATTGATACTATTGAATGTCTGGAGGCATTACGAAATTGCCCTTCTGAAACATGGGAAGATCTTCCGCTATCAGTTCGCAATGGAATTGTTAAATCATTAGAACAGGCTGATAGAGGAGAATTAACAGGCAGCAAAGAAGTATTTGAAAAGTACCGGAAAAGTTAATAATGAATTTACAAATCCTCTGGACTCCAATAGCTGAGACTACTTTTCAAGAAACCGTTAAATATTTAACATCTGAATGGAGCGAAATCACAGCTTATCAATTCATAGCGAGAACTCATGCCATTTTGAGTAATTTATCAACATTTCCGTTAATGTACAAAAGTATTAATGACAAACTCAAGATTAGAAAGGGTTTAATTAACAAGCACATCAGCTTTTTCTATCGTGTAAAAGCATCTTCTATAGAAATTCTCTACTTTTGGGACAACAGAAGAAATCCCGAAGATTCAGAATATAATGTTCAATGAAAAAAGCAGCGCGCCGGCGGGGGGACGCTGCTAAATCGCTTTTCTTAATTTAAAAAAGATGACCAAAAAAAAATATTGAGATGCTGGGGTAGGAATGATAAAGATAATTTTAATAAGCATCTTTCCGTTTACCTATCCATACTATCGAAACAATTTTTATTTCAGAGGTGATGGAATAGACAATTCTATAATCTCCAAGTCTGTACCTGTAAAGACCTGATAATCTGCCTTTTAATTTTCTTATGTTTTTACCGAAAAACGGCTGTAGAGATATTTGTTCGAATATTTTGTTTAACTTCGCGGCTAAATTTTTATCGGATTCGCGATAGAATGTTTCAGCAGATTTTGATAAATTGATATCAAACATTTCTTTTGATATCATTGAAATTCACAAAATTACCGGAATTGATTTCGTCTAATCCCTTCTTTATTTCAAGGAGTATTTCGGGGGAATTAAGCTCCATAGTACTTTCCCATTCATCTTTACTGTTGAGATAAGACAAATAATTATATGCTTCGGCAATTTTTTCTTCAGGTAAACTCTTTACAAGTTCTACAGTTTGATCGTAAATGACATTCATTATCTGCTCCTGTTTTTGAATTTTTAATTAAAGATGAAAACCGAAAAAAAATATTGCAAAGCGAAAAAATGAAAAAAGCAGCGAGGCGGTGGGGGTTACGCTGCTTTTAGTAAAAATTATCTAAAAATTTAATTCACATAATACTTAAACCTTCAAATGAGGCAAGCTCAGACAGGATAATATCCGAAGAGAAAAAAACTTCAATCTTGTCTTTAACTTGCAAGCTTGATGCAAGCTGGATAGAATCCAATGTTCTCAAACCCCTCTTCCAATGTTTTTCTATAAGGTTTGTCGAAGCATTTCTTATATTTTTGTCAATCAAAATGAAGGAAAACTTGTCAACATCATTGTGAAAATGTTGCAGCAGCTTTTTTGAAGATTTTTCGTCAATTTCGTTCATTCTGCACTTTTTCCAGACGACAGAGCTAAACTCAATGTAACTTAATTCAGATAAAAAGATTTCTTCAATGAAATGATTATTCAGGAAATCTATTAATTCGGGTGTACCCTGTTCGTAGTGATATAATTTGAATAGAGAAGATGTATCAAAAAAAACTTTCATTGTTCTTTTCTTCTTTCAATTATTACCTCCTCTGCAAATGAACCTTTGTAATGTTTAAGCAGTTCTTGTGCTTTTAAAAAAGAAAAATCACTTACGCTTAATCCTTGCTTTTTTTCGTCTTCAAGAATCATTGTTACTTCTACCGGTTTTTTTTGCTCATACAACCTGTCGAGTTTTATCTTTCCTTTGTAATATGTACCTTTTATTTCCTGCATTATATCTCCTTTCACAGTTTTTTATAATAAAGAAGCATTCCATTTCAAAATATTGCAGAGCGGAAAAAATGAATAAAGCAGCGTTGCCGAAGGGGGAGACGCTGCTTGTTTTACCAGTGTTATTATTGTCAAATAATATCATTAATTTCAAGTTCCTCAATCCAAATAAAATCGTCAGTATTATGAGTTACCAAGGTGTCTTTTCTTACAATAGCTGTTGCGGCAATAATCGAATCTCCGAGAGACATCTTTTTTATCTGCTTAAGCTCTTTTGCTTTTAAAATGATTTCCGAAGATATTGGAATTACTTCAATAATGTCGAAAAAACTTTCAAATAAGGTTTTATCTCTATCCGAAAGCAAATGATAGCCTAATACTTCTAAATAGCTGATAGCAGAAACAGATACAGAATTTTCTGCAATAAAATCTCTGATATTTTCAAATTTTGGTTGTATAGAATAAATTATTATGTTGCTGTCTATTACCATTATTGCCTGCCCGATAAAGGCTTATCAATACGTATGTCTTTCTGCCACTGCACAGGGTCAATATTTTTAAAAGCTGTAGAATTTTCAGCAAGCTCCGCTAATATTTCTTTAATTTTTAAGGAATTGGTAGAATTTGTATTTACTATTTTTCGTACTCGGACTTCAACATCTGAATTATCGAAATCTTCGGGCAATTCCATTTGAATTTTTCTTCGTGTTACTCTTATTCTCTGAGTCATCTCAAGCATAAAAAATCCTTTTTTATGTTTAAAGATGAAAATAAAAAAGAATTATTGCAAAGCAGTAAAACGAAAAAAGCAGCGTTGCCGGAGGGAAGTGCTTCTTTTAGGATTACTTATGTCAGGAATGTTTATAGATTAGACAGAAAATCTTCTATTGTTATTATTTTAGTACTATTTATGTGTTTTAAAACTAATAGATCATTATCTCCTGTTATCAATAAATCCGCCTTACCGCAAAGGGCTAATTCCAAAAATATATTGTCCTTTGGATCTCTGCAAAGTTCTATCTTTTTATTTATGAATACGATATTTGTAATGTCTGAATATCTTGTTAAAAATTCTTTTCGTAAACCTATATCAATGTATTTATTGAATTTATCTCTATGAAGTACTCCTTCGAGTTCCTTCAATGTATCTTTTGAAGATAACAAAGTAAAATGCTTTCGAGCAATATCGAATACTATTCTTGGCTTGCTGAATGGAAAACATAAACTGCTTACAATGATGTTTGTGTCAAGAACAATATTCATATACTCAGTCTTTTAATAGCTCAGCTAGTTTTTCCTCATTTAAGCCGTTTTCCAATGCCTGTAAACCGGCTTTATCCATTAGTAAAGAAAGCGAATCCTTTTCGCTGTCATTCTTTAGCCATTGATATAACAATAAGTTTACGCTTTTCTTCTGCTTTTTTGTTGCTTTATTATAAAGCAGAGCAGTCTTTTCATCAACTTCAATATTCAATTTTTTAGACAGCATATATTTTTTGTTTTTTAATTCTATTAAACGACATATACACAATAAGAGAAGCATTCCATTTCAAAATATTGCAGAGGGGAAAAAGGAAAAAGCAGTGTGCCGGAGGGGGAACGCTGCTTTTTTTTAAAACACTACTTATTATTTCTCAGCTTGTTTAACCATTTCTTTGATGATTGCTTCACATTTTTTTCCTACAACTAATGCCTCAACAAACAAATCTGGATCATCCTCATCTTTCAAAAGTTTAGTTAACAAAGATTTTTCTTTGGGAGCTTGTGTTAACACCTCTTCATAATACTCATCTGTCTGTGAGTAAGTGACATTAACTATCTTTTTTTCAATTAATTTGCCGTCAGTAAACATGGAAGCTGTTCTCAATTCAAGAGTTAGATTAATTACACAAAAGCTCTCATCATAATTTTTTTCATATGCTTTAATCCAGAGAGAATAATCCTCACCAACTTCAACTACTTTAGCCCATTTAGAAGACTTCAAATAAGATATGATTCCATTTTTAGCGGCAGTAATATCAATTTTATCTTCCATTTTGCTTTTAACATCAATCCTTGTTTTTGCATTTGCATTGTTTAAAAATAAACAGTTTAAAAGAAAAGCGCTTACAAAAAATATCATTACTTTTTTTAACATAATAAACTCCATAAATAAATAAAAATATTTTATCAAATATCATTCAATACCGTTTTGTTTATCCTAATCTTGATGGTATCTCTGGTTTTAATTTCATTTCTAAAAATATCTCAAGTGCAGCTACCCAATGTAAGTCTTCACTATGCTTAATATTAAACAATAAAAGGATTGTTTCTGAATCATTTTCTAATTGTTTCATCCAACCAGCAGTGTTATCCTCTAAATGCTGTAAAGCTCTTTTTCTGGAATTGCTTAATGATCTGCCGATTCTAATAACTTGTTCGTTTTTTAAGAAAACATAAACACCTGGCATGGCGGCTCCATTATTTTGATGAAGTGTTTCCTCATTAAGAGAGTACTCAATTATGTTGAATTTATCTTTAACAAATCCAAACTCGTCTTCAAATAAATTAATAATATTTGATTTTTCCATTTTTAACTCCTGATATTTATTTTAGAATATAGCCACAACTAGGACATAATAAATTCACTCCACCTTTTTTAGGCTTCCAAAATAAATAAAGCAAACCTGCTGAACAACATATAGCAACAAAATGAAACCATAAAGGATATTTTCCTTTATCTGTTTCAACAAAATCCATTGCCCCTTTAAAACCACATTTTGGACATTTTCCTTCTTTTTTTGAGAAGTTTCTCATCGCAGCTTCTTTTGGCATTTTTTACCTTTATTTTTGATGTAACAAAAGTTTATTTAAATATTTTTATCAGGCATCAGCCCATATTTTTATTCCATGTCTTTTTCTTTCTTCCATTGAGTATTTCCTTATTTGTTCTGATAATTCATTACCGTTTTTTAAACCGTTAATTCTTAAAACTGGTGTCGCTCTGTCTGATGTATGTAGCATTAATTCACTAAAACCTAATATTCTCATTCCTATTGGCTTGTTAACAGAAATATCATCAATTCTATATAATTCTATAGTTTTCTGTGATTTTGAGATAATACCTGATTCAATTAGAATCCTTTGATTAGTAATCTTATAATTCGTTGTTTTGCTATTAATAGCATAGTAAATATAAGCTATTCCAATAGTTAGAAATATGAAAATTATTTGTTTGATATCATACACAATTGATGGGTTACCTTCAAACAAATAACTTTCAACCAAAGATTTCTTTTTTGCATGAAATTCTTCAATATCTTCTCCACAAAATCTACATTTGATTGCAGAAGATTTAATAGTTTCTCCGCAGATTGGACATTGTTTGTTACTGTCTTCCATTTCGACTCCAAAAATTATTATAAAATAATCATAAAAAAAAGGGCATTTTCGCATTTATGCCCTAAATCGAGGTATCGCCAAACACCCTTGAACCAGACATAAAGGAAAACGCCCCAAGCGGGGCGTGCCTTTATCTGCATCCGGTTCACAAAAATTGGCGATTTTCGATTTAGAACGCAGTAAGACAACGCTTACAAATATTTCAAATTAAACAGACATTATCTGTTTTTCTTTCCTTTCAATCAGATATTTATATAAATCATTCTCTTTTATCATTTGATCGTGCAGTTTAATCAAACCTTTGAATGTTTCACCTGCTTCAATCCAGAGCTTTTCCTGAATTTCTAATTTAAGATTAACGCAGTCGAATTTTTTAGTCTTCATCTAAAATAACCTCCCTTGGTGATCTTATTTCAATTAATGAATAACCTTTTGTTAAATTGATACCATTGTACAGTCTTATTCTTCTTAAATTTACTATGTGTTTGAAATTCCAACTCACCAATACATCTGCCTTGTATATCGTTGCACATGCAATATGTAAGGCATCGTCAGAAAACTTCTGATTGATTGCGTTGTTATTAATATAGCTTTCTGCTAATAAAATAACATCATCATTTTTGTTGATAATTTCCAAATTAACTACCGGGATTTCTTTGATCTTATTTTTTATTTTATTAGGGGCTTTTGATAATTCACCAATTAAGATATCAGATACAACCGCAATTCTATTTCCTACGACAAAATCCTCAAACAACTTGTTATACCACTTTGAAAATTCTTCATCAAAGCACCCGCCTATTACAGATGTGTCAATATATATTCTTTGCTTTTGCATATTATAAATTAATGAATAATTATTGATTAAACAAGATAAATATTCACTATGTCAATATTTGTTTTATTATCTAATACAATTGAGTTACAAAGCGTGGAAAATGCCCGATTTCTTGTGCGTACCGTTCTACCGTTCTACTGTCACAAAAATTGGCGATTTTTCACTAAAGAACGCAGTAAGACAACGCTTACAAGTATTTTTTTCTATTTAATTGCTGTTGTTATAACCTCTCGGTATTTATGATAAAAAAATTAGTTCTTTCTATATGCATCTTTTCTATGAATTACATCATATACTTCAATAATAGATTCTTTATCGTTTATTTCGTAAATTATCCGGTAAACTCCAACTCGAATTCTATAAACTTCAGAGTCAGCCAGTTTCAAACTTCCATTTGGTCTGGGGACTTCTGAAAGCTTTTTTAACTTACTATATATTTTCAAATAATAATTCTTTGGAATTTTATCCAAATTCTTGCAAGCATTATTAGATAGCTTAACTTTATACATTTTCTAATTTCATTCTTTGATTATGATATTCTTCCAAATCAATGAAATGGTCTGTCTCGGCTTTAGCTTGTTTATAAGCTTCTCTGTCCTCAAGCATCTCAATTAACTCTTGGAAATAATCATCTTTTCTGTATTCTTCCCAAGTTTCTCTTGAGATTATTACTTCTTTGTCAGTGAATGTAATCATATTTCACCTTCGATTGTTAGTAACAGAACTTAATATATATAAAACTTTTAAAACTGCAAAAAATTTTTAATTTTGGCGATTTTTCACTAAAGAACGCAGTAAGACAACGCTTACAAATATTTTAAATTAGTTTATTTTTCTATTCTTTTCCTTAAATGATTTCACATATTCGCTTTCTTCAATTTTCTTTCTTAATAATGCAAATAATTTATTAACATCGCGATCAGCTTCATCAAAGAATTTTTCTCTGACTTTTCTTTGGTAATCCACGCAATCAAAACTTTTTTCATTCATTATTAATCACCTCCTTCGGAGATCTGATTTCAACTTCTTTATAACCATAAAATAAGTTCACTGAGTTATACTTTTTAATTCTTGTTAAATTAACAATATGTTTGAAATTCCAACTGACAAGAACATCCACTTTATTTATTGTTGAGTAAGCAATGTGCAAGGCATCTTCAGCACAGCTTGGTGAAATTGCCTTATGCTCTATATATTTTTGCGCTAAAAATTCAGCTTCAGAACTTACAGGCAGAATTTCAGTAAATGCTTCAAGAATATCAGACAATTTTTCTTTTACAAATAAAGGAGCATCTTCAACTTCTCTCAAAGTAACTTTTGAGACTGCAGCAATTTTCTTTCCTGCCTTAAACTCCTCGAAAAGCAGATTAGACCACTCAGCAAACTCTTCATCGAAGCAGCCGCCTATGACGGAAGTATCAATATATACTCTAAGTTTCTTCATACAACAAATTATAAAAAAAACAAATAATATCCAAATCTTATAATTAGAGCTTTATTTGTTGCTAATCTTGTTTAACCAAACTTTAAGAAAAACTGAAAACTGGGCGTGCCTTTATCTGCATCCGGTTCAGAAAAATTGGCGATTTTTCACTAAAGAACGCAGTAAGACAACGCTTACAAGTATTTTAAAAAATCAATTTTCTTTAAATAGAAACCTCCATTTCATAAGATTTAACTTTCGGTTTCGGAATCCTCGTCGAACTCATTTTCATTCCTTCAAGGTGGAATTCAAGAGCATCTTTAATTAAAGCTCTTACTTCTTCCTCTGTTTCAGCAACAGCCACACAGCCCGGTAAATCCGGGATATATGCACCATAAGAATGATATCCTTTTTCAATAATAATAGTGTATTTCATTATTGTATTCATTTATTATCTTAGTTTAGCTTGTTTCAAAATACTGATAATTGTACCTTTTGGCATTTCGACTGATAGTTTGCCAGCAATAGTAACTGTTCCTTTTTTAAGCGGATGATGAAATTGTCTATGACTTCCTCTGATTCTATCCATATACCATCCATCTGTTTCAATAATTTCAATAATTTCTTTTACTTTCATTCAGCAATTTAATAAACATTATAAAATAAAAAAAATTTAATTTTTTAATAATTTTCTTTCTTACCGTTCAACAGCTAAAAATTGGCGATTTTCAATGATGAACGCAGTAAGACAACGCTTACGTGTATTTTATTCGCTTAGTTTACTACATAATTTTTCTTTTCAGTAAATTGATTTTTTAAGTACTCATCTATTTTCTTTTGTCTGATTTTTAAATATTCAGCATAGCTGCTAACATCACTATTTAAAAATCTATTTCTTGCATTTTCTTTCATATCCCAAACTTCTTTGAGGGATTTATCAATCTTCGTTTTCATAGACTACCTCATAAGGATTAAGTAGTAATAATTGTTTTGAATAACCAATCTCAAGATTTACTGCATTAATTTTTCTTTGTTTTTTTACATTAGCTAAGTGTTTGAAATTCCAAGATAAGAGAATATCAAATTCGTAATAAGTAGCAAAAGCAATATGAACGGCATCTTCAAATTTTCTTTTGGGAATAATACCTCTATTTATATAGACATCAGCAATTTCAAGAATATTTTCATTAATTATATTATAATTATTTAACTTATATTGATGAATTGCCTGAAAAAGAATATTTTTCTTTTCTTCAAGCTTTGTATTATCTATTTCATCATAAACAATACTTGAAATATACACATCAAATTTATCCAAATAATTTTCAAAAAAATCGACAGTAACTTCCTTCTTTTCCGGTGCATCGTCCGCAAAAAGAAAATTAATAACTGAAGTATCAAGATATATTTTAAGTTTTTTATTCATTGAAGTAATATAATAAAAATATTTCTAATAT
This sequence comes from uncultured Hyphomicrobiales bacterium, assembly GCA_964577665.1. Classification (GTDB taxonomy): domain Bacteria; phylum Bacteroidota; class Ignavibacteria; order Kapaibacteriales; family UBA2268; genus CAYVTD01. Next base: position 31,350 of record CAZOBD010000007.1, read on the forward strand.
TCTATCAATATTCTAAAAATATGTTTCAAAAGAATAGTGATTGAAAACGCGCCAAACGGGGCGTGCCTTTATCTGCATCCGGTTCACAAAAATTGGCGATTTTCGATTTAGAACGCAGTAAGACTACGCTTACAAATATTTTATTTCATTAAAAATCTATTTATAAATATCACCTCTATAATCAATTTCATAAATCATTATTTCTTCATTTTTTCTATCTGCTTGAAAAACTATTCTTAATTTTCCAATTTTTATTCTGCTAAAGCCTTTCCATTTGCCTTCTAAATGTTTCACATTCAAATTATGATAATTAGAAAGATTAATTCCACTATAAAACTCATGCAATTCACTGACTTTAGACCTGATTTTCTTTTTGTCTTTCTCAGGGCATTTTTCAAGAAATTTAATTGCATTTTTATGAAATTTTATTATCATCAAATAGCCAATCCGTCATGTCTTCAAAGTCATCTTTCGAATATTTATCGGGACTGCCATAAAGATTTTCTATTTCTTCAATTTCAGCATCTGCTGCCTTTGGAAATATGGAATTATAGAAATCAATTCTTTCTTCATTCATAACTTCAAGGATTACTTCTCTGAATATCTCTTTGAAGAACTCTCTTTGTTCTGTTGTACTCAGCATATCTTTTATCACTAAATAATGTCAAACAAAAGCAATTCTAATATTTACTATTTCAAATATAGTTAATAAATTCTAATAAAACAATAAATGAAATAAACGAAACACTCCTTTATCTGCATCCGGTTCAGAAAAATTGGCGATTTTTCACTAAAGAACGCAAGTAAGACAACGCTTACAAATATTTTATTTCTATTTAATTACTGTTGTTTAAAAATCTCCATTAGTTTTTTTAATTCTTGATATATGCGTCTTTCCTGTCAGATATTTTTAAAATATTGACAATCTTATTAACATCATCCATTGTATATAAAATTCTGTAATTACTCCATCGGATTCTATATCCTAATTCTGTTTTTAATTTTACACAACCTCTTGGCCTTGGAGTATCACTCAGCAAGTTAATAAGGCTTGCAATTTTGTCATATTGGTAATCATCAAGTTTCAACAAAAATTTCTTGCTTTAGAATCAATGAGTATTCTGTAGTTTTCTTTCACGTCTTTGCCTGTCAAATTCCTTAAAGTCAATCATTTCTTTACTGTTTTCAATAGCTTTTTCAAGTTCTACAGAATCCTCCAAAATATCTAAAACCTCCCGGAAGTAATCATCCTTTCTGTATTCTTCCCAAGTTTCTCTCGAGATTATTACTTCTTTGTCAGTGAATGTAATCATATTTCACCTTCGATTGTTAGCAACAAAACTTAATATACATAAAACTTTATAATTTGCAAAAAAATTTTAAAATTGGCGATTTTTCACTAAAAAACGCAGTAAGACAAGCCTTGCAAGTTTTTTTAGCTTTGATAACACAATAAAATGAAAGCGGTAAAAAGCGCAGGCTGCCGCCATTTTGGAATTAGAACAATACTATATTGCATTACAATACTATATTACATTATTGACATTTTCAGGGCAGTTTTTTAGGCGGCGATCCCATAATTCGGGCTATTACCTGAAGGGATGGGAAGCGCTCGAAGATTAGTTTTATCATAACAAGCAGAGGAACGGAGAGCATCATGCCGGGTACTCCCCAGATATACCCCCAAAAAACCAATCCGAAGATAACCGTAAGAGTGTTGAGCTTGAGTCGGTCTCCCATTATCTTGGGCTCTACCAAATTGCCTATGGTAAACTGTACGCCGGTGAGTACCATTATATACAGCAGGACAATTTTAAATTCATTGAACTGGACAAATGCCATAAGGGCAGGCAGTGTAGTGGCAAGAAAGGAGCCGATGTTAGGTATATAGTTCATTACGAAAGCAAAGAATCCCCAGAAAAATGGAAACTTTACTCCGAACAGCAGGCTGATGAGATACACGGCCGTGCCGGTTACAATATTGATGAGAGTTTTTATGAAAATGTAGGAAACGACTGATTTTTGAATTTTGACGAAATTAGAAACCAAATCGGATTCTTCTGCTCCTGCAACGTAATTGAGGTATGTACCGTAGTTTGCCATGCCGGAAAGCAGCAGTACATAATAGATGGCAAACATGATGAAACTGCCCGTTGCGCTGGAAATGCCGACGAATATTCCTCCGGCGGTACTGGATACCCATTCGGATGTAACCTGCTTTTGCAGTTCGCTGAAAACCCATCCTGAGTCAAGTTTTAGATTTAGTAATGAGTTTATCCAGGAAAGAAAGTTATTCAGCCGGTACTCCAGACGGGTAAGAAGAAATTCGCCCTCTTCTGCTATGTTGCTGCCCACCTGAAAGATGATATTGCCTAAGAGTGCGATTACAAAAAGTGAAAATGTAGCAATGATAGGAATTATTATCCATTTCGGTATATGCTTTGAGCTAAGGAAACCGATAAGCGGCTGGAACATTAGCGCAACAAGCAGTGCAAAAAACAAAGGCAATAGTATGCCGGAGAGTATGTGCAGAAGATGGAATATCAGCACTAAAAGAAAAATAAGAAGTATGCGCCTGACAAATATGTCCATTTTGATATATATGTATTAAAATTTCTTAAATTTGTTTCTATTAATAAAACTTAACAATTCAATAAGACAATATATGTTAAAAATTGTTTTGCAGAAAATTTTTTTTCTAAAATGACAAGAAAATTTTCAAATAATCACAAAAGAGAAATGATTTTTTATTTAAGTTCCTTGTTCGATTTCAGAAAGCTGCTCGTTTAGTTCGGTCCATTTATCCATTTTAACGGATAGCGAAGATTGGAATTTTTCGTATTCAGCTTGTTTCTTTTGTGAATTTTCAATGTCGGCAAAAAAGTCAGGCTTGGAAAACATAGCTTCATATTCGGCTAAATTTTCTTCGAGTTTTTGAATTTCTTTTTCGACATTTGAAATCTGTTTTTTTATTCTGCCGGCTTCTCTTTCGATTTTTTTCTTCTGTTCGCGGTAATTGGCTGAACTGCTTTCGGTCTTCTTTTTTTCGCGGTTGTTTTTTTCGGAAACTTCAAGAGCCTGTAGATCATCCAGTCTTTTCTTTTCTAAAAATTCATATATACCTCCGGGATATTCCTCTATTTTTCCGCCTCCGAAGTAAACTGTTTTTTCTGTGAGACCGTCCAAAAAATCCCGGTCATGCGATACAATGATAAGAGCGCCGTCATATTTTTTAAGGGCATTTTTGAGAACATCTTTCGCAGTCATATCTAAGTGGTTTGTAGGCTCATCGAGGATAAGCAGATTGACCGGTTCGAGCAGAAGCCGAGCAATGGCAAGGCGTGATTTTTCACCTCCTGAAAGTACTTTTACTTTTTTATAAACGGAGTCTCCGCTGAAAAGAAAAGCGCCGAGCAGATTTCTTACCTGAGTGCGCATTTCGCCTGTGGCGGCGTTGTCTATTACCTCAAAAACAGTGCTGTCGCCGTCTAAGAGTTCAGCCTGATGCTGTGCAAAAAAGCCTGTTTGCACGTTATAACCTATCTTTAGTTCACCCTCGTAATCTTCCTGTCCGGCGATGATTTTTGTAAGAGTGGACTTCCCCTCGCCGTTTTTACCTACAAATGCTGCTCTTTCTCCGCGTTCTAAAGCAAAGTTGACATTACCAAAAACGAAATTGCCGCCGTAACTTTTTGTCAGATTAAAAGTTTCTACAACAACGGCGCCGGAGCGGGGTGCGGACGGAAATTCCAATTTAATTGCGGTATTGTCTTCTTCCTCTATTTCTATTCTATCCATTTTTTCGAGCTGCTTGATGCGGGACTGCACTCGTGAAGCAAGCGTTGCCTTCGAGCGGAAGCGCTCTATGAACCGTTCTGTTTCGGCAATCTGCTTTTGCTGCTGCTTGTAGGCGGCTGTCTGCTGCATCCTGATTTCTTCGCGCTGCTCAATAAACTGCGAGAACGGCAGCTTGTAATCATATATTTTTCCGAGGGATATTTCAATGGTTCTGTTTGTGATGTTATCTAAAAATTTTCTGTCGTGAGATACTATAATAACGGCGCCTTCGTATGATTTCAAAAACTGCTCCAGCCACTGAATGGATTCGATGTCAAGGTGATTGGTAGGTTCGTCGAGGAGTATGCAGTCGGGCCTGCGGAGCAGTATTTTTGCAAGTTCAATACGCATTTTCCAGCCGCCGCTGAAAGTATCGACTTTTCTGTGCATATCTTGCTGCTCAAAGCCTAATCCCCGAAGAATTTTGACTATTTCAGCTTCTAAAGAATGACCGCCGAGTACTTTGTAATGCTCGTTTGCCTCGGAAAGGACCTGCACCATTTTTTGATATTCTGCCGATTCGTAATCGGTTCTATCCGATAATTTTTCACTGATAAGCTTTATTTTTTCGTCAAGTTTTAAAAGCTCTTCTTTTGCCGCCGCCGCTTCATCATAAACGGTTTTGGAAGATTTGACGATTCCTTCCTGCGGCAGATACCCGATAGTGAAATCGTTGGGTTTGGAAACCGTCCCGTTTTCTGGGGATTCTTCTCCGGCTATAATTTTCATCAGAGTTGATTTTCCCGAGCCGTTTCTTCCTATCAGCCCGATTTTGTCGGAACTGTTTACTGTGAAGGATACATCATTGAAGATGTAGCTGCCCGCAAAATGTATTGATATGTTTGATACTATTAACATTTAATTTTTTTTCTAAGTATAAGCAATTAAAAAATTTGAAAATACAAAGATAATTCATATCTTTAAGATAGAAAAAATATAATTTCCTCATTTTTTCAGGAGGCTGCCATGAAAAGGCTAATAGCATTGCTAAGTGATTTCGGACTTACCGACAACTATGTAGGTATCATGAAGGCTGTAATAGCACGCATAAGTCCCGAATCACGCATCATCGACATTACTCACGACGTACTGCCCCAGCATATCGAGCAGGCGGCTTATCTTTTAACAACCGCATTTCCTTTTTTCCCGGAAGGAACAGTGTTTATTAGCGTTGTCGATCCGAGTGTCGGCACAGAACGAAAACCTGTGGCTGTGAAAGCGGCTGGTAAATATTTCATTGCACCGGATAACGGACTTTTAAGCTGTCTGGTAAATCAAAAAATTGTTGACGAAGCCGTAATACTTGACCGCAAAGAGTACCAGCTTACACAGGTCAGCAATACATTTCACGGGCGTGATATTTTCGCGCCGGCAGGTGCGCATCTTGCCAGAGGAGTTTCTTTTTCCCAGCTTGGAACTCCGACTGATCCGCTTGTACTTGTGCAGAAGCCCTTGTTTTTGAACAAGCATAATAACGACGGCTCTATAGACGGGAGGGTTATTCATATCGACCGCTTTGGAAATATGGTAACATCCCTTAAGCCGAAGGATTTGGGTACAGATAAAAATTGGACATTTGCTCTTGACGAAGAGAATGTTTACGATATTAAAAGGACTTTTTCAGATGTGGAAAGCGGGCATCCCGTGGCTTACATCGGCAGTACCGGTTATCTCGAAATCGGAGTGCGCAACGGCAGTGCGGCACAGCGTTTCAAAGCAAAAATCGGCATGGATATTGAGGCATTCAAAAAGTGATGAACAGTTTAGTGAAAATCACCAGAGAAAGAGAACTCCAAAAAGGGGTGCATCTGCTGCTGTCGGATCCTTCCGTTGTGCGAAGCACTATATCAGGAAGGCGGCTTCAGGTACTTTCGCCCGGGAGAATAAACGTGCATCCCGGACCCGATTTTTTAGATGTAGCCATACTTCTTGACGGAACTGTATTGGTCGGAGATGCCGAGTTTCACAGAAAATCATCCGAATGGGAGGAACACCGCCATTCCGACGATGATAATTATCGGAATGTAATTCTGCACTTGGTAGTAGAGAATAATTCCACAAAAGATTATAATTTCGAAACACTGATAATTGATGACCATGATCTCAGCAACTCTGTAAAAGCATTAGGGGAAGAAGATAAAACTGCCGACATTGATTCACTCGACGAACTGCAGCATTACGCACTTATGCGCCTTTTAAGAAAAAGCTCGGAAGCTCAGAAACTTTTGAATAAATTCGGTATGGAAAAAGCTTTTCTTGCTTTGGCAGCTGATTTTATAAAAAGATACGATAAGAAACGGAGATATCCGGTGTATAATGCTCAGAAGTTTGAAACCCTTCTGAGCGGCATTACAAGCTCTCCTGCATTCAGTTTTTTAGCTGACCTTAAAAAAAACAAGACATTTCATGTTTCCGATTCCTTACAAATGCTACTGAAAACAAAACTATCGGTGGAAGGAGCTCATCTCCGCCGTGAGCTTATTTTGAACTGCATACTTCCTATGGCAGTATGTATTGCCGGCGAACAGGCAAGAATTGCGCTTTTTCTGTGGTATTGGTCCACACCCTCACTTCATAAATACGGCATCCTTACCCGCAGATTTGAAAAACTTCCCCAGAATTTTCTCTGGCAGCAGCAGGGAATGCTGGAATACCTTCGCGAGCACGGCAAAAAGAAAAATATTATTTCAGAAACAATCAATCAGTACGGCTTTGCGGAGCTTCTCAGCTTTTATAAAATCGGCAAATCACCTTACGGTGAAGTTACTCTGGATGATGACTGATTGAAAAAATCCACTCATATTATTATTTTCTAAAAATCATATTTTTTTTTTAATATTATTTTGTATAATTTAGAGTTTATCTAATATAATATTAGTATAATAACTGTTGAAATGAGAAGAGAAAAAACTTACAAAATAAGAATCATTTATGAAAAATAAAAATACTAAAAGTTTTTTTGCCGAGAAATATCCGGCAGAAAGTTTTTTTTAGTGTTTGTAAGTAATATTAATATATGAGAAGTAGAAAATTATTAAATATATTTTATGGGAGTTATCAAATGAAATTCTTTCGCCTAATCATTCCTTTCGCAGTAATGTTTTTTGCCTTACAGCTTTACGCAGTTGATCCGGATTTTACCGGTCAGCAGCCGGAAAGCCAGATAGTGGCGCCTATATGTTCGGCTTCTTTCACATCTAATCCTTCCGGTACCATAATAGACAGGTACCAGTGGAGAATGAGCACTGACGGCGGTACTAACTGGACAGAAATAGTTGACGACAATCAATACTATTTCGGGGCAACAACAACCGCACTCGAATTAAGAACTTTATCTGAAGAAGACGGTTATGAGTTTCAAATGTATGTTGTGGTAGGATCGAGCACTTTTTATTCTTCATCGGCTACTATTACACTTACCCATTTCACCGATACGGAAATGGATTTTACGGGATTGAAGTACAGTGCGCTTGCATGGGCGGATTTCAATAATGATAACTGGCTCGATGCCGTTGTCTGCGGATATAATGCCAGCGGCACTTATACAAAAATTTACAAAAACATAGCCGTGGGCGGCGGAAATACTTCCCGTACCTTTCAGGAATTATCAGAAGGGACTACGGGACTGCCCCCAATTTCCAACGGCGACCTGTACGTAAGCGATTTCAACAACGATGAAAATCTTGATATTGTCTTTGTGGGCGCCGCACCCTCGGGACTGACTTTTACGGTATTTACGGGAAACGCTGATTTTACATTCGACCACTACTGGTCGCACACACTTGGCATGCACTACAGTTCCGTAGCCTGCGGCGATCTCGACAGAGACGGACTGGCGGATATTGCCGCAAACGGTGAAGATGAAAGCGGCACTTCTTGGTTCACGGCTTTGAAGAACAATTTAAACGGTACCGGCGAGAGATTTATCGATAAAACTGCCGACTGGGGCTTTACAGTTATTTATCAGCCGCAGGGATTTCCTCCTCTATCTTACGGCCCGGCAAATCTTACAAAAGGCTCGGTGGACTTAGGTGATTACGATAAGGACGGTGATATTGATGTTTTGGTTACGGGTGTTCCTACCAACACATTTCCTGATACTCAAACTCAATTCTATCGTACGGTTGTATTTGAGAATGCTGATTTAGGCGATTTTGACCGTTTACACAAGGATCAGGACGGATTAAGAGATTTTGCATTCGGTTCCGGCGTATTTTTTGATTATGACGGCGACGGCGACCTTGATGTTCTGCTATCCGGCGCTTTTGAATCTCCGTTCCCCGATCATTACGATACAAAAATTTATGAAAGCAACGGTGTGTTTTGGGAAGTACTGAGTGAAAATCTTGAATCTGTTTATTTAAACGGCACGGGTATTTTCGGCGACTTTACCAATAACGGTATTCTTGATTTATTCCAAGCAGGTAAAAGATATTCCTACGGTCCTATTGCGAAAGCATGGTTGAACGGAGGACTTAACTCTGGAGCTATCGGGGAGTTTACCGAAGCTTCAGGCACTTTTACCGGGGTAATGAATGAATCGGCGGCATTCGGCGATTACAACAAGGACGGCAAACTCGACATTTTGCTGGCAGGCGAGACAAGCGCCGGCGTTGTTACGAAACTATATAAAAATCATGCATGCCTTGGCAGTTATGATCCCGGCACTCCTGCAGGCTTGACCTTCAAGCAGCTCGGTGAAGAGCAGATAACCATGATTTGGGAAGATGCTGCCGATAATTTCCCTGCTTATGATTATCTTACGTATAACCTTTATCTTATGTCTCAGACCGGAACGAGTGTAACCGTTTCACCACTTTCCGACCGAAGCACAGGCTACAGGAGGGTGCCGCGGCGCGGTAACGCAGGAGCAAATCTTGAATGGACAATTGTAAATATCGGAGAAGGTGAATATAACTGGGGAGTTCAGTCCATAGACAACCGCTATGCGGGCTCGCCTTTCCAAAGCTCAACTCTGACAGTCTATCCGCTTCCCGATTATTACTGCGGAGACTGCTATATGAGCAACTGTAATCCCTCGAGCGTTACTATCTGCCCTGAAGAGGACTGGACGATGACTTCCACTCCGTGCCATGCCAACGAATGGAAATGGCAGGTGTTTTTAAACAACCAGTGGGTGGATATTAATAATAATCTTCCAGGCGGCTCACAGTACAGCGGAGAAACAACAACCGCAATACTTTTCCAGGAAATAGCAGAGGAAATGCACCAGACTCTCTTCCGTATGGCTGCAAGAAATCATCAGGCTCCGATTTCATGGGTCTATTCCGAACCGGCTTCTATTTTCCTTAAAGGATTTCCGACTTTCAGCCCGCATCCAAAAAGCGCTACTGTATCGGCAAGAGAAGGCTATACCTTCTGGGGAGATGTTTCGGCTGTTACCGGACAGCCCGGATGGAACGGAACAATATCCGCATGGAAATGGCAGCTTAAACTGAACGGAGAAACTCAATGGCAGGACATTCAGGAAGGAGCTAATTTCGGAGCGGTCTTTACCGGAACTACTACCAGTAAATTATCATTAAATCTTGTGGAACAGCACCACCGAACACAATTCAGACTGCTTGTGCAGACTCATATTTGCCCTAAATATCCGGGACATCCCAATCACTGGTTTGGTTCAAATCCAGCAACACTTACCATATACGGTAATTTTTACGATATAGGTATGGACCTTGCCGGAGTTTCATACAGCTCGTCTCTTTGGGCAGATTTTGACAACGACGGCTGGCTCGACATACTCGTTACGGGCAGAAGCGGCAGGGTATGGCAGTATCCTTTCTCAAAAATATATCACAATATACCCAGCAGCACCATACCGGGCGCTTCACGAACTTTTTCCGCCGTAAATCTCGGCTCTACCACTCTTGCCGGAGTTGAGTTCGGCCATGCCAGCGTAGGCGATTACAACAACGACGGTTTGCTTGACATTCTTTTAACCGGTGAGGATACCGACGGAAACAGAATTGCAAAACTTTACAGAAACGACAATAAGAGTCCGTTTACGCCGCCAAGCGGCACAATTACATACAGCAGCGGTACTTTTACAGAAGTAAATACCGTTTTTACAGGCATGAAACATAGCTGCTCTGACTGGGGAGACTACAACAACGACGGCTGGCAGGATGTTATCATTACAGGCGAAAAAAGCGGCGGTACGAGATATTCCACTATCCTTTATAAGAATAACGGCGACGGCTCATTTTCGCAGGTAACTACAAATATTGAAAATCTTGCCGGAGGTCAGGTCGATTGGGGAGACGTTGACAACGACGGCGACTTAGACCTTCTTTTAACCGGTATAAATAACAGCTATCAAAATAAATCATATATTTATCTAAATAATAACGGCTCCTTTACCGACAGCGGCAGCGAACTTGAAGGAGTAAGACAGGGCGCTGCGCTGTTTGGCGATTATAACGACGACGGTCTGCTCGACGCTTTAATCGGCGGATTTTATGATATAGGGCCTTTGTACTGCACTACGAAACTTTATCAAAATCAGGGAAGCGGTTCCTTTACGGAAGTTGATGCTGACCTTCCCGCATTCCGTTCGGGAACGGCAGACTGGGGCGATTATGACAACGACGGCGATCAGGACCTCCTTATGACAGGATACAGCGCTGTTTCAAATATTTTCTCTATCGTTTTTGCAAATGAAACAAACGGCGGCTCGGCAAGCTTTACCAATATTCAGTCCAGTATTGCGCCAATGTTCCACAGCTCATGCCAGTTCGGCGACTATGACAAAGACGGTTTTCTGGATATTCTTCATACCGGCGAGAATCAGGGCTATTCTTATGCAAGAGTCTGGAGAAACAACGGCCTCGATCCCAACACCAGACCTTACAAACCTGAAAATCTTTCCATCAGACAATATACTGCAAACAGCGTTCATCTTTACTGGGAAGCTCCCGATCCGTGGGACCAGGGCATAAGCGGAACTGAGACACCGAAAGATGCTTTAACATATAATATTTATGTGGGAACAGAACCTCAGTTTATCGACATCATGTCCCCGCATTCAAAAACAACAGCCGATAATGATAATGGATTGAACGGTTTGAGAAGAACCGTCGATTTCGGAAATACTTCAAACTCTACGGTGTGGGAAATAAAAGACCTTCCCGTCGGGGGAGGATACAAATGGGGCGTTCAGAGTATTGATAATGCTTTTGCGGGTTCCGAGTTTGCAAACGGAACATTTATTATATATGATCTTCCAGATTATACAAACGCTCACCCTGCTTCGGTAACGGTATGTCCCGAAGAAAGCGTAACTTTCACTTCGGAACCTGTTAACTCCAATGAATGGAAATGGCAGATACTCTGGCAGAACACATGGCAGGACGTAACCAGCGTTAACATCGACGGAGTAAGCTACAACGGAGCAGACGACACAAGACTAATTATCGACTATGCTGTGGAAGAACTGCACAAGATTTCTTACAGGCTCGGCGCAAGAAACCATAATGCACCTTACACTTGGGCATTTTCTAATCCTGCCGCTATATACTTTAAATATTATCCCGATTTCACTAAGCATCCTTCAAGCGCCACTATAAGAGCCGAAGAGCATACATTCACGGCACAGTACGACCTCGACAATTATTCGGGTAAGGCTTTGAACATTCAGCATCAATGGCAGCAGAAAGCTCCCAGCGATACAGAATGGTACGACGTAACGGAATCCGGATATACAGGAATAAATGATACTCAGCTTGTTCTCGACGATCCGGATTTCAGGCATCTTTATGAGTACAGACTGAAAGTCAGCAGCCCTGTGGTATGTCCGCAAACTTGGTTTGTTTCTAATGCGGCAACGCTCCATATACTGCCCATATTCAGCGACATTGATCTCGATGGTACCGTTTTTGACGATATGAAGAATGGTCTTGTAGAATGGGTTGATTTTGACAATGACGGTGATCTTGATTTGTTTTACACAGGCATTTTTACAGGTCAGGCGGGAAAACAAACTAGACTTTACAAGAATAACAATAATAACTTTACGAAATTTTATGATGGGAACGATCCCATAATAGCCTATAATAAATCAATAGCATGGGGCGATTACGATGGGGATGGTGATATAGATCTTATTGAAATTGGAAGCTTCGGAGGGAAAATTCTCGAGATTTATCGTAATGACCCGACTACTTTTACAGGAATACTTTCCGAAGTTGAAGTTGCACCGAATTGGACATCTGGTTATACAGACTGGGCAGATTTTGACAATGATGGAGATATCGATGCTTTTGTTACGGGCACTTATGTTGATGGAGACCGTACCCATATCTATTTCAATTCAAATGGAGCCTTTTCAAGAATTGATGCGGGACAATTAGGTCTGGTTAATTTAGCTCACTCAGCAGCAGATATTGGTGATGTAAATAATGACGGTTATCTAGATATTGTTCTTTCTGGAGTAATCCATGGAACACAAAGTAGATTAACTAGAGTATATCTTAATAATGGCAGTGCATCGTTTACGTTAAGTCAAGAACTTTTCGGAGTATCTCAGTCTTCAGTTGCACTTGGGGATATCGATAATGACGGAGATTTGGATTTAGCATATTGCGGCACAGATGGCACAGATTATTATGTGAAAATTTATGAAAATTTGAGCGGTACTTTTGTCGATAGAACAACAGTCTCCGATTTTACAGGGGTCTATAATGGAAAAGTTGCACTGGCAGACTTTGACAACGACGGTGATATTGACTTGTTAGTTACAGGAATGTACAGCGATGGCGGCGTTGACAAGCCTTCAACAAAGCTCTATAGAAATGATGGCAATTTCAACTTTAGAGAAATGGGTACTACAGGATTGGATAATCTTTCCAGTTCATTTGCATGGGGAGATTATGACAATGACGGAGCAATAGATGTTGCCCTTATTGGACTTGATTCAGATGACAATAAACATACTTCGGTTTACAGAAATCTTAATGCTCTGAAAAACACTCCTCCGTCTTCTCCGGCTGATCTTACTTACGATGATGTCGATGTTTGCGAACACGACTACGTAACGCTTCAGTGGAATGCTTCATCAGACAACGAAACACCATCAAACGGACTATCCTATAATATATACATAAGCAGAACTCCTTTTGCAAACGACGTAAAACCCGGCATGGCGGATAACTCTGCCGCAAATACCGGCTTCCGCCGCATAGTCAGGATAGGTAACGCGGGTGCAAACACAAGCTATACATTTACTAATCCCGGTTCGGGAGTTTATTACTGGGGCGTACAGGCAATAGATGCAGGCTTTGCAAGTTCATCTTTTACAAGCTCTACTTTCTCGCTTTGCCCGAAAGTGGACTTTACCGGTCAGCATCCGTCGGATGTAACGACCTGCCCCGGACTCAGCGTATCTTACTCATCCGATCCTCAATTTGCCATTGAGTATATATGGCAGTATAACAAAAATGACGGCTCCGGCTGGCAGGATGTAACAGATGCAGGCACACCTTTCGCCTACACTTTCCATTCCTACAACAAAACGGTTATAATTAACAATGTTGAGTATTCAGTTGTTGCTCAAACTCGTCTCGAGATAGATCCCGTTACTGTCAGTCTGCACGACTACAAATTCCGGCTGAAAGCCGGAAATAAATGCTGTCCTGGTTTAGGGGCAGATTATGTAGAATCGGATCCTGCGACGCTATGGGTCTATCAGCATGCCGCATTTACTTCTCATCCGGCGGATTATTTCGCATGTCAGGACGGCAGCGCATCATTTACTGCTGAAGCCGCATCCCCGAATGAAGGTCCATATCAATGGCAGGTATGTTACTTGAACGATTACTCGGATGTTTTCGACTGGGGCGCCGGCGGCACCGGAAACGGTGAATTAAGAGACCCGGTTTCCATAGCTTATGACGACAACGGAAACGTTTACGTAGTGGATGCAGGTAATTCGAGGATACAGAAATTCTCTTCTGACGGTGTTTATGAAAGAAAATGGGGCAGCTACGGCTCCGGCAATTATCAATTTAGGAATCCTGTGGGCATAGCTGCAAACTCGAACACGGTATTTGTAGCAGATAAATATAATTTCCGCATACTGGTATATGACCAGAACGGTGTATTCCTCCGCAAATGGGGACAAAACGGATACAATCCTGAAGACTTCAAGATGATTACAGCCGTTGCCGTGGATGCTAACGGTTATGTCTATGTAACTGATGAGCTTTTGGGTGTCGTTAAGAAATTTGACAATCTCGGCAATCATAAAGTAAACTTCGGCTCTGCCAACCTTACATCGCCTCAGGGTGTTGCTGTTGCTGCAAACGGTGATGTTTTCGTCAGCGACGACGGCAAGGTTAAAAAATTCGTTAAAGTTAATGAAACAACCTATAATTACTCAGATGAATGGACATCATCAAATCCGAAAGGACTTGATGTGGATATGCACGGCAACGTATTTGTTGTTGATGAAGTAAACGATGAAGTAAAGAAATTTAATAAATATAAAGATAACACAGCGGATCTTAATTCCGGACAGCTTAACCTGCCTTTGGATGTAGCTGTTACTCAGGACGGAAAGACAGCATTTGTATGCAGCTACGGCGGTGACGAAGTCGTCAGATATTCAGTTGAATGGCAGGATATCAGCGGCGGCGGCGATTACAGCGGATATACAAATACGATTTTAAATGTCAACAGTAATATCACCTTAAAAGATCAGTCGGAATACAGGCTGGCAAATATAATTGACGGATGTCCCGACAATGATTATTCACGCAGCTATTCCAATTCAGCAACATTGACCGTTGCCGAAGAACCAGCATTTACAGGTCAGCCGGCAGATGCAACCGCCTGTGAAGGAGACAATGCCTACTTTGCGGTATCTTTGACAAACCAAAATGAAATAAAGTGGGAATTTTCGACTAATAACGGTTCTAACTGGGCAGACGTAACCGATAATGGAGAATACTCAGGCTCAGAAACAGTAAATCTTACAGTTTCACTTGTTGATTTTGCAAAAAATAATTTTTATTTCAGAGCAAAGGCAAGGAATCATGGCTGCCCGGCAGACTGGGAGAATTCTTCACCTGCAAGCCTTACCGTAGTTCCCGAGCCGACAATAACATTCACAGGACCGGAAACAAATACCTTTATGTGTGAGGATGGCAGCGCAGATTTTGAAATGTCGGTATCTCCTGAACCTTCTCAAACTTACATTTACGATTTCAAATGGCAGCGCAAAACAGGCTCCGGTTGGAATGATATAAGCGGATATCCGTTCTCCGGAACTGATACGAGGACACTTTCCATATTGGACGGAAACGGAATCGACAGCGCTGATCAATTCAGACTGCTTGTAAGAATTAATGACTGTCCGGCAGGGGACCGGGACGGGTATGAGTCACCGGTAATTACCGTAAATCATATTTTAAGCCCCGTTTTTGTAAACTGCTATCCTTCTCCTGAAAGTATCTATGCCTGCGAAGAGTACGGCGTATCGTTCTCTTTCAGTGATGCCGATATTAGCAATGATAATACATATCAATGGCAGTATGCGAAAAATGAGGACTTTACATTAGCATTTACTATTGAAGACGCTCCGGGATACGGTACTCTCGACAATCCTTCGGGTATTGCATTCGGACCGGGAAATGTGCTTTACGTTGTTGACTCAGGTAAAGACAGAATTATGAAATTTGACGCCGATGGCAGTCATCTTCTGAAATTCGGAGAAGAAGGCCTACACGACGGGCAGTTCCAGCATCCTTACGGCATAGCCGTCGATCCTGCGGGAAATGTATGGGTAACCGACAAAGTCCTGCACAGGATTACGAAATTTGATTCCGGCGGCAATTTTCAAACTAATTGGGGTTCTCAGGGACCCGGTATAGATCAGGTAGATAATCCTTCCGGCATAGCCGCGGATGAAAACGGCAATGTTTACGTAGCCGATACTGACAATGACAGAATAATGGTTACCAACTCATCCGGTAATTATTTAAGAAACTGGGCTGTAACCAAACCGAGAGGCATAAAAGTTTATAATGGATATGTTTATGTAACTCACGGAAACGACGGGTTCAAGAAATTTGATAAAAACGGCAGTGAAATATCAATAAGCGACAAAGATTTCGGTTCTAATCTCCGGCTATTTGATTTCGGACCATTCGGATATTTTTATGCTGCCGACAAGGGCGGCGGATCAATTTTGAAACGTGAATCCGACGGCACTTCCCAGGTTACTGCAACTGCAAATCCTTCGGAACCCGTAGGAGCAGCCGTTAACCACGCAAACAACTACTTATATATAACCGACCATACTAATGACAGAGTAGAAGTTTATTCTCCCGACTGGGAAGACATTTCTGATAATTCCGTATTCTCAGGCTCTCAGACAAGAACTCTGGCAATCAGCGATCCGACCGGTATGCACGGATGGTATTTCCGCCTGCGTGCAAGCAATACAATGACCGGACATCAGTGTCCCTCCACATGGGTAAGTTCATGTCCTGCAACTCTTGAAGTACACGAACAGCCTGTATTTGCAACTGCCGCTTATAATCAGACCGTATGCTATCAGTGGGACGGAAGCTCTACATATACAATAAATATGGAAGTAAACCCGGCAACTACTTATCAGTGGAAATGGTTTGACGGCAGTGTTTGGGAGGATCTCTCATCAGATGATCATTATTCAGGAGTCAACACTCCCGACCTGAGCATAGCAGCAGATTATAATCTCGGCGGAGATCCTGATCTTGCAAACCAGATGTACAGACTCGAAGTACAAAACAACGGCTGTCCGGATACATGGGCAAAATCAGGCGTGGTAACTCTGCACTTTGAGGTACTTCCCTATTTTGATCAGCAGCCTGCAGATGTAACAGCCTGCGCCGGCGAAAGCGCCACATTCTTTGCAAGCGCTACGTTTACAACCGGCGGAGGACTGGAATGGCAGTACCGCGATCTGCTGGATTATTCTACATCGCAGACTTTCGGCGGTTACGGATACGACCAGGGACAGTTTGAGCATCCCATAGTAATTGCAGTTGATGGTGAGGGATATGTTTACATAACAGATTCCAATCCGAGAAATCACAGAATACAGAAATTTACACCCGACGGACAAACCGTTATTGATGAGTTCGGCGAGTTCGGCGTTGGATACGGACAGTTTTACAAACCTTACGGCATAGCCGTAACTCCTGATGGAAATGAAGTTTACATAACAGACAGAAACAACCACCGCGTACAGGTGTTTGCCCGCTCCAGCGGCACTTACGGCATAGCTAGGCAGTGGGGCGGCTTAGGCAGCGGCAGCGGACAGTTCAACAAGCCCCGCGGCATCGATGTTTTTGATTATGCGGGACAAAGAAGGGTTATCGTTGCAGACCAAGACAACAACAGAGTACAGGTCTTTGATGCAAATGGTAATTACATAACCGAATTTAACGGCAGCGGCTCGGCGGGCGGCGAATTTGAAAACCCGACGGGGCTGGCTATCGACGGTATCGGATTTGTATATGTGGTTGATCATAAAAAGCATATTGTACAGAAATGGGTTACCTACGACGGCGGCAACACTTTTGAATACTATGACCAAATTGGAACCGGATACAGCAGAGCCGACGGACAGTTCAGCTATCCCGAAGATGTTGACCACGACAAATACGATAATATTTATGTTATTGAAAGGGAATCTCCCGACTGGTCGAGAATTCAGAAATTTGACCATCTCGGAAATCATGTTAAGAGTTTCGGTTATTACGGAAATGAATTCGGACAGTTCAATCTTCCGAAGGGAATTGGCGTCAGTCCGGCAAACAACTGGATTTATGTGTCAGACTCTCTGAAAAACAGAGTGCAGATTTTCGGCTACCCCTGGAAGAAACTCGAATCAAGCAGCAGCTTTACCGTTACAACAGGTATGACATCAGGTACTGTTTACATTCCCGACGTAACAAATATGGACGGTTTCAAATTCAGACTTAAAGCATGGAACGATGCAAACTGCTGTTTTGATTTCGGCTGCTCCAATCCCTCTTCGACAGTATATTCCGACGAAGCAGAGCTTACTGTTCCCAACGAGCCGGTTTTCTTCAGCTATAATCAGCCCGTCAGCGTAACGGTATGCGAAACTTATCCGGCAGTATTTACTTCATCGCCGTACTATTCAAACGAATACGTATGGGAAAGACTGATTGGAAACACCTGGATGGATATAACGGATACACCGTCATATAGTGGAATAAATTCAAATACATTAACAGTAATTAACACTATTTACAATGGTCTGCACAAAGCAGTTTACCGCATGGTGGCAAGGAACAGCGGCTGTCCGCGAACAGGGGTACCCTCTGATCCGGTAACTCTTTCAATTATACCCATCCCCATCATACCTGATCCGCCGGATGCTACCGTCTGCATAGGTGAGGATTACACTTATTCAATGCCGAATATTGTTTATTCTGATACCTGGCGCTGGCAGGGATTCAGCACAGCCGATAACAGTTGGACTGATCTTGAAAACACTACAATGAATAATGTAACGTATTCGGGTGTTTACACTACCCAGCTTATTATACAAAATGCAAACTTGGATATTGATTACTCGCACTTCAGGATAAAAGCTAAGCATGAAGGATGTCCGCCATCTTGGCAGTATTCCGAAGCTTCTCGTATGCTGGTACCCGAAGAACCTGACTTCAGCGGGGAAAGTCCTTCAAACCATACTGCGTGTATTAATTTCACGTATTATCTGAATTCAAATCCCGATAATGCCAATGAATATCTATGGCAGATAAAAGACGGCGGCGTATGGACAGATTTATATGCTACCGGTCCCGGCGGAGTGAACTATAACGGATTCCAAACTACGGAATTAACTATTGTCAATCCTGCTCCTCTTGCCGGTGGGACCCATGAGTTCAGAATGAAAGCAAGAAATGAAGGATGTCCGCGTACATGGAATATGTCGCATATAAGGACTGTAAAAGTACCTTTAATGCCTGCTGCGGATATGGCAGATGCTACCGTTTGTGAAAATTACGGTATTACACTTGCGCCGGTTTCATGGAGCAATGCTAATGAATTCCAGTGGCAGATAATTACTTCGGATGTTTACAATGAGAATAATTTTGAAGATGTTCAAAGCAGCTCTTATGCCGCCAGATTTACAGATTACACAACACCCAATCTCGATTTGAGCATGGCTGATTACGACATGAACGGATTCTGGTTCAGATTGACGATGAGAAATGACGGATGTCCTATTTCGTGGTATGAATCTGCTCCTATGCAGCTTACCGTAAGAAAGCAGCCGGTAATTACAGGTCTTTCGCCAATGTCAACATCGGTTTGTGAAGATGAAGTTTACAATGTAACTGCAACTGTGATTGACGGTAATCTTTTTGAATGGGAATACTCTGACGACAACGGACAGAATTACTCGCTTGCATCCACACTTACGGCTGTCAGCGGTGCAAGCACCGTTAATCTTTCAGTCGGCTCCGTAACAACTTCTATGAACGGCTGGATGTTCAGAATTAAGGCTAAGAATATAAGCTGCCCATCGACCTGGGTAACTTCCGAGGCGGCAACATTATTAATAACTCCCAAACCGCAGTTTTACAAGCATCCTCAGTCAGTTACAGTTTACTCAGGAAATCATACCTTTACGGCTGCTGCATCGCCGGCTGATACTTACAGGTGGGAAATCATGTATCCCGGAGGTACTTGGGCGCCCGTAGTATCGAGTGCAACTTTCAGCGGAGTAAATCAGACCGCGTTGACCATAACGGATATAACCAAAGTCGGTACTACGGTTTACAGGCTCGGTGCAAAATATATGGGCTGCAACACTACATGGACTTATTCAAACGAAGCTACTTTGTATGTGCCGAGGCAGTTTGTCTATCAGGACGATATTGACAATCTCGTACAGCTTTGCGGCTCGGCAGGCGTATGGGGCGATTACGATAACGACGGATGGCTCGACCTGCTTGTAAGCGGCGCTTCCGACAGCGGCACATTTACCAAGATATATCGCAACAACGGAGATAATTCATTTACAGAAACATTTGACTTAACAGGCGTTTACAATTCCTCGGCGGCGTGGGGCGACTACGACAACGACGGATATATTGACGTGCTTCTTTCGGGCAATACCGGTTCGGGAGTGATAACCAAGATTTACAGGAACACTTCCGGTACGGGCTTCACTGACATAAGCGCAGCTCTGACCGGAATTGAAAGCGGTAATGCCGAATGGGGCGACTACGACAATGACGGGGATCTGGATATTGTGCTTACAGGCAACAGCGCCAGCGGCACATTTACTGCCGTTTACAGGAATGACGGAGCAGGTGTGTTTACGGATATTAATGTAGGTTTAACTGAATGCAGTAATTCTGACGTACAGTGGGGCGACTACGATAACGATGGAAGGCTTGATATTCTTTTAACAGGAGAGTCATCTTCAGGTAAATTTGCAAAAATTTACAGAAACACTGGAGGCTCTTTCGCGGGTATTCTTGCCGCAGTTACGGAAATTTCCCACAGCGCTTCCGCATGGGGAGATTATGATCAGGACGGCGACCTTGATTTCATAATTACCGGCGACAACGGCACTAATCTTGTAACCAGACTTTACCGCAACGACGGGGGAGGAAACTTCACCGAAATAAATCCTGGCATTACGGGCTTAAAAGACGGTCATATTGCTTGGGGCGACTACGACAACGACGGCGATTTTGATATTGTAATCCTTGGCCTGGATAATTCGGCTACTAGAAGAATAGAACTCTACAGAAACGACAACGGAACATTCAATATAGTACCACAGGCTGTTTCGGGATTAACAACAGATGTAGCCAACGGCGAAGCATCCTTCGGCGACTACGACAACGACGGTGATATTGACCTGATTGTAACAGGCTGCGACGATTCAAACGGCAGATTTACCGGTGTTTATAAAAATATCGAAATCAAAGGAAACACTCCGCCATCCGCTCCTGACAATCTTAGCGTGAACCTTTCATCCTGTTCGTCTGCTTCATTCACCTGGTCGCAAAGCAGCGACGACAATACTGATTCTGACGGATTGTCATATAATATTGTAATAAGCAAGCAGCAGGACTGGAGTGATATGATTGTATCGCCGATGGCTTGGGTAACCAGCAATACCTTCGGTTTCAGAAGAGTTGCACGCTTAGGCAATACCAACATGAAGAACGGCTGGACTGTGGAAGGACTTGATATAGGTACATATTACTGGTCGGTACAGGCTATTGATAATGCATTCCTCGGTTCGCCTTTTGCATCGGCACAGGTATTTCATATTTCTTATCAATATGCCGGTACTCATCCCGAAGATGCCACCGTTTGTGAAAATGATTCTCATATTTTCCAGGCAGGACCTACTAATGCAAATACTTACAGATGGTATATGTCAACGGACAACGGTATAAGCTGGGCTCAACTCGCAGATGGCGGAACTTACAGCGGCGTTCAGACTGTAAACCTGACAATAGATCATGCAGTACCTGCTTTAAGCGGTAATCTTTACAGACTTTACACACGCTTTGATAACTGCCCGTCATCATGGAACCGTTCAAATCCTGCTGAACTTACAGTTACTCAGATACCCGACTTTACCGGAAATCAGCCTTATCCTGCTAATGCAACTGTCTGTATAGGCGATGAATACAATGTATGGGCAAATCCGGCAAATGCCGATGAATTCCAGTGGCAGATATGGAATGGCAGCATTTGGGAAGATATGGCAGGAGAAAACAGTAACACATTTACCATTTCAGCAGTAGATGTTTCTAATGATGATTCAATGTACAGACTGAAAGCTCGAAATATGGGCTGTCCGGATTCATGGATTTTCTCGGAAAGCGCTCATCTTAGAGTGCCGACTAATCCTGAATTCGGTTCATACAGTACAAGCATAACTGTCTGCGACGAAGATAATGCTTACATCACCGTGGATGTTTCAAATGCAAACGACTTGCAGTGGATGATAAAGCAGGGCGCGGGATATGTTAGTCTTACCAATGCCACTTATTACAGCGGAGTTAAAACCAACTCGCTTACTATATTGAATGTCAGTTCAACATTCTCCGGCAATCAATATAAACTGTATGCACAGAACGACGGATGTCCCGTACCGCCTGCCGAAACAAATGACATAATCCTTTATGTAACTGATTTACCGGAGTTTACGGTACAGCCGGCTGATACACGCATCTGCTCGAATGTATCGACTGTTCTTACATCAAAAGCAGAACCGGCAGACCAGTATAAATGGCAGAAAGGCAACGATCTGTTTTGGGTTGATCTGACAGACAACACAGTTTACAACGGTATAAACAATACGGCGCTTACCATAAACGATCCTACGGATCTTAACGGATGGTATTTCAGACTTTCCGCTAAAAACAGCGGTTGTCCGCTGACTTGGAAGCACTCCGACAGAGCATTGCTGACCGTTATCGGCATTCCTGATTTCACAAACGCTCAGTTACCCAATACCACAATATGTTACGGAGATTCTCATACATTTATTTCAACTCCTGAACCTGCCGATGAATATCAATGGCAGATTTGGAATGTATCTACTTGGGAAAATCTTGTCTCAGGAGGAGCATATACAGGAGTTGATGACACTAAATTCATTATTAACAATGTTGATTACAGTTACGACGGCAGCAGATACAGACTGCTTGCAAGAAATAACGGCTGTCCTCCTACCTGGGAGATGTCTGATCCGTTTGAAATTGTAGTTCCGAGGAATCCAGAATTTTCACCTGGAAATCAGCCTTTCAGCGCTACGGCATGCCTCGGCGGAGAATGGACATTTACGGCAGCGCCCGACTATACAGA
This sequence comes from uncultured Hyphomicrobiales bacterium, assembly GCA_964577665.1. GTDB lineage: Bacteria > Bacteroidota > Ignavibacteria > Kapaibacteriales > UBA2268 > CAYVTD01. The sequence goes on from CAZOBD010000007.1 coordinate 54,072, forward strand.
TGAGTACCAATGGCAGTTCTACTACTATGCTTCCGAAACATGGTTTGACCTGCCGAATACAGGTATTTATTCTGGTACTAATACCAGCGCCCTATATATCAGCGATATAGAAGGCGTATTTGTGGGACGCTACAATCTTTACAGACTTCTTGTTAGACATCAGGGATGCCCCGCTTCATGGATATATTCTAATGAAGTATCTCTCTTTGTGCCTCAAGAGCCTGACTTTACCGATGAACATCCTGTGAATGCTACCGCATGTGAAGGAGACCGCTGGACATTTACATCCGATCCTGAAAATGCCAATGTTTTCAAATGGCAGGTAAACGAAGGCGGCGGATGGATCGATATTACTAACGGAGGATACTACAGCGGGGCTCAAAGCAAGCATCTAATCATAGATCCTCTGCCGGTGGGCACAAGACAGTTTAGGCTGCTCGCTCAAAACGACGGCTGTCCACAGAGCTGGGCACGTTCCAACCCTGCGGAACTTTTTGTACCTGTTACACCTGTCTTTACAAATCATCCCCAGAGCAGAACACTATGTGATGCAGCAGGAGTAACATTTACTGCGTCTGCAACAAATGTAAGCCAATACAGATGGCAGCAGTACACTAATGTTCTCGGTGTTGACAGGTGGGAAAACATAACGGATGTTACAATATACAGCGGTGCCGGTACGAATACTCTTGTTGTAAGCGACCTTTCCGGATTCGACGAAATCACTCTGTTCAGGCTGACTGCCGTGAATGACGGCTGTCCGGATCCTTATCTGGCGTCGAATGTGGCAACCTTGTATCTGCCTGAAAGACTTACATTTGCAGGAAACCATCCTTCTGATGCTACTGTTTGCGAGAGCAATACTCATCAATTTGCATCTCAGCCTGTTAATGCTCTTGATTACCAATGGCAGGTAAACAACGGCGGAGGATGGATCGATATTACTAACAATGCAGTTTACGACGGAGTTGAAAGTACATTGCTCACAATTAACGATGTCAGCGGACTCAACGGCAATTATTATCGTTTAAGCGCTCTCGGCGGCGGCTGTCCGACCACATGGACACACTCAAATGCTGCCCGTCTGCGCGTACCGCCGGCTCCCGACTTTACGGGTAACCACCCGCAGAATCAGATAATCTGCCTTAGCGGAAGTGCTGCATTTGAGTCCAATCCGGCTAATGCTAATCAATTCCTCTGGCAGAAATTCAACAATAACATCTGGGTTGACCTAAATGAAGATCCACCCGATAATCCATACACCGGAGTTACAACAACCAGGCTTGTTATCTCAGATGTAAGCGGTCTTAACAATGCAAGATACAGACTCCGCGCCAAAAATGACGGCTGCCCTGACAACTGGGTAATATCCAATGAAGCTGCTTTGATAATAAGTACGGAACCTGACTTCAGCGGAGTTACATACACTGATGCTACCGTATGTATCAATGAAACACATACGTTTACGATTGATCCGGCAGATGCCGACGAATATCAATGGGTAAGGATCGACGGAGGCACTCCTGTTGTGCTATCGGAAGGTTCTGAGTACAGCGGTGTTACAACCGAATCATTGATAGTAACTAAATCAGCATCCGGAAACTACGAATACAAGCTTCGGGCAAGATATAACGGATGTCCTTCTACATGGAAGGTTTCCGAAAGTGTGTATCTTGAAGTAACAGCAGATCCTGATTTCAGCGGTGTAACATATACTGATGCAACAGTATGTCTCAAAGAAGAACACATATTTACCGTTTCTCCTTCGAATGCCGATAAATATCAGTGGATAAGAATCGATGGAGGCACTCCTGTAGTCTTAAGCAATAATGCGGGATACACAGGAGTCAATACTCAATCGCTTACTGTAAACAAATCTTCGGCAGGTGATTTTGAATACAGACTAAGGGCAAAAAATAACAACTGTCCTTCAAGCTGGGCAGAATCCCTGAGCATGTATCTGATGGTGCTTGCCGATCCTGACTTTACGGGACAACAGCCCGCAGATGCTACGATTTGTGAAAACGGTACACACACTTTCAGTTCAAATCCCTCAAATGCAAATGAATACAGATGGGAAATGTGGAACGGCTCTTCATTTGATGCATTGACATCGGGCGAAGGGTTTACCGGCTATGATTCGCCGGATTTGACTGTCAGCGATCCTTCACTGTTGGATATGAACGGTGAAATGCTGCGCCTCGGCGCAAGGAATAACGGATGTCCCGCATCATGGAAGTATTCTGAATTAGTGAATCTCAGCTTTGAAATGCTACCTTCGCTCGAAATCAGTCCGGCTTCTCAGACGGTTTGTATTAACGAGCAGGGTACGGTTGAACTTGATGCCGATGAAGCAGCCTCATACACTTGGCAGAAGAAAAACGGCTCTGGAGGCTGGGATGATCTGACTGACGGAACGAATTACAGCGGCACGGATCATTATATACTGACATTCAGCAATTTAGCAGAAGGACAGCATGAATTCAGAGCAATAATCGGAAGCAGATACTGTCCTGAAAGAACATCCAATACAGCACTTGTGTATGTTACCCTGCAGCCTGTCTTTACAGACCATCCTGAAAATGCCACGGTTGATTCGGGAGACGGACATACCTTCTCAGCTTCGGCGACGAATGCAGCTTCTTATAAATGGCAGTACCTTGACGGTTCTTCCTGGTCGGATTTGAATAACGGAGGAGTTTATTCGGGCGTTATGACAGAAAACCTGACGATTTCAGATGTTGACGGTCTCGACGGAACAACTTACCGCCTGACGGCAAGAAACGGCAATTGTCCCTGGGTTTCCTCAAACAGCGCCACACTTACCGTTCCTCAACCGCAGGGTTCTGTAACGCTTGTATCGCCTTCAAACAGCAATACAATTACTTCGCTGACTCCTACTTTAGTCTGGGACAGCGACGCAATAAATCCGGTGTTCAGAGTGCAGGTAGCCGATGACCAGAATTTCAACAATATTATTTTCAGCAATAATAACGTAACTTCTGAAAATATAGCGTTACCCTCAGGAACACTAAGCTGGGAGGAAACATATTACTGGAGAGTATCTATCGGTTCGGGCACATTTACTCCTGCATGGTGGTTCCAAACTCATTATCCGAGTTTGACAATCAGCATACCGGATGTATATACATGCCCAAACTCATCGGCGACTCTCGGCGGAATAAATATTGTTACCGGAGGCTCAGGCAGCTATACATACTCATGGACGCCGTCAGCAGGTCTGAACGATGCAACAATATCAAATCCGGTTATATCTAATGCTACACAGACAACAACGTTTACGCTTTCAGTGATAGATCAGGCTGTTCCAAGCAGAACATTTACTGAAAAATGCGTTCTGACAGTTTATCCTCAAACAAATGTAACTATTACACGAAGGATAAGAGTTTCCAAAGGTGATTATATTTCCCTTGGGAACTATATTACCAGCCTCTCCGGTGCGCCTCCAATATCTTATGAATGGCGTGACAAGGATGATAATCTTATCTCAACTGATCCCAATCCAAGTGTTGAAATAAAAGACCACAATGCTTTTGAGGTTACTATATGGGATGGTGCAGGATGCGGCTCAGACAGTGATGAAATGGGCGTTATTGCACTCAGGATTTCGGGCAGCGAACTTTCCGAAGAGGATATTGACGACCTTATGAACGGAAACAGCGTTATCAGAGTTTATCCGAATCCAACCAGTTCGGTTATAAATGTTGAAGCAGTATTCCCCGAAAAAGCGAAGGTTGAGTTTACACTAATTGACCTTCCCGGAAGAGTTCTGCAGCGGTTCAGCAAGGAAGACATTAGCTCTTATGAAGGTTCCGTTGACCTTACGGATTATCCTTCCGGATCTTATACTCTGATAATCAGTGTGAACGGAAGAAATTACACTCAGAAGATTATTAAGCAATAATTTCCTGACAAAAAAACCTAAGAAATAAAATTGTCCGGTACTTTCATTAGTGCCGGACATTTTCTTTAGATTATAATTGACATCAGACAAGATAACCCATATCGTAAACACTATTTTTTGAAATACAATAAACCCAATATTGTCATTAGAAGAGAACACATTTACCGGAATCCTTTCTCCTAAGGGGAAAAGACTTTCAAGAAAAAGCAGCAAGGATTGGGTTTCTGCGAGAAAGGAATATTTCTAATGGCACTTACGTGATAAATGCAGTAAAGGATTTTTTCCAAAAAGTACTCTTGTTGATACTTTCTACAATATTTGTTGAACACTTGCACACAACGAAAAAAAATCAATCTCATTATTTTACATAAAATCGTATTATACAAACCAACTTTTATTATGACGATACATCTTCGATTTGGAAAAGTTCGGAAAAACACACATGGGGATGAATATGAACTATAGAAGCAATCTCTAAGAAATCTACTGATGGTGGGAGATTGCTTCGCCGCTCCGCTCCTCGCAATGACTAATCGGTAGATGAAAAAGATGTCCAACATCTGGCAGATGTTGGACATCTAAAACGGTTGTGCAAGGGGATGATTAAAATGGAATTTTATACAAGAGGAAAAAGTCATGTATAAATCCATAAAAATAAATACTTTAGCAAGTTGATTTTTTGAGTGAAAGATTGAATATATTTTGCAAATATAGGATACAATTATATGAGAAAATACAATTTACCCGCTAATAATAAAGAATTATTTTAATCAGTTTGATTATTCTGTACAAAGTCAAAAATCAAAATACGCTCGAAACCCGGCACCTGATAGTTTACCAAGGGGATGGTGAAAGCTTCGTTTTTTGTTTTATAAAAGCCTATGCCCTCTATAAACCAGATATTAAAGTATCTTGTGAATTTTATCGGCAGAGCGCCGTTTGCAACACCATCGAACTTGAATTCAACAGAATATTTATGTGCCGTATAGTCAATTCCTTTATAGGTTATCTGCTCTGTACCTTCTTTTAAGCCGTTGATATAAACAGTCGCTTCGATGTAACCCTTAAAGCCCATAATGTCTATGGCGGTGCTGTCAACTCCAATCGTATCTATATGCCATGAGTCTTTGCCGGGATCAGCAAGCAGGTACCATTCATCGGGGAACTCGATTGGTATTTCGAAATCTACTTCTTCGAGATTTATCCGGAAAATGCTCTGAAAAATGTCGGAATGAGTGTAAATTTTTCCATTTTCGACGTAGTAGTACTCCGTTCTGTTTTTCTCCCAGTTTATTCTTTCCTGGCTGATAAATCCTTCAAAAATATATGCGGTTTTGCCTAACTTTGTTTCGGTGCCGGTTACTGTAAGAGAATCAAAATACGGTGTTTCGCTGATTCTGCCGTTCGTGTCCAGCTCGTAAACCTCGCTAATCCAATAGTTTCCTTGAAACATTGGAATATATTCTTTATCACCGTTGGGAGTGGGGTCGGTTGAATTATCATCATCACCGCATGAAACTGTTAAAAATAGAGAAATTAGTATCGCAAAAAATAGTGCAGCATTGATCCTTTTCATATCATACCTTTCTTTTTGTTAAATTGATTTATTTCTTTAAAACGATTAATATTTAAAAATGTTGACTATTAAATGGTATTTGATTTATATCATTCCATTTTAAGAAACTCTTTAAGCAAGATGTCCAACACCTTCAAGGTGTCCAACATCTGAAAAACAGATGTTGTGCATCTGAAGCGGGAATAAACAGATGAATTCCTATTAAAAAAAATTTATTAACTACAATTGTAACGCTGCAATAAAATGCTCGTATTTAAAAAGTAAGATGAATGCAGAAGAATTTCAGAAAGAAGTAACTAAGCACAGGGATAAGATGTTCCGGCTGGCAAGAAGGTTTCTTCGCACGAAAGAAGAGGCGGAAGACGCCGTGCAAGATGCTTTTGTGAAGCTCTGGGTTCGCAGAAACAAACTTAAAAAGGAAAGAAATCTTGAAGCGCTGGCTATGATTACAATGAAAAATCTATGTATTGACAACGGAAGAAAAACAAAAATTGAAAAATTGAGCCTTAATGAAGATATTAAGATTCGTATTGAAAAGAAGAAAATAAAGAAGATTGAGAAAGATTCTGAAATCGAAAAGGAAACAGAAATAGATAAACAGACTGAAACTGATACGGAATCCCCATAAAAAAAGAGGCACTCCGGGGAGAACGGAATGCCTTCGGGGGGAGTCCAGGTATGGGGGAAACCATGGATATCAATAATACATTTTTATGACCGAGCTAACAACGCCCCATACATCAAACTTATCTGCATCGTCTATTTTTATGGAAGAATAATTTTCGTTTTCAGGTTCGAGAAATACGCTGCCTTCACGGTAGCGTATTCTTTTTACGAGAAGCTCATCATTAATTGCGGCTACGACAATTTTTCCGTCTTCGGGAGCAGCGCCGCAGTCAACCAGCAGTATGTCTCCGGTCTCTATTCCGGCTCCGCTCATGCTGTCTCCGCTGACCCTTATCAGAAAACTTTTTTCTGTTTCTTTCACTAAAAGTTCATTCAGATCAAGTTTTGCTTCGGTATAACCCGGTTTTTCATTAGTGTCAATTTCATAAAGGGGATTGATAGACAGCACACCTACGCCTTTCCGTCTTTTTAAAAGCCTGGTTTTAGCTTTTTGTCCCGGCGACTTGCGTCTGTTTTTCCAGCTAATCATTATTTCGCTAACTTCTGTCATATCCCTTTTTTGCTTATGTAAAACAACTGCCTACATAAATAGCTAATACCATGCCAGAAATTATATCGCTAATAATATCAATATCTTAGCAAAACGCTTTTCAAGAGATGATTTTTACTCTTTTGAAACAAGCATGATTTGGGAAATCAGTTTAAGGGGGATGAATGTTTTGGGTAGATTTACCAAATCATAGAGAAAAAAACGTAGTGCAATGAATAACCGTAAAAGACCCCACCCCTTCCCTCCCCAAGGGGAGGGAGCAAGATCATTGAATACCCTCCCTTTGGGGAGGGTTAGGGTGGGGCTAAAATAAAGAGATGAAACGCCTATGATTTTGAAAAGCACGCAAGGGGATGAATGTTTTGGGTAG
>CAZOBD010000008.1:0-15736 GCA_964577665.1 uncultured Hyphomicrobiales bacterium
AAGTTATTGAATTCCCTCCCCTTGGGGAGGGTCAGGGTGGGGTTCAAGTTAAAAAATAAACAGATGAAAACAGTAACATACTTAATTTTATTAACAATAACGGTCTTGAGTTTTTACTCGTGCGATGATTCCTTAGGGCTGGATGACAATGTCATAAAAGACCCGATAGATCCTTCAAAAGACACTATCACCTATGATAATTTTATTATGTATCATAACATAGGCGATATGTGCATGTATTCTGTTTACAGGATTAACGAAAACGGAGATATTGAAATGGGGGAATACATTGTTGCTCACTGGGCTGTTGTTTCTGATACATTGGTCTGGCAGGGCAGGATGTGTTACTATATTAATCTTCCTGTTAACAACGGTCCTTGGTGCTACATATACAATTATTCTGAAAATTCAAAGATATACACTAACCCCGGCATGGCTCTAAACAGAAAATCGTGGAGCCCCGATCCACATAAGCTAAGATTTCCCGCTCTTGAAAACGTTTGGGTTCTGCGTGCCGACTTCAATAAAAAATCTTGGATTGGGCTCGATTCGACTCATTGCGAAGGTGATTTGAACGAATATTTATCCTTCAAAGGAAAACGCTTTATTTGGGGCGAAAAACTTGATATTACGGAAGTATTCATTACAAATAAACGCCATAGATGCCTTGAAATATTAGAGCATATCAATTTCAAAGGGATTTTGAACCGAAGTAAACTCAAATTGACAGATACTTTGATAGATTACACCTATACTGTTCACTCATTTTTATCAGACGATAAGAACGGCACCATTATGGAAATCGAAAAGCTGCCGCCATATAATTTCGGGTTGGGAGATGTCCCTTTCACGGGGTTCAGGACAGAGATGTCTTATAAGTGAGTATTGGGTACAGAGAAATGAGTATTGAGTACCGAATATAGTGTCTCCTTTCCAAACTCCGATTTGGAAAGAACTGTTTCGAAAGAAACTCTGTTTCTATAAATAATTATTTTTAACATAATTGGGAGGTCATTATGAATTATTTCAAAACACTAACTGCCGCTTTTTTAGCTGTTATTCTTCCGGCGCTAGTTTCATGTTCGGAAGACGAATCACCGAACAGCAGCAATAATAACGATACTTACGACACAAAAGCCGTTGACCCTATGTTCACTGTGGGAAATTACTGGGTTTTTAATGACTACTACGTTTACGGTGAGGACGAACAGCTTAACATTTACCACAGACAGCAGAAGAACTATGGAACAACAACTTATTTAGACAAAGAATGTTTTCAGTTTTCAAATACAAGCGGATCAACAAACTGGGGAACAGTTTATGAGAGGCTTGAAGGGAGTGAATTCTGGCTCTGCAACGGACATTACCTTGGCAATGTTTTTACAAATGGCAATTATAGTCTATACGGAAAACCCTGCTGGATAAAAACCGCTGATTTCAGCAAAACCGAATGGGAATGTTACGAACACATATTCGATAATGAAAGCGTTGGCTACAATGCCGTAATGAACGGGAAACTCCGTATGCACGGCGAATTTGGCGAAATAAAGAAAATAACTGTAAATGATGTTGAATATGAAGCAGTTACTATCATCAACTATTTCGACTGGTCAGGCACTATAGAAGATAACGGTGAAGAATACAGTTTTCCTGAGCCGTACCATAGAATAACTTTCTGGGTCTGGTATGCTCCAAATGTGGGTATGCTCGGCTGGGAATACTATTGGCCTCCCATAAGCCTTGGAAACATACAGGAAGGGGAAAGCAGATACCGCAGCAGAGTAGTGGATTTTTATATTGAGGAGGAATAATCGTGAATAAAATTTTATTTACAGCGATACTGCTTTTTGTTTTATTTTCCGCTGAATCGTGCAAAGATTCACTCGGGCTTGATTCAAATGTTTCAAAAGAAGGCAATGGCGAGGGTGAAGACTGGAGCGCCTATTTCCAATGGCATACCGGCAATTACTGGATGTTCGACAGCTATCTTATTGATAAAGACGGAAACGAAACTATCTGGGAAGAAGGCAAAAAGCAGGAGGTGGCGGAAGCTCTGACTTTTGAGGATCGCAACTGCCTTGAAGGAAAAATATACACTGCCACAGATTTTCACCACATGTCTGTTTATCACTATTTAGAAGGCTCAAAGTTCTATTCAACGGGCAGCTCATATTTTATAAACTGGTCTTTCGATCCTTATAATTTATGGGACTTAAACAACTGGGTACTGACATGCGACCTCGAAAAGGATTCGTGGACAGGTTTCAAGGATGACAACGTTGAAATCACTTTCGATGACCATGTATCATTCAAAGGAAGCATCCACATTCACGGGTTCATGGGTGAGGATACCATTATAGCTTATAAGGGAGAGAACCGAATCTGCAAAAAAATAATCAACTATTGCGACGTTGAAGGAACTTTCAGTTACTTCGGAGAAGAAATTGACGTCGGGAAACCGAGCAGGCTTGAAGTCAGAATGTATTATTCAAAAGGCATCGGCTGGCTTGCCATGGAGAATTATTTTCTGACTCCCTATATGCCATGGGTAGATAATGCCAACAAAGGCTATACTTGCCGTGTAACAGAGCATTATATCCAAGAATGAATCTTTTTTTCCATTAAGTTGAATTCTTAAGAAAAACTTATTACTCATTTCCAAACTCAAATTTGGGAATGTATTTCTCAAAAGAAACTCTGTTTCTATATAATTATTTTTACATAATTGGGAGATTACATTATGAAACCTATCATTCATCCAATAATCTTTATTGCCTTTTACTTATTTACTGCATTGGAAATCTTTGCTGAATCTAATTGGAATGATTATATGCAGATGGATATAGGAAACAGATGGTCAACAAAATTCGAAACAAAAGATTGGAAGGGAAATGTAACAACAAGAAATAATAATTATGAATTCACTGCAATTATAGAATATGACGGCAGGCAGTGCTGCAGATTAAATAATTCATATTATTATTTTATGGAAGGGTCTAAGCTATTTATTTCTTCTAATGAATTTAAAATAGTATATGCTTTCAGAGGGTACAGCCCCGGTCCTGAAATAAAATTTGAAACAAAACTTATTCAAATAGGGGATTTTGAACAAGAAGGAATTAAGCAATATTATGATTCTACATTCACTGACCTTTTAGTCTATCAGGATGCATATTTTAATGGTAAGATGTCTGTTAGCGGAGAGAAAACCGATACTATTTGGACTATTAAAGGACAAGTAGTTGATGCAGTCATTTTCAATATGTATTGCACGATCGACGGTGATATTAATTACTTAGATATGGACACAAGTATTGTATATGTTATGAAAGGCAGATTGATTCAAGGAAAAAATGTCGGGCTTCTATTGGAAGGATGGGAATTTCCAGAGATAAAGCATATTTACCACGATAACGAGTTGGGATACAGATATTATACAGACTCGACATATGACTATTCACTGCTAACCGGTGTTGACGAAAATATTGCGAACTCAAATACAAAAATAAAAATCGCACCAAATCCATTTTCTGATTTTTTTGATGTCAATTATGAAATAACTATGCCGGGAGATGTGACTTTTTTGCTGTATGATGTACTTAGTAATGAGACTGCAGTTTTGTTTGAGGAATATAAAGAAGCGGGAAAACATAATTTCATGTGGAATGTAGGGAACACGCATGCGTGTTCCTTACCAGCGGGAGTGTATTTTCTGAGAATGGAAACAGATAATTCTATTCTATGTAAAAAAGTTATTAAATATTAGTTTTTATCATTTTTTGGGAGGTCTTACTATGAAAACTTTACTCATTTCATTAATTCTTTGTGTATCTTTTTCGTCTGCTTTTTCTCAGTTACAGCGAATTGAGATTGAGCCCGGAACGAAAGTGCTAAAATATGAGGCGGGCAAAAAGCATGAACCGCCTGCTGATTTCGATTACAAGGGCATTTTTCCTAAAGTAATTTCTTCGAAGGATAAAAGCTGCAAACCTCATAACGACACAGCTTTTAAAGAAACAATTACTACCTATTACGACCGCTCATCAAGATTTATTTCTTACTACTACAGTGATTTTTGGGGTTGGAGCTACCCGGTTACAGGCACTAATTCGGAGTATCATTTCCTTGGAATAGAATATGATTTTACGCCGAATGATGAAGAACCTGTTTATCTGCATAGTTTTCTAATCGCATACAATGAAATTAATATCAGCGGATCGCCTGATGAAGTATGGACTATGGTTTGCAGCGGTGACGAAAACGGCGACCCGGAAAAATTTCTTTTACACGATTATGCATTGTACACTCTTGGTGATGTAATACCTAACAAGCAAGAACCCGTTTTCCATGAAGTAATTATGTCTCAACCTTTAGAAATGTGCGGCAATTTTTTAATTTACGTCTGCACAACAGGAATTGACCCTGATAATCCGGGTAGTAATGTTGATGAAGTTTGGCTATGGTCAAATGTTGATGGAGACGGCTGTAAGGAGTTTCGATGCAACACTATGTCTCAGGAAAACGGGAAGCTGTATTGGTGTTCATTAGAAGATTTCTTCTATTTTGACGGCATCGATATCGACGTAATGATAATGCCGGTAATTGCTAACGAAGAAGGATTGAACACGGGAGTTTCTTACAAAATAAACGGTATGAGCATAGATGGAATATTCCCGAACCCTGTGAAAGACATTGCATATTTGAAATTCTCCCTCGAAGTGGCGTCGGATGTAAAAATTGATCTAATCGGACAAGAGGGAAGAATTATTTGTACGGTTTATGACAGATTCTTGCAATCAGGAAGCCACAATATACCTATTGATTTATCGGGTATGAGTTCCGGAAATTATTTTTTTGCCATTAAGACAAACAAGGGCAGAACTGCTATGAAATGCACGGTATTAAAATAGTTCTATGAAAATTTTTCTATGGGAACAAGTATGCTTATTTAAATCTTCTCAATCCTCTTGACTAACAAATCACAATATGACTTAATGAAGCTGCTTGTTCTTTTTTTTAACTAAATTTAACCATCAAAACTGATAAGGTGCTGTTATGAATAAATCTAAAATCATTACATTTTTTTCTATAATCATTATAATATTTGTATTTGTTATTTGGAATATACCATTTTTTCTTAAAGCACAACACATAGATTTAAAAAACATCGAAAATATCGATGATGCCTGCTACGATGACATACTCACTGTTTCAGAGCATCTTTGGGACAGCCTCGATGATAAAAAAGGAAGCGGCTGGAAACCTTACAAACGATGGGAGCACTTTTGGAAGGGGCGGCTTATGCCTGACAGAAGCTGGCCAGACGAGCTTTCAGTTTTACGCGAATGGCAGAGCTTCAAAGAAAAGAAACAGTACGATCAAATATCTGGAAGTATTAAATGGAAAGCTCTCGGTCCCTTTCAGCAGTTGAATGTGTATGAAAGGTATGAGTGGATTAATAAAAATGCAAACTCTCTCGGACGAGTGAATATTATCAGGTTTCACCCCGAAAATCCCGACGAAATATGGGCTGGGGCTTCCACTGGAGGCGTTTGGCGCTCTTATGACAATGGTAATACTTGGAATAATATTGACTTTACTGCTTTTCTTTCGCTCGGTGTATCCGACATAGCTTTCTCGAAAAGTAATCCACGAATTGTTTACGTCGCTACTGGAGATTATATTGCTTACGGAAGAACATACAGCATTGGCGTAATAAAATCGACAGACGGCGGCAGTTCTTGGGAAATTACTAATCTTGCTTACGAATTAAAAACAACTATGAAAATCAGCAGACTATGCGTGGATCCTGCAAATCCCGACATTGTTCTCGCAGCAACAAGCCTTGGCATCTATAAAACAACTGACGGCGGCGGTATTTGGAAAAAAAAGCAGGATGGAAATTTTAAAGCTATGATGTCTATGCCTGATAACCCTGAAATCCTTAATGCGGCTACATATTCTACAAATGGCAAAACAATGATATACCGTTCTACAGATAAGGGCGATACGTGGTCATCTGTTTTATCCTTACCTTCTGTTATCAGAACTGTTTTTGCAACTACAAAAGCCAATCCTGACAATATATATGCTGTATGCTCCAAAAGAGCGCCTTACTCTAACTTTCAGGCAAATTTCCATTCTATAATAGTTTCAACAGATAAAGGCGAGACATGGGAAATTAGAGCCGATTACACCACCTCTCCCAATATACTCGGAAGATATGACGGTACGGGTAATGACCTCGGCGGACAGGGCTGGTACGACCTATGTATCGGTGTATCACCGCTGGATGAAAATGAGGTTTTCGCCGGCGGCATCAACCTTTGGAAATCAACAGACGGGGGGTATAACTGGGAGCATGCAACAAGCACAAATCTTAAATATCAGAAGCCGTATATTCATGTTGATCAGCATTTTCTTACTTACAGAGAAAACTCGGGCGAGATGTTTGTTGCAAATGACGGCGGCATATACAGCACTACTGACCAAGGAGAAACATGGGCATACCGCTCCAACGGAATGAGCATCACCCAGTTTTACCGCATAGGATGCGATAAGCTGAATCCTGACAGAATTGCAGGAGGATGCCAGGATAACGGCACAAGAGTTTATTCAAACGGAGAATGGTATCAGACCGGAACAGCAGACGGAATGGAGTGTATGCATGATTACTCAGATCCTTCCATAAGCTATAGTTCTAAACAATATGGTAATATCAGCAAAGTTATAGATGACGGGGATAAAACTATTTGGGAAGTTATCTTAAGTTCTCAGACAACAAATGAATATGCACCATGGGTAACGGAGTTTACTCTCGATCCGGTGAATCCTGAAATAATTTATGCGGGACACAGCAATGTTTGGAAATCAACTAACGGGGGGGACAGTTGGAAAAAGATGTCTAAATTCAATGGATCGCAGGGTGTTAACTCTATTGTAGTTGCTCCTTCTGATCCCAATGTAGTTTATGCCTGTACACAATACAAAATTTACAGGTCAACTGATGGAGGCGGTCAATGGATTGGTCTTATCACTGACCCGACCGAGATTTCTTATATTGCCGTTTCACACGACGATCCTTTAAAGTTCTGGTTTACATATTATACCTATAATACAGATAAAAAAGTAAAATATTTCGACGGTCAGCAGACTGTAAATTTAAGCGGCAACCTGCCTAATGTGCCTGTGAACACCATTGTCGTTCAGAAAGACTCACCAGACAGGATTTATATTGGTACAGATATCGGAGTATTCACTTCTAAAAATAATTCTGGAGAATGGGAAAGCTATGGCAGCGGGATGCCTAACGTTATTGTAAATGAACTGGAAATCCAATATAAAGCAAAAAAATTACGTGCCGGAACTTATGGCATGGGACTATGGGAAGCGGATATTCTCTTTGAATCGGATATAGAAGAAAATTCAGTCAAAAGCTGCTCGTTAAGTCTTCACCCCAACCCCTTTCCGCAATTTTTAATTTTTAATTTTCAATTTTCAAAAGCCGGGCATGTTTCGCTGAAGCTTTATGATATGCTTGGCAACGAAGTGGCTGTACTTGTGGATGGATATATGGAAGCAGGCAGGCATGAGGTGCGATTCGATGGCAGCGAGTTTGTGCCGGGTGTGTTTTTTTATGTGATGAGAGCGGGGGAGAGATTAGAAAGCGGGAAGGTTGTGAAAATTGATTAAATGAAATGGAGATGTCCAATATTTTCGAAGTGTTGGGCATTTTTTTCCTGTTAACGTGATATTCTGAAACAATACTGAAACAAGTTCAGCACAGGGACAGAATGACATATCACTGAAAATTGAAAATTGAAATATTCATTGAAAATTGCTTCTCTGCATCTGACTTTTTTAACTTTCCTGTTACTAACAAAGAAAAGTTCTTTATTGATTTTTCAAAATGTTTTTGAAGGTTCTTGGAAAAATCAGTATAGAAGAAGCTATACTTATTATGAAAACAGAAACAGGCTTTCTTTTCTGAGAGAGAACTGGTAAAACAGCAGGTGGGAAAAAGAGGGCTTGTTTACAAAAAATTAGACGAGTGTGGTAATCTGATATATGATTTCTATGAAAATTGGGAAGATGGAAAATTGGAAAAGTATTAAGGCAAACATACAGTTATAATGCTGAAGGTTTTTAATCTTAATTAAATAAAACAGATTGGATTCGGGTAATAGCAATACAATTATCAATATTTATTTTCATATTAAATAAAAATATTAGAGTTTTTGAAATTATTAGTTTCTAATTGAACGCGACGGGGATGAGCATCACGCATGGTCTCTGGAATTATTTGGCTTTCATACACACGGCAAAACGGCATCTGAAGCATTGAAAAACTTGAAAGATGCGGTTCAGCTTAATCTGGAAGTTGTTATGGAAGAAGAGATTGGACATTAAACACTCGAACTTTTATAATGAAACCTTAAGAATTAATTTAACTTTCTGAAAGTAAAGGCATTATATTTATCCGGCAGTCTGATTCTCATGCTATTCACAAAAAGAAAGACAGTAGAATCTTAGTAGTACCCATACATAATCGTGATATTCCTATCAGTATTTTGAACGGTATTTTGTTGTCTTCTATTTGTACCAATTATGTCATAAATTTAATAAATATTGCACATTTTTAAAAATAATGAATTCGACGATTAAAATCGAATAATATGTATAAAAGAGCAGATAAAATGTCATTTCATAGAAATCATTAAAATCAAAAAATAATTGAATATTAAATAAATATAATTTATTATTGTAAATATTATTGTTTGATTTTATGAGGTATCTGTCATGAAGAATACTTTTTTAATTATGTTATTACTTTTTTCTGCTGATGGAGCTTTCTGCTTTTCCGGAAAAGGCTCAGGAATCGTTGATGACCCATATCAAATTTCTAATATTGCAGAATTTCAGGAAATTGAGGATGATCTTACAGCAAGTTATATATTGATAAATGACATTGATGCATCCGAGACTAAAACTTGGAATATAGGAAAAGGTTTTGATCCGTTAGGAAGCCCTGAGGGCAGCATGTGTTTTACGGGACGTCTTGATGGAAATAACTTTTCAATAAGAAATCTATCTATCAACAGGCCAATGGAAATGGATCTTGGAGTTTTCTACTGTATTTCTAACGGGGCTGAGATAATGAATCTGAGTATATTAGATGCTGAGGTTACCGGAGCTAAGAACACCGCCATATTTTCTTCAATAATAACAGCCAGTCAGAATGCCGAAGTGAACATTCAGAATTGTCATGTTTCGGGCAGTTTATCAGGGCAGGTATTTATCGCAGGATTCTGCTATAAGATTTCTTCTGCTGCCAATGGAAAGATTTATATTTCAGATTGCTCATCAGATTGTAACATTGTTGGTAATGTAAGAATTGGAGGTTTTTGCAACTGGGTATCATCAGGAAACGGAGATGCTTCGCTGACAAGAATACAAGATTGTATCGCAAGAGGAAGAGTGGAGGGCGTTTATCAGGTCGGTGGATTTTGTAGCTGGAATATTTCATACGATGGAACTTCGGAGATTGAAGGCTGCATATCCGAAACTGAAGTTAACTGCTATAGACTTGGCGGAGGCTTCTGTGCTATGAATGAAACCAGCGGCTATGGCAGAGCAGTTATTAATCAATGTGTTTCAAAGGGCAATGTTATAGTCAGTGATGATGCCGATATAAAATCGGATTATTGGTTCGGAGGTTTTGCAGGCAGGAATCAATGCAGAGGAAATGACAGCACTTCAGCCGTAGCAGAAATAACTGAATGCTCTTCAGAGGGATATGTAAAAGGTTTAAAATACACAGGTGGATTTGTAGGAGACATGCTGTCAATGTCCGGGGGTACTTCACTTATTTCTAAATGCCTAAGCACGGGCAGGGTAGAGGGACTAAGCTTTTCAGGTGGATTCTGCGGCATGGCATTCGATCCGTCTAGTTTTCCTGATGAATTAAACAAAATTATTATTTCTGAATGCTTCAGCACTGGAGATGTTTCTTCAAATGGAGCAGAGCTTCGAAACACCGGCGGTTTTATCGGTAAAGCAAAGTCTTATACCAAAGTTGAAAACTGCTATTCAAAAGGCAGAGTATCGGGGATAGAAAATACGGCTGGATTTTGCGGTATGATAGATGAGTACGCATCCATAAGAAATTGTTATTCGATAGGAAGTGTTACAGGCGAAGACAATACAGGCGGTTTTTGCGGATTCAGCGAGAATATAGGACAAATAAATGATTCTTACTGGGATATTGAATCATCCGGAGTATCTTTCAGCAGTGGTGGAACTGGCAGGACTAGATCTGAAATGATGATAAAAGCATCTTTTGAGAATTGGGATTTCGAAGAGATATGGTGTTTGTCTGAGGGGAAGTCTTATCCAAAACTCAAAGCAATTGAAGACTGTGATCCTGCCTCTACAGATAGTGAAGGTTCTGAGAATATCAATATTTCTATTTACCCCAACCCCTTTTCTCAATTTCTATTTATCAATTACGAATTACGAATGGCGGACAATGTGACCTTTTCGCTGTATAATGTACTTGGTAATAAGGCGGCGGTTCTTTTTGAAGGATATAAGAAAGCGGGGCGGCATCAAGGTGTGTTTAATGTAGGGAACACGCATGCGTGTTCCCTACGGGCAGGAGTGTATTTCCTGAGGATAGAAGCAGGCGGGGAGGCTGCGAGTCAATTAATAATTAAGAATTAATAATTCTGAACACTCATCCGATGACTCCGAGTCGTCGGATGAGTGAAAAAAAAGGGTGTATTCTATTTTGTCTCCTTTCCAAATTCTGATTTGTAAAGGGAAGTAGAAGAGATCCCCCAACCCCCTTATAAATAAGGGGGCTGCTCCCTCCCTTACCTGTAAGGGAGGGTTAGGGAGGGATCAATATAAACAGATGAAACATCCATGATTTGGGAAAATCACTCAAGGGGATGATTATTTTTAGTAGATTTGCCATATATTGAAGAAAAAAAACATAGTGCAATGATAAACCGTAAGAGACCCCACCCCGACCCTCCCCAAGGGGAGGGAGCTAAATGTATCAATTCCCTCCCTTTGGGGAGGGTTAGAGTGGGGCTAAAATAAACATCTGAAGCAAACTCTGCCTTGCTGAAAGGTAAGATAAATGAAATTATTTTGGGTAATTTAAATTGATTTTAATAGTAAGAATTATTATATTTAAAAATTATTCATTTTATTGGGTTGAAAAGATGAAAAATCTCATGTTGATTTTTATTGCGGCTATTTTCTTTTCTGAAACTGCTGTTTCTCAAGTGCAGGAAATTAAGAGCCGATGGGGTGTTTATGCTGCCCTTGGTTTAAATCTGCATTCTTCCGATTTCAATAGCCTGAAAGATGTTCCAAACTGCTGTCCGCATTACACAAGCGGATTTGGAACCGGATTTTGTTTTAACGGATTATATGAAATACCTGTTTCAAAAGGTCTGTTCCTTGGCGGAAGATTAGGCTATGCCGGACTCAGCGGAACACTTTCAGAGATTGAAAAAACAAAACTTGTCATTGACGGGAAATTGAGCACTGGCGAGTTTGAGCATACAATTGACGGTACTTTTTCCTCTTTCGGAGCAGAGCCATATCTTCTATGGAATGCCTTTGGAAATTTTTTCCTCAGCTTCGGAACTAAACTTAGTTTTCTGCTTACTGCCGATTACAAACAGGCAGAAACAATAGTAAAGCCCTCAGACAGAGGAACTTTCATCGATGGGCAGGGAAACGACACTTATGAAAGAGTGAGGAATGAATCTTCTGGAGAAATACCTGATGCTTCCGCTATGCTGTTTCATTTAACCTTTGCAGCAAGCTTGGAGTTTTCTCTTAATTCAAGCGGGTCTCTTCTTCTTGTTCCTGAAATAAAATACTCGCAGGCTATCAACGAAGCTGCTCTTGAAACAAGCTGGCTGCTTAATTCATTTGAATTCGGATTGAGCTTAAAATTCGTACTGCCTGAAAAAGAACCCGTAAAAGAAGAAGAACCCGAGCCAAAAGAAGAATCCGAAGAATCGGATGAATATAGAATGTAAGCGATCCCCCTAACCCTCTTATAAATAAGCGGGAATCGAAACACTCCCCTCTTGAGAGGGGATAAAGGGGTGTGTTCTTTTAGAATATATTAATAAAATGGGCGAACACGAAGGTTCGCCTCAACAGAAGGAAAAAAAATGAAAAACAGAAAAAACATACGATTGCAAAATTATGATTATTCACAGGCAGGATATTATTTTGTTACCGTCTGCACAAAAGACAGGATAAATTATTTTGGAGAAATAATTAACGGAGAAATGGAATTGAATGAGGCAGGGAGAATTACAGAAAAATGTATAAAAGAAATACCGGAGCATTTTTCAAATTCAGATATTGATTATTATTGTATAATGCCGAATCATATTAATTTGATAATAATAATTGAGGATATCTCCGTAGGGAACACGCATGCGTGTTCCCTACAGAAACCAAATAAAATATTGAAAAAAAATATTATATTTAACATAAAAAGGAAAACGAAAAATGAAAAATCTAACAATCCTACTCGCAATTTTAATGAGCTACACCGCTCACAGCCAGAGCTTCTCTGTCTTCAATGTTGAAACTGCAAATTTCCCGGCTGTCAAAGCAAATTTCTATGCCTTTGACGCAGCCGGCAATCAGATAACAAACCTCTCGCCTTCGGATTTTGAATTAACGGAAGACGGTGTGCAGAGAAACATTACTCTGGTTTCCTGTCCTTCGCCAAAACCCTCGCAGCCTGTCTCATCTGTGCTGACAATAGACATTTCCGGTTCGATGAAAGGCTCAAACATGGACATGGCAAAAACCGCCGCCAAAGTATGGATAGACGCCATGAACCTCGCAAAATCCGAGTGTGCCGTTACAAGTTTTAATAAAAACAACTACTTAAATCAGGATTTCACTACTGACAGACAGAAGCTTATAAGTGCGGTTGACAATTTGAATCCCGGCGGAGGCACAAGTTTTGACGCAGGGCTTATCAGTCCCAAAGCAGGCGCACTGCTGATTGCTGACAAAGGAAAGCACAAAAAAGTTGTCGTTTTTCTGACCGACGGCAAATCAAAATGCAATGCCGCTGCCGTCATTCAAAAGGCAAACCAGATAAACGCCGTTGTTTACTGTATTGCTCTTAACCTCCCCTGCCCGCAAAGTTTAAAGGATATTTCCGCGCAGACCGGCGGACAGTGGTTTGAAAATATTTCCAGCTCAAAAGAAGCCGAAGATGCTTACAGGCAGATACTTATGAGAGCCCGGGGCAGCGACCCCTGCACTATTGAGTGGCAGAGCGGCGTCTCCTGCTACGCAGGAATAACAAATGTTGAAATTACTTTACTGCAAAACGGAGCAAAAGCCGCGACGAGCTATCAAAGCCCGAATACATCGGTGGCAAAGCTTGAGTTTGACCCTTCTTATGTTAAATTTGCCGACCCGGAGGTAGGCGTAACGGCAGAGCAGAAAGTAACCGTAACTGCAAGGAATGCCGACTTTACCATAACAAATATAACAGCCAATAACGCATCTTTTTTTATCACGCCGGACAATTTTACATTGAATGACGGGCAGAGCTTGGAACTGACAGTAAGCTATATAGCACCCGACAGCGGCTATGTTTACTGCCGATTTGACATAGAAAACGACGTATGCCCGACAAAATTTTATGCCAGCGGGGGCTGGAGAGGCAAAAGACCGACAATAAAGACAATAAAGCTTATCCACCCGAACGGGGGCGAAGTATTTGTAGCAGGGAGCGATACGGTAATAACCTGGGAGGGAGTGCCGCCGGAAGAGCCGGTAAAGCTTGAATACCGGACAGACGACAACCAGCCCTGGGTAACAATAGCAGACTCAGCGACCGGCTTAAACCATCCGTTTAGAGTGCCGAAAGTGGCAAGTAAAAAATATCTGGCAAGGGTAACGGCGGCGGCGAAAAGTGGATATTTTGACAATGAAATGGTTCTCATCCCAGCCGGAACATTTCAGATGGGCAACACAGGAGCATACTCGGGATATAGTAATGAAAAGCCGGTACATTCGGTAACAATCAGTCGAGACTTTTTAATGAGCAAGTATGAAATCACGCAGAAGCAGTATGAAGAAGTAATGGGTACGAATCCGAGCTATTTCAAGGGCGAGAACCTTCCGGTAGAGATGGTAAGCTGGTATGACGCGGTGGAGTTCTGCAACAAGCTGTCTGATATGGAGGGCTTGGAAAGGTGCTACAGCGGCAGCGGAGCTGATATAGTATGCGATTGGGATGCAAACGGCTACCGCCTGCCGACAGAGGCAGAATGGGAATATGCCTGCAAGGCAGGGACAACAACAGACTTCTACAGCGGCAGTTTAACAAATGAAAACTGCGACCCGATAGATGCCAATTTGGACAAGATAGGCTGGTACTGCGGAAATTCAGAAAGTAAAACTCATGAAGTAGGACAGAAAGAGCCGAATGTTTTTGGATTATATGATATGAGCGGTAATGTATGGGAATGGTGCTGGGATTGGTATGGCAATTACACCAACACAGCGGTAACAGACCCCAAGGGTAATAGTTCCGGCTCTTTCCGGGTTTTGCGGGGCGGCTCTTGGATCGATTATGCGTTCTACTGCCGTTCTGCTTATCGCAGCAGCAAAATCCCAGATCTCAGCAACCACAATTACGGTTTTAGAGTATCCCGGACTTATTAACCTTTTTACTTTGTACTTTTATCCTTTTTTCTTTTGCTTCTTTTCTTTTTTCTAAAAAGAAAAGAAGAGAAGCGAAAATATTTATTAATAATAATAAAGAAAAAAAATGCCGATACGAATATTCAATATACCGATAACAATCAAAAGATGTCCAACACTTTTAAAGTGTTGGACATCTGCAAGATAAAAAATAAAGATAAATTAGAAATAAATAATGTTAAACATTATTTAAAAAATGATTATTTAAAAATAGAAATAATAAATTTAATTAAAAACATGAAAGATTTTAATCAAAACATAGTTAATTTAGATGTAAACAAGTCTTTCAATCGGTTTGAATTGTCTTTCAATCGGTTTGAATTGTCTTTCAATCGGTTTGAATTGTCTTTCAATCGGTCTGAATTGTCTTTCAATCGGTCTGAATTGTTGTCTGTTACGTCTGATTATTTAGAAAGAATCCTTCCGAAGGTTTGGAACCTTCGGAAGGTTAAATTGCGAAACGTAGGGAACACGCATGCGTGTTCCCTACAGAAACAAAAAGGAAATTTAAAACGTAGAAACAAGCATCTTAGACATATAGAAACGCAAGGTAGGGGCAATTCATGAAAATCCACAAAACGTAGGGGCAATTCATGAATTGCCCGACACAAGTAAAACAATTTCAGATCACGTAGGGGCAATTCATGAATTGCCCCAACAGGAGAAACAACAATGAAAAACAGAAAAAACATAAGATTACAAAATTATGATTATTCTCAGGCAGGATATTATTTTGTTACGATCTGCACAAAAGACAGGTTGAATTTATTTGGCGAAATAATTGATGGAGAAATGGAATTGAATGAGGCAGGGGAGATTGTTTTTAATGTGTTAAAACAGATTGCAGATCATTATTCAAATGTTGAAATTGATTATTATATAATTATGCCAAATCATATCCATTTCATCGTGGTAATTAATGAATCTGTAGGAGCACCACAAAACGTAGGGGCAATTCATGAAA
>CAZOBD010000008.1:15836-53604 GCA_964577665.1 uncultured Hyphomicrobiales bacterium
ATCCACAAAACGTAGGGGCAATTCAAGATAATCCACAAAACGTAGGGGCAATTCAAGATAATCCACAAAACGTAGGGGCAATTCATGAATTGCCCCTACTACATATGCAACGTCGAAAAATGTTATTACCCAAAATCATCGGTTTTTTCAAAATGAATTCATCAAAACAAATAAATCTATTGCGTAATTCACCCGGATGTTCTGTTTGGCAGCGCAATTATTACGAACACGTTATCAGAAACGAAAAAGAATTATACGAAATCAGGAAATATATTGAATTAAACCCATTGAATTGGGAATTAGACGAAGATAATCTCATTAATATAAAGGTGAAAAAATGAAAAATGTACTAAGCTTTCTTGCTGTTATCAGCGTTTGTTTCATTCTCTGCATCAACAATGGTTTTTCTCAAATGCAGTCCGACACTTCCGATAATTATTGGGAGGTTGTTCTTCCGCTATCGGCTTCTCAGGATATTGATATGAAGCAGGTTCTACTTAGCGAGCAGAAAGATTCCCTTGTTTCCGGTTTCATTAGAAATACAGGCTCATGGAAATTCCGTGTTGATTCCATTTATTTTCGCGGTGCGGATGCCTCCGCCTTCTCTCTTGTGTCGGGCTTTCCTGTTTATACTATAGAAGCCTCACAAAACAAAGCCGCTGAATTTAGGTTTACACCAAACAGAGTGGGCGTTCACAATGCCGAAATTGTTATTATCACTCAGGCGGATACTCTATATCAAACAATTCGCGGCGAAGGGGTAAAGCCGGAACTTGCCGTTTTGAATGAAATAATTGACTTCGGCGCGGTCAATCTCGGCAGCTTTAAAGACACTGTTTATGCGGCAACTGTTGTAAATGCAGGCTATACTCCTCTTGAAATAACGATGACCCGGCACGGAGGTCCAAACGATAAAGATTTTAAAACCATAAGCGGAGGCGCTCCCATTACGCTCCAAAGCGGAGACACGGCAAGAATGAACCTTAGGTTCACTCCTTCTTTTACAGGCAGAACCATGGGTACGCTCGAGTTTCATTATGACAATCCATTCAGCCCTTTGAAAATTCAGCTTTTCGGAGAGGGTATCGGCTCCCCGCCGAAAATAGAAATGAACGATATTTTCCTGAAAGATATTATCTGCGAAAATTTTTCAAGCGATGAGTTATTGATTAGAAACACAGGCGGCACCGATTTGGAAATAAGAAACATCTACATTACAGGAAATTATGCTTCGGATTTTTCCTTTTCGCCGCCCGCTCCTTTCACGATTATGCCGGACAGCGTCCAAAAGATACTGATAGAGTTCCGACCGCAGTCAACCGGCATAAAAGAAGCCGAACTGCATATAGAAAGCAATGCTGACAATCAGCCGCAGGCAGTTATTAAACTGAAGGCACGCAAAGACAGCGCCGGGTTCTTCACCGGTGTTGATTATATTGAAATGGGATATTTATGTCCCGGAGAAAGCAGAGATACAAGTTTTATTGTAATTAATAGAGGCAGCAAAAGAAACACTTTTTTCATTACAAGTACGGATAATCTTGAAGCTGAACCAAACCGGATAAATCTATTTCCTAACTACAAATGGTACCCAGAAATACGGCTAAAAAATACAGATGCAGAAGGCGAATACACCGAGAAAGTAATTGTAAGGGATTCTATATGCGGTTATGAAAAAGAAATATTAGTGCATTACATTGTTGAAACACCGAAAATTGAGATAAAAGACATTCAAATAATCGCAAAGCTTAACTCGCCGAAAGAAGCTTTTATTGAAATTGAAAACAAGTCCGGCAGAGAAGTATCGGTTACATCTGTTTCACAGGTCAGTCCGCCGTGGGAGATTCCTGCGGGGCAGCTTCCGCTTGTTATTCCGCCAAAAGAAATGCGAACATTGAAAATAGTTTACACCCCTGCTGACGAAAACGAAGACGAACTGGAAATTACATTAAACGGCAAGCCTTGCGGCTTTTCAGCATCTGGAGAAATAACGGGCATCCCCGGAGACAGCAGACTTACCATAAAAGCCGGCGGCGCAGAGGCAAAGCCGGGAGAGGTTTTCTACATTCCTATAATCCTTGTCGATAAAAACAAGCTGGAAATTACCGCCGTAACAGGCTTAAAGACCGATTTGAGCTACAATGCATCAATGTTTTATCCCGTTGATTTGAAATATACAGCTTACGAAAACGGAAGGGCATTTATCCATCTGGACAGCCTGCCTGCCGATGTGCCTGCGGGAACTGTTCTCGATTCAATCAGGTGTATAGCGGCGCTCGGAAATGCTGTGGAAACGCAGCTTATTTTAGAAAACAGCGCCGCGTTAGGCGACGACATAGAGGTAAGAACAATAGACGGCATTTTCAGCCTGAAAGGTCTCTGCCACGAGGGCGGCACCCGTCTTGTAAACACAGAAAATAAAATGGGGATACTTTCTTTCAAGCCCAATCCCGCGGAAAACGAGCTTACCGTAGAGGTAAATTTCGCGGAAAAGGGCATGACGGGGCTTTATCTGTACAACGGAACGGGCGGCATTGCAAAAGAAATCTTTACGGGTAACATTGAAACTGCTGAAATAATAGAATTTACAGTATCTTTGAATGATATAAGCCCGGGAGCCTATTTTCTGATATTCCGCTCCCCGTCTTACAGAGAAACGCATCCGCTGATGATAGTGAAATAGGTTAGCCTAAACCTTTTAAAAATCAGAGGCTTATTGGAATCACTAAGGTTTTTAACATCTATTTATTATTATGTTTGTGCTTGTCATATGCTGATTTATACATGAAACGAGTGTTTTATACTAAGTTGTTTTCAAAAGATCATCTTACTTCTCATTCCCAAACTCCGATTTGGGAATGAATTTTTAAAACGAAACTCAGTTTCGCCGTTGGTCAAACTGAGTTTGAGTTGAAACTGTCCTATCCAAATCAGAGTTTGGATAGGAGCATAATAATTGCTTTGAAAGCAACTTGGTATTAAAAACTAAGAGTTATTTCAGCGCCTCCGTTTTCATGGTTGTTTCCAATAATTCCAAATCCGTGGCTGTCCATTATCATTTTTGCCGCAGCAAGACTAAGCCCGCTTCCGGAGCCGTGATGAAGTAAATCTCCTGTTTGAAATTCCTTAAACAAATCTTTAACCGCCTCTTCGGAAAAGCCAGGTCCGGAGTCTTTGATTTTTAATAGAAATCTGTCTTCATGGCTTAGTCCTTTAATAAAAATACTCGAATTTTCTGATGAAAATTTGACAGCATTGTCCAAAATAAAACCAAGAGCCTTGAGAATTAAATATCTGTCCGCTTTTATGCTGTAGTCTGATTCAAAATCTATCTTAATTTCAATTTTTTTATCATCTGCTTTATCTCTCAAAAGAAAAGCACTTTCCTGCACTATATCAGAAACTTGTTCTTCGGATTCCTTCAGCTTGTAGTTTTCTGCCTTCAAATTTGTAATAAGCATAGAAATCTCGGCAAATTTTCTAAGCCGTGCTTCCGAATTTAGAATATCCGCGCAGCATTCTTTTACATCGCCGTCGCTGGTAATTTCAAGAATAGTTTTGGCGCTGCCGTTTATGCCGATAAGCGGAGTGTTCAGCTCGTGTGAGAGCAATCCCATAAAATGATTTTTCGCAGTATCGAGGCTTTCCAGTTTCTCGTTGGCTGATTTAAGTTCTTTGTTTGCTCTTTCAAGCTGAAGGTTCTTTTTGAATAGTTCCTTGTCTTTATAGTAGCCTTTCAATGCTTCTCCTATTGTAAGCAGCAGGTCGGTGTTGTCCCAGGGCTTGGCAATATAGCGGTAGAGGTTTGCTTTATTTACAGCGTTGGTTACGCCTTCCATAGTAGCCTGCCCTGTAAGCATGATATTATAAGCGCTGCTGTCGTACTCGTGTATTTTCATCAGCAGTTCGTCGCCTTTGATGTTAGGCATTATGTAATCGGCAATTACTACGGGTACTTCCGAGCCTCCCTGCTTCATTTCAATAAAGAACTCCAAAGCATCAATACCGTCTTCTGCAATTTCTATGTTATAATCGTTTCCAAAAGCTTTTTCTAACACCCTCGATATGGTGTTGAGAACCATTTTTTCGTCATCTACACATAAAATAACAGGTTTTTTCACAGCTTTTTCACCCCTTCCCTTACCGTTTGAACAAGTTCTTCTTCAGACCAGGGTTTATAAATACACTTAAAAAGATTAGCATTTTTCTTGGCGTTTTCAATTGCCTGCATATCAGCCTGGCCGGTAAGCATTATTTTCACAATGTCAGGATATTTCTTATGAACAATCTCAAGGAATTCATCGCCTTTTATGCCTGGCATAAGCCAATCTGACACTATTATAACAATTACTTTACCGTCTAATTTCAGCTCATCAATTATTTCAAAAGCGTCATCGGCATTTTCAGCAATTTCATAATCGAAGCTGCTGCCAAAATTGTTATAAAGCTGTTTTTCAAGGCTGTCCAGCACAATTTTTTCATCGTCAACACATAAAATAGCTTTTCTAACCATACTAAAACCTTTCAAAAAATATCAAACATTTTTTAGTTTCATTCTTTCTTTTTTTATCATTGTATTTTCCAAAACCGACTCAAGAGGTTTCAAAGAAAGAGCAACTGCGGCTTTTATTGATAGACTCAAATAAAAGTTCTGAGCTATTACATCTATGTAAGGTTCTGCCAAACCTTCAATTAATAAAAAAAGAGCAAGAGCAGACACAAGAATAATAGTACGGGCTTTACGGCTGATTTTTGCTTTCATTAACTGCTCTATAGTCTCTTTTAGCTTCTCGTTGGTATCGGCAAGCTGAAGGTTTGTTTTGTCGAGTTTTTTTTGCAGGCGGTCGCTGATACGGGTTATGAAGGCAGTCTGCTCGAGCAGATTTTCATATTCGTTTACCATTTCTGTAAATTCTTTTTTTAAATCTGCTGAGCTGACTTCCTCTTCGAGCAAATCTTTCTTTTTCTGCAGGATTTTTACCTCTTTGTTGAAAATACTAAGCATAATAATTACTATTTGGTTTTCTTAAATTCAAAATTTAGTTCCAGCAGTTCCATGAAATCCTTACCTGTTTCCATCATTTCCTCATCACCGTCCTCATAATACCATTGAACTAAAAGCGAGCATCGCTTTTTTGAAGTTGTAAGCGATTTTAGTTTTTTAAATATCTCAAGAAGGAACTTTGAGGAGCTTGTGTTAAAGTACTCAAGTTCAAAACGGAAAATATTGTCTATTTCTGGTTCGGCAGAATAATCATCGAGCCAATTCATCAAATCTGAATAAAATTCATAAGTATTTTCCGGAATGGAGCGTCCCTTAATATGAAAAAAACCTTTTTCATGATCGAAAAGAACCATCGGCGTTTTCTTGGTAGCTTTTTTATTAAGTAGTTCCATATTTGATACCTCAATTATTTTTTTACAAAAACATTTATTTCAATATAAAACAGTCCCTGCTCTGCCTTGGATGTCTTGCAGATAATTTTTTCACCCGATTTCAATGCAGTTAATATTAAGCCGAGTCCCGCTTTGTTATTTTCAGGCAGGTCGCCGCTGAAAAGCTGTTTTTTATAAAGTGAAGACAGCTCATTTTTATTAAGTGTGTTAAGATAATCAATCCGGGATGTTAATTTTGTAAGGTCATCACTGTTTATCAAATTAGATATTGAAATGGAGTAATATCCGTTTTTCACACCAATATTGATAAAAAAAGGAATTTTACTGCTTTTCAGTATATTGTTATTATTACGAAAATAATTGTAAACATTTTGAAGAAGCTCAATTAATATTTTAATAAACCTTTTCATAGGGTCTTTAGAAGCTCCATCTTCAAGCAAAACTTCTTCTGTTTTCTCAATCATTTCGGTGATAACATCCCCGTCTATATTGCCAGACCGCTTCAGTACTATTTTCTTTTCTGATATTTTTTCATTTATATTCATAGCATATTCCTTTACTTAAAAAACCTGCATCCGATAATGAGTACATCGTCAATTTGTTCTTCGGAGCCTTTCCAATCAAAATAATAGTTTTTAATAGCAGTCATCTGCTCGTTTAATGAAAGGTCGCATATATCTATAAGATGTTTCTTCAGTCTTTTCGAGAGCATTTTTTTACCTTTTTCACCGCCGAATTGGTCGATTAAGCCGTCGGTATAAATGAAAAATAAATCCTCATTATAAATTTTAATAGTGTGATTGTTAAACGGCTTTTTTTCATGTTCGGAGATACCTATCGGCATACGATCTGCCTTTATTTCAATTAACTTATCATAGTATATGGCTGAAGGATCTTTTTCAAAAAAATGTTCAGCATTTTTTTCAAAGGGGATGAAATAAAGCGGATTGTATGCTCCGGCATATTCAAGTATAGAGTTTTCTAAGTCTATAGAAACCAGCGCTATATCCATACCGTCTTTAGTTTCGTCAGATTTACCTGTTTGTTTAAGCAGTTTTATTATCATTTTACGCAGTTCCTCTAAAATTCTTGCCGGATTGGTAATCCCTCTTTCGTTAACAATTTGGTTAAGAAGGCTTATGCCAATTAAACTCATAAAAGCGCCCGGTACACCATGCCCCGTACAGTCTCCGGCTGCTGTTATTTTTCTGCCGTTTTTTTCTGAAAACCAATAAAAATCGCCGCTGACAATATCTTTGGGAATATACAATATGCTTGATTCGGGCAGCACATTTCTTATATTCAAAGGATTTCCCATAATAGCAGACTGTATCCTTTTGGCATAATTGATGCTGTCTGTCAGTTCCTTTTGTTTTGCTTTCAAGTCAGAGGTACGCTCGGCAACGAGGCTTTCCAGATTTTTATTTATCTCGGTTATCTCTTTGTTTTTTTCAAGAATTTCCCTGTGCTGTTCTTTCAGTTTTTTATCCCGGTCATAACTTTTCACCGCTTCAGAAATAGTCATGGCTAAGTCTCGGCGTTCCCACGGTTTTGCAATATAGCGGTAAAGGGAAGCATTGTTAACGGCATTTGTTACACCTTCCATAGTAGCCTGCCCTGTAAGCATTATTTTCCGGGTGTCGGGCAGAACATTATGGACTTTTATTAAAAGTTCGTCGCCTTTCATGTAAGGCATTATATAGTCTGCAATTATTACAGGAAGTTCGTCGCTGCTTTTTATTACTTCATCAATTATGTCCAGCGCTTCACTGCCGTTTTCAGCTTCTTCTATTACGAATTGCTTTTTGAAAGAGCGCTCAAGCTCTCTTTGAAGGCTGTCAAGGACGAACTTTTCATCGTCCACACAGAGTATTACTTTTTCATTCATAATATTTATCTTTTCATAAATTTGATAATTTTTTTTGAATATTCTCGTTAATATTTAATATTACAAAGAAATGAACATAAAGAATTATGGAACCAAGAATTAATATTAAACAAGGTAAAAGAGGCGGCAAGCCATGTATTAGAAATACCAGAATAACTGTGTATGATATTTTAAACTGGATAGCTTCCGAAATGTCTTTTGAGGAAATTTTGGAAGATTTCCCTGAGTTAACGTATGAAGATATTATTGCAGCGGTTAAGTATGCTGCGGAAAGAGAAAAACAAATAATTACGGCATAATCATTGCTTTTATTCGACCAAAATTTATCGTATAAATTAGTAAAAAGACTGGAAGATACCTTTATAGGATTAAGCCATGTAAAGTTTTGCGGTATGACAGATTCTTCGGATATTGAAATATGGGAATATGCCAAAAAAAATGGATTTTGTATAGTTACCCAAGACATTGATTTTGTTGAATTATCATTAGTAAAAGAATCTCCTCCAAAAGTAATCTTACTAAAAGTAGGGAATACTTCAACATCTGTCATAGAGAATTTACTACGCTCTAAAAAAAAGTTAATATATAGTTTCATAAAATCCTCCGAAGAGTCTGCTCTACAGTTAAGTTAAATTTTTCCATATTATTACTCTAAACTCAGTCCTCCCCGGCTCGCTCTCAAATTCAATTTTCCCGTTGTGCTTTTCAATAATTTTCCTTACAATGTCAAGTCCCAGCCCCGAGCCTTCGCCCTGCGGTTTGGTTGTGAAAAATGGTTCGAAAATCCTGTCTTTTATTTCATCGGGGATGCCTCTGCCGTTGTCTGTAATTGATACAATTACATTTTCGTCATTTTCTTCTATTTTGATTTTCAATTTTCCTTTTCCGTCCATTGCCTGAATGGAGTTGTGTATCAGGTTCGTCCAAACCTGATTCAGTTCATCGGGGAAGCATTTTATTACAGGTTTTACCCTGTAATCTTTTTCTAATTCAATGCCCTGTTTCAGCATATTGTGGTAAAGTGTAAGTACTGTTTCAATGCCTTCAGTGATGTTTGCTTCTACGGGTTCGCCCGTTTTATCGAAATGGGCGAATGACTTAAGTGCAAATACTACTTTTGATGCCCGCTCGGCGGCAACGGCTATGTTTTCTGAACCCTTGTAAATTGATGAAAGTTCATAGACATTCTCAAGAATTTTTTCACCTTTTTCAGATTTAAAAACAGATATGTATTTATCAACTTTTTCGTGAATTCCTATCTTTACAAGTCGGGAAGCCATAATTGTATTGTTAATATCATATTCCATAAGTCTTTTAGTAATTTCTTTCTTCGTCTGTCTCTCTTCTTTAGCGCTCAGGCTGTTTTGGGAATTAAGGGCTTCTTCTAAAAGAATAAAAAACTGTTTTCTCTCTTCTTCTGTCAATGAAGAAAAGAAATCAGGCAGTTTTAGGAGTGTATCCTTCAAAAAGCTCGAAATGGAGCCGACAGAAGAGCGAATAACTCCAAGCGGTGTGTTTACTTCATGAGCCACTCCCGCAATTAGCTGACCCAAAGCAGCCATTTTCTCTGATTGTATAAGCTGTGACTGCGTAGATTTCAGATCGGAAAGAGCGGTTTCTAAGCCTGCGTTTGACTTTTCAAGCTGACGGCTTCTATCTGCGAGTTCTTCTGTACGCTCCTCGACCAATTCTTCTAAATGGTCTTTGTGCTTTTCAAGTTCAACTGTCTGATTCTCTATGGTCTTAAATGCATTTGAATATCGTTTCGATAGAATATAAGTCTGCCCTATGGCAAATATAAGAACGGCTGTGTCTGTCCAAAGTCCGTTTGACAATACATGTATGCCTTTTTCGTGAAGAACTGCATGAAAAACAGACCAAAACCAAACCATTGAAGCTATGAAAAAAACAACGGCGCCTTCTCTTTTTCTCTTCATTGCCAAAAGGTTTACAAATATCATAAAAAGAATACCTAAAAGTCCAATTATGAAAAATGTAGTTTGAACGAAGAAAAAGTTTGAAGATGTATCGAACAGAAAAATGATTGTATTGATGATGCTTAAAGAAATAAAAATAAACAGAACTTTCCGGGAATATTCCTTTGGAAAGACAAAATAAGTATATGCAGCGGGAAGCCATTCAAACAGCCATGCCCAAACTGCTACTCCCCAGACCATCCAGTAATCCCAGAATTCATATCCCAGATGTGGAAAGAATACAGAAGTTGAACCGGTGTTAAACATATTGTTGTTTGCCCACCATATACAGGTAAGGGCAAAAATAAGATGCACTTTTTCATTTCTTCTGAAAAAGAAAATTATTAAATGATATATTCCAATAATAAAAATACAAGCAAGAGAGGCTGCATGGCGGAGGTATTCCTGTCTATAAATAGTTCTTTCTATAGACCAGGCTCCTATGCAGAAATTTTTATTATCTCTTATGCCTTGGGGATTTTTTGACCAGAAGTCCGCCATTGCAATAATAATTTCCAATTCGCCGGTATCTGCTTTGAAAGGTTCTGTTCTGTTGTACCAATTGTGATGATATGATTCCAGGCTGGTGTCCGGTTTTCCGCAGTCCATTATCAGTCTGCCGTTTATATATAATTTATAAGATATGGGGGGCCACCAAAGCCTGACAGCAAGCAGTTCTTCCTGTGGATCAATTTTAATTTTGGCTCTGTAAGTGGCATAACCCCGGTCAGGGAGCGGTTTCCCGTTGAGTTCAAAATTCTGCCAGGCGCCCGGATTTATAATATAACCTGTCATTTCAGGCTTTGACTCTTCTTTGAAGTCATCGGGATAGTAGAGTTTCTCCCAGTAAAATTCCCATTCCCCTTTAGGATATGCCGAACCGTCTTTAAGAAAGTCCCATCCACGAAGATCGAGAACACCTTTTTCAACCCAAGGAGTCTCTTTGAAATTCTGCTTCTCGCAGGAAACTAAGAAGAACAAAAGAATCAATAGATATATACAGATTTTTTTCATAATATCCATTAAAATTTATACTTGACCGCAACTCCGAAAGTTCTCGGAGGGCCGAAAATTACATTTGCTGTTGTGATTATTCCGTCGTAGAAATATCCGTAATAAACCTCGTCCAGAATATTTTTCCCCCAGATATTTATGTCGTAATGTTTTGTTCTTAAACCAAAACCTGCCCCAAGAAGACCGTAAGGTGACTGACGGTAATTGTTTGCAGGATCGAAGAATATCTCTGTAAAATATCGGTAGTTAATGTTTAATACAAGATTTCCATTAATAAATATCTCTAAAGGATACTCATATTTCCCGCTGATATAAAAGTTAATTTCAGGCGTGAAGGGTTCTTTATTATCTTTGTAATATACAGGTTCTTGGGTAGTAAGATCTATGGATTGATACTTAGTGAAATAAGCATTGGTATATCCAAGATTAGAATTAACAGTAAATCCGCCTAAGGGAACTGCTGTAAGTTCAAATTCTGCTCCCATGCTTTTCGAAGATCCGCTGTTTTCAGTGCCTGCCACCCAAACAGGATGTGTCTGAACAACTTTATAGATCTGTTGATTTTTCCAGTCAATATAGAAAAATGCTGCATTGAATCGAATTTTATTCTCAAGCCACTGCGATTTAATACCGATTTCGTAATTGTAGCTGTATTCAGGACCGAAGAAAAAATCTTCAATTCCCGATACAGAAGCATTTACACCCCCTATTTTAAATCCCTCAGCATAAGCTGCGTATATGGTTATATCCTCGTTGTGTCTGTAAGAAATTGAAAATTTAGGGGTAAGGGATGTATAAACAGTGTCATAGAAAACATCATAGTCTGTAATAGGATCGATGTCATGTTCAGGAAAATACATTACCTGGCTGCCGGCAGCCTGAAAGTCTTCATAGTCATAGCGGATACCGGCGGTTATGTCTATTTTGTCGAGGATTGTGTATGTTGCCTGCCCAAAAAAAGCTAATCCCCAGCCTTTATAATCTGTGTAAAAATCAAACAGCATTGGAGTATAAGGGTAAAGATCCGGAAACTGTTCCGTTGCCCAATCATTAATCCAGAAATTACCCACTCCAACCGGATCAGAAAAATAATAGAATGATCCTCCGATTATTTTCAACGGAAGGTCGTCAAATACTGATTCCACTCTTACCTCCTGACAGAAGTTATAAAGATCCATATACTCTTTCCCCAATCCCTTTAAAAAATATTCCCCGAAATTGTGCTCTGTCATATCGCCGTCGCGGTGCGATTTACGTCTTGAAGACTCAATAGCAGTAATGGAAGTAAGCTTAAAAGCGCTAAGATCATATTCGGCTTTTAGTGATGCCGAGATCATTTTATCGTGATCCAATTCATTCTCGATGTCATGCTTTATTTCAAAGGGAGTGATCTCCTTTCCTTCTGCGAGATAAGCCATGGGATAAACGCTTTCGCGCTTCTTTTCTGAGTTTAATTTCAAGCTGAGATTGAAATTTTTAAAAGGAATATAGTTAAGCTGTGCTGTTATTCCGTAAGATGTCTGCCATCCTGCGTTTTTGTCAAGTGTAACATTTTTATAGTAACCGTCAAAATCATAATAGAAAGCATTTATCCGATAAAAGAGCTTATCTTGGAGAATTGGTCCGGATATGCCGGCAGCAGCCCTTTTCGAGTTGTAATTTCCGTATTCCAATTGAGCGCTGCCGCGGAAAATATTTCCCGGCTGTTTGGTTACTATGTTGATAATGCCCGCCATTGCATTTCTGCCGTAAAGAGTGCCCTGAGGTCCGCGAAGGATCTCAATTCTCTGTATATCGTCCATAATAACGGGATATTCTTCTACGAAAAGCTGATAAACCCCGTCGATGCTCATACCCATAGTAGGATAAAAGCTTTGAAACTCCCAGCCCGGATTCTGTATCCCGCGTATCTGAAAGCTGTTGCTCCGGTAAGAACCGCTGTAAATGGCAAAAACATTGGGCGCAAGCGATGTGAGGTCTTCCACTTTATCTATTTTTGTATCTTCTATTTCTGCTTCTGTTATAGCTGTTACCGCAATCGGTGTTTTCTGAAGATTTTCTTCGTACTTATTCGCAGTAACCATCACTTCGTTAAGTTTTACGGTTCTTTGGCTTAGAGAAAAGTTCATTATCGTCGAATCTCCGAAGTGGCGAATTTCTTTTGTTTCACCTTGGTACCCTATCATTTCGCATTTTATGAAATAATTCCCATTGGGAACATTGTTTATAAGAAATTCCCCGCTTTTGGAAGAAACATCTCCTCGAACTGTACCTTCTAGCATTACCGAAGCGCCGGGCAGCGGAGCTCCATCTTCATCGGTAACTTTTCCTTTAATGAAACTCTCCTGAGCGTTTGCTGATGACAGCAGTATTAATTTTAGAAAGCAGATCATTAGTAAGTATTTCATTAATCATTCCTTATTTATTTTGGTAAAAATATTCTAAACTCTGTTCTCCCCTGCTCGCTGTCAAATTCAATTTTCCCTTTATGCTTTTCTATTATTTTCCTGACTATATCCAGTCCCAGTCCCGAGCCTTCGCCTTGGGGTTTGGTTGTGAAAAAAGGCTCGAAGATCCTTCCTTTTATTTCATCGGGGATGCCCCTGCCGTTGTCGCTTATTGATACAATAACATTCTCATCTTTTTCTTCAATACTTATCTTTAGTTTCCCTTTGCCGTCCATTGCCTGAATGGAGTTGTGTATCAGGTTGGTCCAAACTTGATTTAATTCATCCGGGAAGCATTTTATTACAGGTTTTGCCTTGTAATCTTTTTCCACTTCAATGCCCTGCTTCAGCATATTGTGGTAAAGTGTCAAAACCGTTTCAATGCCTTCAGAAATATCAGCTTCAACTGCTTCGCCTGTTTTATCGAAATGTGCAAAAGATTTGAGTGCAAATACTACTTTTGATGCCCGCTCGGCGGCAACGGCTATGTTTTCTGAGCTTGAGTAAACTGAAGTCAGTTCATAAGCGGTTTCAATTATTTCATCGCTTTTTCTTGAGTGAAAGATATATTTATGCTTTTCGAATTTATTATAAAGACCCATTTTCACAAATCTTGATGCAATTCCGGAATTCTGTATGCCCATTTCTTCAAGTTCATGCAGAAGCTCCCTTTTTAATTGCCTTTCTTCTTTAGCGCTCAGGCTGTTTTGGGAATTAAGAGCATCTTCTAAAAGAATAAAAAACTGTTTTCTCTCTTCTTCTGTCATTGAAGAAAAGAAATCCGGCAGTTTTAGAAGTGTATCCTTCAAGAAGCTCGAAATGGAGCCGACAGAAGAGCGTATAACGCCAAGCGGAGTGTTCACTTCATGCGCCACTCCTGCAATAAGCTGCCCCAAAGCTGCCATCTTTTCAGATTGGATAAGCTGGGATTGTGTAGATTTCAAATCTGCCATGGCGATCTCTAATTCTCGGCTTCTTGTGCTTAGTTCTTCTGTCCTCTCCTCAACCATTTCTTCAAGGTGGTGCCTGTGATGCTCAAGTTCTTTAGATTGCTTCTCAACGGTTTTAAAAGCATTGGAGTATCGTTTTGAGAGAATGAAAGACTGCCCTAAAACAAAAAGCAGAAAACCAACATGAGTCCAGTAACCTTCAAATAGAAGAATTATCCCCCAATGAGCAAGTATTCCCTGTAAATTTGTAATAAAGAGGAATATCATGGCTGCTAAAAACAAAATGGAACCCTCTCTTCTTCTAATAAGAGCTAAAACTGTAACGATGCACAAATAGAAAAATGACAGAATTGACAGAATTAAATATCCTGACTGGCCGATGAAAAAATTATCATATATATCCCAAAAAGTAATTATTACGTTTATCAGTGACAATCCTATGTAAATTTTCAGAATATTTTTTGAGTAATCCTTTGGAAATAATGACCATACATATAGGTGCAGTATCCAAGGGAAAAGCCTTGTGGGAAGCATCACAAAGTAAGGAAAGTATATTTGGACGGCATCCAAATCAAATTCGAATATCCTGTAAGACGAAGTAAGAAAAATATTCAGATTAGTGAAATAAAAGCAGACTAACGCAAAATACAGCAGAGATTTATCTTTTTTTCTGAAGAAGAAAATAATCAAATGATATATTCCAAACATAAAGAGAAGAGCCAGTGCAAAATAACTCTTGGCATATTCAAAGTAATTCAGTTTCTTTTCAACAGAATATGCTCCGATAAAAAAATTTCTGTTATCTGTTATCCCCTTCTCCTTTTGCGTTATAAACTCCGAAATGAGTATAACTAATTCCAGTTCGTTAGTATCTGCAAAAAATGGCTGATAATCGTGCATATAGTTGAACTTTGTAGAATCTAAGGTTTTTGCTATCCTGCCGGTTTTCAAAATAAGATTTCCGTTAATGTAAAGCTCGTAAGCCATAGGCGGCAGCCACCACCTGACAGCCAAGGGATTTTCCTGAGGATCGATTAAAATTTTAAGGCGGTATGTAGCATAACCGCTTTTAGGCAGAGGTTTACCGTCTAAAATAAAATTTGTCCATGAACCCGGCGTAATCAGATAACCTGTCATTTCAGGCTTTGACTCTTCTTTGAAGTCATCGGGATAGTAGAGTTTCTCCCAGTAAAATTCCCATTCCCCTTTAGGATAGACTGATCCGTCTTTTTCGAAATTCCAGCCGCGAAGGTCTAAAACTCCCTTTTCAGCCCATGGGTTTTCATCAGCTACATGACTCTTACAAGATACTAATAAAGAAACTAAAACCATTAAAAGAATAATCCTTTTCATAATACATCTCCTACAACTTTTTTCGGGAGAAATACTGTAAATTCAGTTCTCCCAAACTCACTCTCAAATTCGATTTTTCCTTTATGCTTTTCAATTATTTCCCTGACTATATCAAGTCCCAAACCCGAGCCTTCGCCCTGGGGTTTGGATGTGAAAAAGGGTTCGAAGACTCTGTTTTTTATTTCATCGGGGATGCCCCTGCCGTTGTCGGTGATTGAAACGATAACGTTTTCATCATCTTCATCTATCTTTATTTTTAATTTTCCTTTTCCGTCAATAGCCTGAATGGAGTTGTGTATAAGGTTTGTCCACGCTTGATTCAATTCATCGGGGAAGCATTTTATTACAGGTTTTGCCTTATAATCTTTTTCCACTTCAATGCCCTGTTTAAGCATATTATGATAAAGTGTAAGTACTGTTTCAATGCCTTCAGTGATGTCAGCTTCTACGGGTTCGCCCGTTTTATCGAAATGGGCAAAAGATTTGAGTGAAAAAACTACTTTTGAAGCGCGCTCGGCGGCAACGGCTATGTTTTCTGAACCCTTGTAAATTGATGAAAGTTCATAGACATTCTCAAGAATTTTTTCACCTTTTTCAGATTTAAAAACAGATATGTATTTATCAACTTTTTCGTGAATTCCTATCTTTACAAGTCGGGAAGCCATAATTGTATTGTTAATATCATATTCCATAAGTCTTTTAGTAATTTCTTTCTTCGTCTGTCTCTCTTCTTTAGCGCTCAGGCTGTTTTGGGAATTAAGGGCTTCTTCTAAAAGAATAAAAAACTGTTTTCTCTCTTCTTCTGTCAATGAAGAAAAGAAATCAGGCAGTTTTAGGAGTGTATCCTTCAAAAAGCTCGAAATGGAGCCGACAGAAGAGCGAATAACTCCAAGCGGTGTGTTTACTTCATGAGCCACTCCCGCAATTAGCTGACCCAAAGCAGCCATTTTCTCTGATTGTATAAGCTGGGATTGAGTGGATTTCAAATCCGAAAGAGCAATTCCCAGCTCAGTGTTTTGAGATTTTATGATTCTGTTTTTTTCTTCAAGTTCTAAGTTTAGCTTCTCTAGTTGAATGTTTTTGTTTTTAAGTTCTTTGTTTAAAACGTTCAAATCTGTAATATCGCCTTCTAAATGTGAAATTATTTCTTCAGATTCCAGTTTGATAAACTGATTTCTAATAAAACTATAGAAATAATTCAAAGTATAGGATGAATCCTTGTGCTCAATTCTTGCAGCTTTTGAAAACAATCCCCAAAAATTCAGTGCTTTGTTCTGGTAAACAAAAAAACCTGAAGCAATCAATATATAGAAACATGCTATCAAAGCATAAAAGCCTGTATCTATTGCGCTTTCTGCATCAGCTTCATTCAAATAGTAAATAATCCAAATTATACAATTGAATAAAAAAATCAACTGCCCTATTAGAGATTGACTGTATGCGACCTCAGGTATATGCCTGTATTTCCAAAGCTTATTTAAAATTAAATACTGAAAAACAATTGTCAGTCCGAGGCTGATTTTAATAAAGAAATCTAATATTTCTTGAATAAAGTTCATTACAAATAGATATTTATTAAAACTGGTTCCAAAATTCAATTTCATTTATTTGTTTGAAATCAGCATCATTTGTAAGCAGCTTAATATGATTTCTAATGCATATCTCTGCAATAAGCGAATCTGAAACAGCAAGAGTTATACCTTTTTTTCTTAGCCGGTTCATTCTCTTTCCTGCATTTACAAAATCTTCCCTTTCGAATGGCAGATATTTGATGTAAGAAACCAACTCACGAACTTGGTATTCATGTTTTTTATTTTTTATACCCTGAACAACTTCAAGCTCTACAATTCCGCAAATGGCTGCCTTGTCAGAGCTGAGAAGAAAAACAATTTCATCTTCAATTTTTTTATCCGTACCTCTGAAATAAGGTATCCAGCAGGATGTATCAATCATAACCAATTCACTCATTTGATTCATTCTCCCGTATTTCAATTTCTTTCATTTCTTTTAAGTGGTCATCAACTTCTATTTTTCCTCTTAAGTTGATCAATTCTTTTATTTTCATTTTTCTTACCCAGTCTTTCAAAGCAGAATTTACAGCATCTGTTTTTGTTTTACTCCCGTAAAACTTTTTAATCTCGTCAATTATCCTATCGCTTACATTTATAGTTGTTCTCATAACTATCCTGGGAAAAATTATACATATTTTTTTATACTCATACGATTAAATAATTATTTTATGCTACTAACATCATATTATCTTTAATATTAATATTCTAAACTCAGTCCTTCCCGGCTCGCTTTCAAATTCAATCCTGCCTTTATGCTTTTCAATTATTTTCCTTACTATATCAAGTCCCAGTCCTGAGCCTTCTCCCTGCGGCTTAGTTGTGAAAAAAGGCTCGAATATCCTGTCTTTTATTTCATCGGGGATGCCCCTGCCGCTGTCTGTAATTGAAACGATAACGTTTTCATCATCTTCATCTATCTTTATTTTCAGTATTCCTTTTCCGTCCATTGCCTGAATTGAATTGTGGATAAGATTTGTCCATACCTGATTGAGTTCATCCGGGAAGCATTTAATTACAGGTTTTGCTTTATAATCCTTTTCCACTTCAATGCCCTGCTTCAGCATGTTGTGGTAAAGTGTCAGTACTGTTTCAATGCCTTCAGTGATGTTTGCTTCTACGGGTTCGCCCGTTTTATCGAAATGGGCGAATGACTTAAGTGCAAATACTACTTTTGATGCACGCTCGGCGGCAACGGCTATGTTTTCCGAGCTTGAGTAAACTGAAGTCAGTTCATAAGCGGTTTCAATTATTTCATCGCTTTTTCTTGAGTGAAAGATATATTTATGCTTTTCGAATTTATTATAAAGACCCATTTTCACAAATCTTGATGCAATTCCGGAATTCTGTATGCCCATTTCTTCAAGTTCATGCAGAAGCTCCCTTTTTAATTGTCTTTCTTCTTTAGCGCTCAGACTGTTATGAGCAGAAAGAGCATCTTCAAGCAAAGTAAAAAAACTCCTTTTTTCCGTTTCATTTAAAGAACTGAAAAAATCCGGCAGTTTTAGGAGTGTATCCTTCAAAAAGCTCGAAATGGAGCCGACAGAAGAGCGTATAACTCCAAGCGGTGTGTTAACTTCATGGGCCACTCCCGCAATAAGCTGCCCCAAAGCAGCCATCTTCTCAGACTGAATAAGCTGGGATTGTGTTGCTTTCAGATCGGAAAGAGCGGTTTCTAAGCCTGCGTTTGATTTTTCTAGCTGGCGGCTTCTATCTGCGAGTTCTTCTGTACGTTTTTCAACAAGTTCTTCGAGATGATTTCTATGCCTGGAAAGCTCCATAGCCTGATTTTCTACAGTAGTGAATGTTTTCGAATACTTGAAAATTAAAAATATAGATTGCGAAAGAATAAATAAGAAAACTCCAGTTGGAACAAGATAGATTATCTGCCAGTTAAAATATGTGGCAAACTGCTCAAGCACAAAAGTAACGACAATAATCATCAGACTTAAGAAAAAAATCGCTCCTTCCATCCTTTTTTTGCGTGAACCGATAAAAATAGCATACAGACTGTAAAGTATCACCAGCATACTGAAATACATATCTGTGTAAACTATTATTTCTGAAATATTCTGACTATGAAAGAAAAATACAACCAGACAGTTGAAAAGATTAACCGACCAGACTGCAAGGATTACATATCTGGTAAATCTGATATAGAAAAGAGTATGGAGGAACTGCAAGATAACCGGCAGGGCTATAAAAGCAAGACATCTTTCTATTTTATACCAAAAAAGATAGTATGATAAATCAGTAAACAAGGTTATAGTGCCTGAGATGATAATTTCATGACAGGACATTATGAGGCTGAATAAACCAAAAAATAAAAAAGATTTTTCATTTCGTTTTGAAAAATAGAGACCGAGATTAAAAAATCCCATTATTACAATGGAGCCAAGTATAAACAAATCGATAATATTGATGATTTCATATTTATTGCGAATACTATTTCCAATGCCTAATTGGAAATAGTCAAAGTTAACTCCATTTTTTTCAAAAGGGTACGAAAATACTCTGAGTGTTAGTAAAAAACTGTCGCAATTTGAATAAAATCCAACATATTTGTTTCTATGGTTATTTTCCCGCAAATTTTTTTGACCTGTTATAATGTCAGGTTCAACAATTGGGATGCTGTCGATGAATATTTTGTAAGAGGGTGCAATATTTCCTAAAAAAAGGGCAATATCTTCATTTATAGAGATTCCTTTAATCAATATACTGTAATCAATAAAATCAATACTGCCTTTTTCAAAAAGCTCAGGATATTGGTCCTGCCATAATATTGGTAAGTTTACTATATCAAGTTGATTATCATAGTTAGAACTTTGGTCAGTCTGCCCATCTTTCTTTTTCAGAAAGCTCATCCAGCTTCCGTAAAGACTCACACAGCCATTTTTCTCTAAATTCCATTTTCTTAAATCTAAAACACCTTTTTCCGGAGAAGGAGGATCTGCTTTTGAGGAGCACCCCCAAGAAAACAGGATAACAGCACAAAAAAAACAAAAAAATATATAAAGTTTCATGTTTTTTAAACTCTAAAAGAAAAATCTATCTAAGCAATTATATTTGCTTTGTTTACGATTAGTGCTGTTTCGCTAAAAAATCAGTTTTTTCAATAACTTCTTTCCAAATGTAAATTTATAAATAAATCTATATAAAAAAAAATAAAATATTAAGATTTTTCAGAGTTTCCTAATATTAAGTGTCTTTAAGGGAATATTGGTCACAATTTATAAAGCCTAATGGGCAGTTAAAATATCTTGCAATCAGGTGATAGTGTATTTTGCTCCCAAAAATTCAGACAGCAGTTTAAGGTGTAAAAATCTTAAATTTTTATGAATGAAAAAAAGGAGAAGCAATGGCAGGAAAACGAAAACAGTATAGCAGCAAATTCAAAAAAGAGGTGGCAGCAGAGTTGCTCAAAGAGCAGAAGAC
Source organism: uncultured Hyphomicrobiales bacterium (assembly GCA_964577665.1). Lineage (GTDB taxonomy): Bacteria > Bacteroidota > Ignavibacteria > Kapaibacteriales > UBA2268 > CAYVTD01. The sequence continues at coordinate 35,865 of CAZOBD010000008.1, forward strand.
GATAAGCGAGCTGGCGTCGGAATTCGGTGTACATCGCAATCAAATATTGAACTGGAGCAGTTTACAGGCATCGAATTCACAGGAATACTGTAAAAAAGGGAAATCCGTAGGAGCAATTACAAAAATGGCAGTGCATTGGATAATATCTTATACCAAGTTGCTTTCAAAGCAATTATTATCCTCCTATCCAAACTCTGATTTGGATAGGACAGTTTCAACTCAAACTCAGTTTGACCAACTGCGAAACTGAGTTTCGCTTTAAAAATTCATTCCCAAATCGGAGTTTGGGAATGAGAAGTAAGATAATCTTTTGAAAACAACTTAGTATTATAGAAAGGCTGAGAAAAGCTCTGCAAGAGCATGAAATGCGAAACTTATACTATCTTCTCTGCCCATTGAGAACAAAAAAGCCTTGTATCGTGGTTTACAGTCCTATTTCGCCTTTTACAATTAGAAGGGCTTACCTGTGGTTTAGCATATCTTAAACCACCAATAAACATTTTTAAAAAAGCAGAGCAAAATCGGTGAGGAAGATGTTGAAAATCAGAAACTGACTTTAATAAAATTTAGCTAAGTAATAGATGGGATTTGATCGTTCTGTTTAATAATTATTTATTGTCCTTTTCCCAAAGATTGAGTTAAAAATATCTAATACCTCCCTACATTCTCCCCTACAATATGATTTAAAGAGTTTTTCTTGTGATTGATTTTATTGAATTTAAAGCAATATGGGCATATTATTAACAGTCAGATGCTCTAACCAGCTGAGCTACTCAGGAATTTTTTTTTCTTCTGTTGTCAAATCAAGACTACAAATATAGTAATTTATTTTAAAATAAAAAATTTTTGTGGTATTCAGAAAATTTTTAGAATAAATATCTACCTATACAAAAAACTCTATTATTAATATGCAGACTAGTACAAAATAAATTTCTTTGTAATGAATCAGCTTGGACAAATATAAGTAACTACTCAGTCCAAAAATAAATACCAAATTAATAAAAAAAAAGCATATATTTGTAATGTAAAAATTTTAAGCATAAAGAATTATTTTCTGGGGGGAAAATATGACTTTAGAAGAACAAGTAATATCATTAATTGCAGAAAATAAGCAATTAAGAGATAAAATAAGTAAATTAGAAAGACGCATATCAGAACAAGATAAGCGCATATTAGAACTTGAAGAGCAATTGCGTAGAGCAAAGTTGTCAAAAAACAGCAGCAACAGTAGTAAGCCGCCCTCATCGGATATGTTTACTCCAAAACGCAATCAAAGTTTACGAAAATCAAGCGGCAAAAAGTCAGGTGGTCAGCCCTGACATAAAGGCACAACTTTAGAAATGAGCAGTAATCCTGACTAAAATAACCGAGTATCAAAAATACTGTAAATGCTGCCAACTTTAAAGTAAAGCAAAAGGTTTCAGGTCAATTTTTTGTCGGACAGCAAATAGTTTGTATTTTACGTTCAGTAATTGACACTTGTAAGAAACAGTCGATTGATATTGTGGATGCCCTTACCGAAATCGCCACATTTCCAGCCGCCTGAGTAGTTACGAAAATAGAATTACTTTTGCAAACGAAAATTTAAAAATAAATGACAATGGACGAAAGCCCGTATCATAGTAAATTAAAGTATTAACGATTCTGTAGGGACTTTGTGTTTCCTTACAGGATAAAATTGTAAGCAGACATCATCATGATTAAAATCTTCAAAACATTCGGTGGCTATGTTGAAATCAACGAACCACAAAAAGGTTGTTGGTGAGATTCTGAAACAATACTGAAACAAGTTCAGCACAGGGACAGAATGACAACACTGAAAATTATTAACTCTCAAAAAATCATCCCCTTGTGTGTTTTTCCCAAATAATGGATGTTTCATCTGCGAGAATATAGTATAAATGAGGAAATAGACAAAAGAAATTTTTATTGTGTATTAATTAATTTTTGGCTTTTCGGAAATGCTGCTTTAAAAGTACTGCCTTCGCCCTCTACACTTTCACACCAGACTCTTCCTTCCATTATTTCCATAAGTTTTTTAACTATGGAAAGGCCCAAGCCTGTCGAGCTTTCGCCGCCGGTAGGACGGGCGCTCAGCCTTGCAAATTTACCGAACAGCTTTTTCTGGTCTTCTACGCTTATGCCGGGTCCCTCATCTCGAACTTCTACAACGATGTATCTCCCAAGCTCAGAAAAGCTTACATATACTTTTTTATTAAAAGGCGTGTATTTAACCGCATTGCTTATCAGGTTGTCCATTACCTGCATCAATGCGTTTTTGTCTGCCCGGATAAATTTTCCGCTGTCATCATGATTGAATTCTATTAAAATTCCTTTCTTTTGTGCAGAGCGGTTGTAACCCGATATTATGTGCTTTACTATCGGCTCGGCATCAAAATCGGCAACATTCATCTTTATTTTGCCCTGCTCTATGGCATTTACATCCAGAAGATTCCTTATAAGCTCAAACATACTTTCCGAAGTAGAAAGTATATCCCCGGCAAATTCTTTGATATCCTCTTTGCTCAAGTTCTCTTCCAAAAGAACTCTGGCAAGCATTTTTATATTTGAAAGAGGATTCTTAAGATCATGTGCGGCTACCCCCAAAATTTCATTTTTTTCATTATTCAGTTTAATAAGCTCTTTTGTTCTTTTAGAGACTTCCTCCTCAAGAGTCTGGTTGTATTCCTTCAAGAGCTTCTCGGCTTTTTTTCGTATGCTTATGTCTCGTATGATTATCGTGAAAGCTTTGCGCTCTTTCAGGCTGAACTCACTAATGGAAAACCCTATCGGGAAAGTATCTCCCATTAGGTTTATCCCCAATGCATCTTTGCTCTTCGATTCATTATTTTCGGAAAGTTTTTCTATATACTCATAAATCCAAGATTCGCTTCTGTTTTCTTCAGCCGATCTGATAATATCATGAATTTTAATATTTCGGAATTCTTTTGTTTTATATCCGAACAATCTCTCTGCTGCAGGATTAGCAGTATCGATACATCCTTCATTGTCAAAAGTAATGATAGCGTCGGCTGCGGAAGTCAGAATAGCGTAATTCCTGGCAAGGCTTTCCTTCAGAGAAGTTTCCGCTTTTTTTAATGATTCAATATTACCTTTGATATCCTCTACGGTTTTTTTTGTTTTCTCTATTGTAATTCTGAAATCGGTAAAGTCGATGGGTTTTGTCAAAAAGTCGTATGCTCCGCGGTTCATTGCAGTACGTATGTTTTCCATATCACCGTAAGCCGATACAATTATTGCCTTGAGTGTCCGGTTTAAATTGCCGATATGATCCAGAAGTGTCAATCCGTCCATCTCCGGCATATTAATATCGGATATTACAATGTCGATATCAGGGTTGATCTTTAATTTGTCGAGCGCTTCCACACCGTTTTGGGCAAACACAAAATCATACTGACCGGTTTTTATCTGCTTTCGGAATTTTAGCTCTACCATGCCTTTGACATCAGGCTCATCATCGACTAATAATATCTTTGTCGGTTTGTTTTCTTCACCCTGCATTGAATTATTATAGTTTTCGTACATTTTTCAAACTTTTTTCTCAATTGATAGAAACAGGCAGTCTGATAGTGAAAACGGTACCTTTGCCTGACTTGGATTCAACATCAATAGTCCCGTTTAATATTTCTACACATTCTTTAACGATAGAAAGTCCTAATCCGGTTCCGTAATAGGTTCTGACATTATCGGCTCGGTAAAAAGGATCAAAAATGTTTTCAAGTTCATTTTCGGGTATGCCGCAGCCGCTGTCTTCCACTTTCAACTGTACAAAATCGTGGATTTTATCTAACGCAACTTTAATCTGTGTATTTTCGGGAGAATAATTTGCAGCGTTCAGCAGCAGGTTGTTTAATATCTGTGAGAATAGTCCTTCATCACTTTTTATTTTCTCAATGTTAACATTGCTTATAAAATTTATGTCATGGCGGTTTTTATCTAATGACCTTATGTCGCTAATGACCGATTCACACGTAACCTGCAGGTTTATATCGGAAAAGTATGTTTTACTTCTGCCGTTTTTCAACTCTCCGATAAGCATAACGTCATCAAGAAGCTTCGTCATCTGTGTAACGGATTTATTTATATTCTCAAGAGATTTTATCTGCTCCGGTGCAGCCGAGCCGTTAAAAGCTGAGCGGACAATGTCCGATGATGTCTGAATAACTGCAAGGGGATTTCTGTATTCACGCGATATCAAAGATATGAACTGATCTTTCAGCTTATTAAGATGCTTTTCTTTTTCCAGAGCCTCAAGTGTTTTCTTTTTTGCTTCTGCTTCCATCAAACGTGATTCTTTCAGTTCCTTAGATATTCTTATGGTTTTTTCGAGGGTAATTTCAAAATCTTTTATATTGAGGGGTTTCACAATATAATCGAAAGCGCCGTTGTTCATGGCAGTGCGAATATTTGTCATATCGCCGTAAGCCGATACGACTATGCACTTCATCAGGGGATATTTCTCACCGATTTTCTTAAGCAGAGTATGTCCGTCCATCTCCGGCATGTTAATGTCGAGTACAACAACTTCGACATCGGGATGATCCTCCAGCAGCAGTAATGCCTCAATGCCGTTGCGGGCAAAAAAGAAGCGGTACTCTCCTTCGCGTATCTGCCTTCTCATGCGTAGCTTTATCATCCCCTCGAGTTCCGGTTCGTCATCAACCATTATGATTTTAACTGTCAACTATTTCTTCCTGTAATTGTTCTGTAAAATGTTCCGTGGATGGAAGTTTGATAATGAATTCCGTAAACATTCCTTTTTCGGTATTTATTTTCATTTCACCGCCGTGTCCGCAGGTTACTATATCATAGCTCAAAGACAAGCCCAAGCCCGTTCCTTCACCGGTAGGCTTGGTTGTAAAGAAAGGATTAAATATCTTTTCTAGCACTTCATCGGGTATGCCCGTACCGTTGTCTTCTATTGATATTGCAATAAGACCTTCAACAAATGCCGCCGACACTTTCAGTTCGGGCATATATTCGCCGCCGGTTTCCGCTTTTTTCCTCATTGCATAGCAGGCATTATCAACGATATTGGTTATAACTCTGCTCATATCCTGCTGCCTGATTTCAACTTTGGGCAGAGAATCAGGAAAATTATATTTGATATTGGCATTGAAATCTTTGTACTGACCGCGAAAACCGTGATAAGCTAATTTCACATATTCCTGTAAAAAAATCGGAATGTCTGTTTCGCTCTTTTCTCCGGCGCTGCCCCGCGAGTGTTCCATCATTGTCTTTACGATATTGTCTATCCGTCTGCTGTTTTTGGTAATCGTATCCAGATAACCGCCTATTTCATTTATGGTCTCTTTTAGGTTTTCTTTGTCCTTTTCAGATACAGTTCCGTTTAGATTCTCTATTTCGGCGCCGAGTTCATTGCATATCTCAAGAGTACCTTCGGAATAGTTTTTAATAAAATTAAGCGGATTCTTTATTTCATGGGCTATACCGGTTGTAAGCTGTCCAAGCGAAGCCATCTTCTCAGCCTGTATCAGTTGAGCCTGTGCCTTTCTGATTTTATCGTGTGCGATTCTTATTTCTTCGTATGCTTTAGTGTTCATCAGGGCTATGGCAATGTATGAACTCAAGTTCCGCACCATGTCGAGGTGATGGGATTTATAGGAGTTTTTTCGTGTGTTTTCAAGAGCCATAATGCCGATAACTTTATCCTCTGCTTTTACGGGTACATAAAAAATTGAACTTGCATTTTCCTCAATGGTCTTATATGCAGTGCCTTCCGAAAGGAACGGATACTCTTCTTTATTAAAACTTTCACGGCTTTCTAAGATGTCATTGATTAGTATTTCAGCATTATTTGCAATGCTGAGAACGTCAAATCGGTCTTTTTCGGTCAAATCGACGGTAAATTCGGTGCTTTGACTGCTTCGTCTGATAACAACTTTATAGTTGATAGTTAGATTATGCTCATCTACTATTCCGATACCAAGGGTTGAGGTATCAATAAGAACGGTCAGTTCCTCTGAAAGCCGGCTGAAAAGATCATCGAAGCGTATTGCCCGTGTTATGCTTCGTCCGAAATTGCTGAGTATTGAAAGATTATTAAAAGAACTCCGCAGTTCTTCAGCAAGCATTTCAAGCTCAATATTTTGCTCACGAAGCTGTTCCTGCTGCTCCATTATTGTTTCATGAGATTTATGAACACTCGTTGACATAGTATTGAAATACTGTGCCAGTTGTCCTATTTCGTCGTTGGTTTTTACATCCGCCTGAGCGCCGAAATCTCCTTCGGAAATTTTCAAAGCGGCTTTCTGAAGCTTTACCACGGGATTGGAAATACTTTTAGCTATAAATATGGAAAGCATTATACCGAGCAGGAGTGAAAAAATACTTATAAATAGTTGAAAATTCTGGCTCATTTCTGCTTTTTGTGCTTCTTTTTCCACAACCAATTCAATGTCGTTTTGCAGACGGTTTTCAAGCATACTGAGGTGCTCTGCCGAGCTGTCCAGGCTTTGAAATATTTCTACAAGGGAATAAAAAGAGTTTATGTAAGCCTTTGAAAGATTTATGATTTCACGCTTTCTTTCATCTGAAATATCAAGGCTTTTTGTATTGCTTATTAATGAGGAAACTGCATTTTCAACGCGGGTAATATACATATCCTTCCGCCTCATAATAAAGTCTTTTTCGCTGCGCCGGGCTTGGAGCATATCAGTGTAAATCCTGTACCTGCCAATAGTCTTTATAATATCTTCCACCTCGTGAACCCGCTTTCGGAAGTTCCCTTCTATGCCGAGATTTTCATTAATGCCTCTATCTTCCATGAGTTTAACGTATCTGTAGAATTCCTTTTCATACTCCGATTTCAGAGAATCAATCTGCTTTACGGAAGGATCTTCCATAAAAGGATCAATAATGCTGTTGAAAGTTCTGATGTTTTGGGCAAATTTCTCTTTTATGGTCATGTCGCGTTTTTTTGCAAATTCTGCACGATAATGATAGCATTGGAGAAGGAGAGTTTCGGCATGACGAAATTTATCGCGGTCATTTTGTTTGTTAAATGCAGAAAATCCAAAGACTAAGACTATCCCCAAAATCGCTTCGAGAGACAGCGCCAGCAGCAGCAATTTGCCGTAAAGTGATAATTTAATCTGCATATTAACCTAATAGACATATTTTTTAAAAACGACTTTTTTCTAAGTACAATTTCACAAACTTATATTAACCGAATATAAAGTTCATGTTAACTTTATATTAATGTGCAGATTTTCTGCGGGAAAGGGAAGAGCAAAGATTATTTATTCTCTTCTTCAATGATGAATATTTTTTCACCGGGCTTCACCATTCCGTATTTTTCACGGGCGCATCTTTCAATTTCACCAAGGTCGTTTTGAAGAGCTTCCGTTTTTTTTTGAAGGGAGTCTCTGACTTTCTTCTTTTCTTCAAGTTCACGAACTAATTCGTATTTCCTGCTTTCCAGTTTGAGGCGGTTTACTAATCCGTAATTAGAAAAGAATACAAAAGCAGAAACTATAACAAGTACGATACCTGCAGCTATCAGGCGGAGCCGGTTTTTTTTATTTGGAGCTTTATCCGATTTCATTTTTTAGGTAATTTTGCAGCTAATTTTTCAGACTGAAAGGCATTAGATTTCTATAAGTCCGGCATCTGAAAAAAAATGCCGGACTGGTATAATAATGCAAGACGTTATTCATCAAAATAAAAAATCAAGGCTGATAAATGGGCGTAAACTCTTCTCGTTCATTCTTTTTGCGGGACTGCTCGGCAATTTTTTTCTTATATCCAATATATTTTTCCAGAAGAGCCGGGTCGCCGATTGAAATCATTTCAACGGCAAGCAGGGCTGCGTTTTTAGCTCCGTCGATTCCTACCGTTGCAACAGGTACTCCCGGAGGCATCTGCACTATAGAAAGAAGTGAATCGAGACCGTTAAGTGATTTTGACTGCACTGGAACGCCAATTACAGGCAGAGGAGTATTTCCTGCGAGTACGCCGGGCAGATGCGCTGCGCCGCCCGCTCCTGCAATGATAACTTTGATGCCGCGCTTATGTGCATTTTTTGCATAATCGAATGCGTCTTCAGGAGTTCTGTGGGCGGAAATAACCCGCATTTCATAACCCAAACCGAATTCACTGCAAATATCGACGGCTTTCTGCATAATGGGTAAATCAGAGTCGCTGCCCATGATGATACCAATTACCGGAGGTGTTGCTTTCTGCATTTTCATTCCTTTCTCAGTAAAAAATAGAACAATTATTGAATTTAAAATTATTTCTGTTTCGTTTCAATTAAAATTTGCATAATTTTTGTTAACTTAACTGTTTTAAATGTAAATTATTTTATTTATTAAACAATTTTAAAAAACATGTTGAAAAAATCATTTGTTGAAGAGCTTTTTAAAGCATTTTACATAGAGCGCTGGAATGACAAAATACGGCAGGTGGAGCTTATCGAAATGGATAAGCACGCCCATAAGATGGTAATTGCTTGGATTCTTGCTAAATACGAAGAAATGGAAGGCAGAGAAGTAGAATGGATAAACATCATACGCGGCGGTATTTTCGATCTTCTTTTCCGCATTGAGCTTTCAGATATTAAATCTCCGCTGTTCCGCGAGATTAAGAAAAATAAAACGCTTTTCCGCGACCTCAGCTGCTGGGTTTACAAAGAACTGGAGCCAAAAATAGGCAGCGTCAGAATAAAATCCGAACTTAAAGAGTATTTTGACAATTATCATTCTTTCGACAAGCTCAGCTATGATATTTTAAATGCGGCTCATATCTATTCGAGCTATTGGGAATTCAGAATTTTAAAAAAAGCCGACCCCTTTGAATATCAGATAGAAAAAATCGAAGATGAAATACTCAGCGACATAAAATCATTCCGCCACCTTTCAGGAATACAGCGCCTTTTAAATCAGGATACTATTCTAAAATTTATCGACCTGTGCGGACAGATGCGCTTTCAGAAACGCTGGGGGCAGACCATGCGCCTTCCTAAAACTTCCGTACTCGGGCACTCTATGTTCGTCGCCTGCATAAGCTATTTTCTTGCTTATGAGCTGGATGCCTGCGATAAACGCCTTTACAACAATTTCTTCGGAGGCTTATTTCACGATCTGCCGGAAGCAGTTACCCGCGATATTGTATCTCCCGTGAAAAGGTCGGTGGAGGGAATGCCCGAAGCAATAAAAGACATTGAAGAAAAATGGACCGAGCGTGAGATATATCCCCTTATCGAAAAATCTTGGCGCGGTGAATTGAAATATTTTACCAGAGATGAGTTCTTAAGCAAAATTGAAATAAAGGGAAAAATAAAACAGGTGCCGAGCGAAGAGATAAGCGCAGAATATAATGACGAAAAATACAATCCTTACGACGGAATACTGGTAAAAGCCTCCGACGAACTGGCTGCCTTTTTGGAAGCGTGGCACTCTAACAAGCTCGGGATGAAATCGGAAGAGCTTATCTATGCAATGTTTGAAATACAAAAGCGTTATCGTGATAAAACTATAGCAGGAATACCGGTAAAGGATTTATACGTAGATTTTTGAGCAATGTCAAGGTCATGATAAAGAAATTCGGAATAGTAACTAAAACAAAAGGCACCCTTGGCGCAGTAACGGTTGAAGGTCTTCCTTCAAAAATTTTTTCTCTGCCCCCGGGACTGGAGATAGAAGCCGGTTTTAATGAGAAATTCACAGAAAACCTTACCGTCAACAGATGGAAAAAAGCGGCTGCAAATAAGGCGGTAATATTTTTTGATGAGATCAGGTCTCAGGAAGATGCAGGCAGGCTGGTTGAAAAAGGATTGTATTATGATGAAGAAATGGCTTGTCGTTTTGCGGAACTTTTGCCGGGAGAGGAAAAATGTTCCGGTTTTTTGGTAAAAACAAGCGATGGAAAGCATATCGGAAAAATTGTAGGAACTTTGTCCACTCCCGCTCACGATATTTTTGTCGTAAAAGGAAAAGAATCTGAAATAATGATACCCGATGCAGACGAATTTATAAAAACTATAAACGAAAAGGAAATGCTGATTGAAGTGGAGCTTATCGATGGATTACTCGAGCTGAACAAAAAAACGGGAGCAGGTGATGAAGATTGAAAAAATCAGAATAGATGTTGTAACTGCTTTTCCGGATATGTTCGAGTCCGTCGTAAACTCCAGCATTATTAAAATATCCCGTGAAAAAGGCTTGGCAGAACTGTGTTTTCATAATTTACACGATTATGCAAAAGACCGTTACCGCCACATAGACGACGCTCCTTTCGGAGGAGGCGCCGGTATGATAATAAAATGCCAGCCGGTATTCGATTGTATTGAAAAACTCCTTGTCGAAAGAGATTATGACGAAGTGATATTTATGACTGCAGACGGTGAACTGCTCGAGCAATCCCTTTGCAACAGACTCTCCCTTTCAAAAAATCTTATTATACTTGCAGGTCATTACAAAGGCATCGATCAAAGGATAAGAGACGCACTGATAACGAAAGAAATTTCCATTGGCAGTTATGTGCTTACCGGAGGGGAACTTCCCGCAATGGTACTGATTGATTCTATTGTGCGTCTTATCCCGGGAGTACTCGGAGACGCCGAATCAGCGCTGGAAGACTCCTTCCAGGACGGGCTGCTCGATGCTCCATATTTCACCAGGCCTGCCGAATACAAAGGCATGAAAGTACCGGAAGTACTCCTCAGCGGAGACCCTAAGAAAGTAAAAGAATGGCGGCTCGAACAGTCATTAAAGAAGACTGAAGAAAGAAGAAAAGAACTTTAGAGGCGGCTTATTCATTCATGCTTTTTTGGAATGGTAATCGTAAAAACAGAACCTTCTCCCGGTGTTGTTTCAATATTAATACCGGCTCCTATGGCATCGGCATATTTTTTAACAATGGACATTCCCAAGCCGGTGGAATGCTCATCGGCTGTCGGTTGTGCGCTCAGACGGGTAAATTTTCCCCATAGTTTTCTCAGGTCATCCTGTGTAAAACCGGGACCTTCGTCTTTTATTTCAAAAAAAACAGCGCTTTCATCCGAATATGTTTTTAAATACACTTTCTTTCCCTTAGGTGTGTACTTAACTGCGTTGGAAACAAGATTGTCAAGTATCTGACGCACTGCGTTAATATCGGTGAAAGCTTTGGCATTATCGGTGTTATCATGAAACAGCAGCTCGATATTTTTTTTAGCTGCTATTTCATAATATATATCATAAATTTCATTCATTATATTTTTTAATTCATTTTCCTCAAAATTGAAATTTATTTTGCCCTGCTCCATTGCATTTATGTCGAGAAGATTCTTTATAAGGGCAAGCATCTTATCGGAAGTATTGATAATGTCCTTTGAAAATTCGTCTAATTCTTCCCGAGACAGGTCTTTCTCATCATGTATTACTTTTGCCAGCATGGATATGCTGTATATAGGATTTTTAAGGTCATGCGCTGCAATACCCAGAAATTCGTTCTTTTCTGCCATGAGTTTTTCAAGAAGATGATTCTTCACGGCAAGTTCTTCAGTATATTGCTGAAGTTTAAGATGCGTGGAAACCCTCGAAAGAAGCTCTGCCGGATTAAAAGGTTTAGTAATATAATCCACGGCTCCGAGTTCAAAGCCTTTAATAGTGTCTTCCTGAGCAACCTTGGCGGTCAGAAAAATTACGGGGATGCGCGCTGTTTTTTCGTTTGCTTTCAGATGTCTGCAAACCTCAAAACCATCCATCTCCGGCATCATGATATCCAAAAGTATCAGAGAAGGAATTTTTGCCTCAGCAATTTTCAAAGCTTTCATGCCGCTTTTGGCAGCAGCTATATCTGCATCCTGTTCTTTGAGCTTATTGCCGAGAACCTGAAGATTTACGGGATTGTCATCAACGATAAGTATCAGAGGTCTTTTTCTATTCTGATGATTTTTCAAAACATTTTCTGTATAAATAAGAATAATTATTATTAACATATTTAATAAAAAAAAATGAAAATTAAAAATTAAAGTGCAAATTAATTCGTAATAATTTTATTGCAATGCAGAAATAATTGCTTTTTTTGTATTTTTAATAAATTGCTGCTATAAATAATTGTATAACAAAAATGAATACTTGCCGGTTATTTTGAGGTATTTACCAAATAAAAAAGCAGATACTCTTCTGAGAAAATAACGTCAGGATAAAGTATCCTTGTATTAGGGAAAATCAACCAAGGGAATGATTTTTTTAAAGACTAAATTTCGTCATTGCCAGTAAAGCGAAGCAATCTCTAAGAAATCTGCATAAAGTTGGTGATTGCTTCGTCGCTTCGCTCCTCGCAATGACTTAACGGTAGATGGGAAAAGATGTCCAACATCTGAATCGGTAAGTATAATAAACAGATGAGAATAAACAATATAGATATAATTTTTTCTGAAGAAGGGGTCTTCAAAAATATCCGTTGCTTGTATTTTGTTATTTCGGAATTGCTGATTATTTCCGCTTTTTTTTCTTTTCAGACTTTATCGTATGCACAGGAAAAATGGAGCGAACCTCTTCCCCTGAAAATACTTAACAGTGAAGCTGATGAGTTTGCTCCTGCATGGAATCATTATGAAAAAGCGCTTTATTTTAATTCCGACAGGGAAGGTTACTCATATTTTTATAAGGCATTTCCCGTAGATTCCACATTTTTTTCAATCCCGCAATACTTAAGAAACGGAATCAACAAAACCGGAGAAAATCAGTCATATATTACATTTGCCGGCGTATCATCAGCATTTCTTTCTGCTTTTAAATTATATGAAAACCGGTCTTACTTAAACATTTTCACAAGCCAAAAGCAGAAAAATGCCTGGGAAAAGCCGGTTTTACTCGACAGCCTTTCCGGCAGATTCTTTGCTTCTCATCCCGCAGTATCTCCTGACGGCAGTTATATGATTTTCGTAACCGACAGGGGTAATAAAAAAGGCGACACTGACCTGTGGATAGCTTTCAATTTCGGCGGAGGAGCGTGGGGCGGCGCCGAGAGTCTCTCCCTTCACAGCTACCCGGACATTAATACGACAGGCAGCGAGATTACACCTTTCATAGGAAAAAATGATACACTGTTTTTTTCGAGCAGCGGCAGAAAGGGGTTCACGGGCAGTGATTTCGATATTTATTATTCTCCCCGCATAGACGGCAAATGGCGAAGTCCGAGACCCCTGTCAGATATTAACGGTCCCTCGGATGATTCTGATTTTATTCTAATCCCCGGCGGCAAAGCCGTGTTTGCTTCAAACCGAGCAGGCTCCCTCGATTTGTTTTTATCAGAAAGAACATACACAAGACCTTCTTCTGACATGAAAATTGAAACTGAAATCGGACTAAGTACAGAGCTTGTTACCGTAAAAGCTGAAATCGTAAAACAAACGATTGCAGCCAATCCCTACATACTGCTTTACCATAAAAAGCCGGTTGTCAGCTCTTATTTTCCCGAAAATGTACTCCACCATTTAATAATTGCCGGCAGCAGTATATCGAATGAAGATTTTGAAAGCTCTTGTTTAAAAAAATTACATTCCCGAATTACCCGAAAGATGAACCTGACTGTTCAATATTTTGTCAGGGATACTCTGTATGCGGCAAAAGTTAAGACCGCCGCCGAAAGATATGCCGGCTATTTAAAGAAAAATTTCGAACTTGAAAATATATCGGTTAAAAGGTGTGATAAGAGACTGAATGTACCTGTAAATTCTGCTGGCGCTGTTTTTTTATCTTCAAAAAACTCTTCTTTTTTTAAACCCGTCGAGATACAGGACAGCATTATAGGAATAAAAACAGAGCCGGAGAAGCTGAATATTTTTATTAATGCTGAAAAGGATATTCCTATAAATAACTGGCGTCTCTCTGCTTTTTTGAACGGCGGCAGGCATGAAATAATGCTTAGCGGGGGAGATACATTTCAAAATAAGATAAATGTTGATATGACGGTTTTCGACCGTTTGCAGCTTGTAAATACGGATGAAATACTTCTGCGTTATTCTGCAGGCGGCGACAATGCAGTCCCTGATACATCTTATCGAATCTTTCTGCTTTCACATGTGAATGAAAGTATCGAAAAACTGCACACTGACGGCGGAGAAGAATACTATGAATTTTATCTTTTTTCATTTACCGGGGATTTCTTGAAAGATGACTTTAATCTCATGGTTTTGAATTATTTTTTAAGTTTTACGGATCGTTATCCTATTATTGAAATAACCTGCTTTGACGAAGGTTCAAAAAGCTCTGCCGAAGATGCAGCCGAATTTTTCAAAAATGATTTAAAGAAAAACAGCACTTCCATTAAAACAGAAGCATCAGGCTCAATTTTTCGTAAAAACCTTATCCGCATCAGATTGTATGCAGGGAAATAAAAAAATAACAACGGTTTGACACGTCTAACTATATATAAAAATGAATAAATTTGGCTGAAAAGCTTTTTTTTATTATATTTGCTGTTCACAAGTTTGTTCTCTTAAAAAAAAAGAAGAAATAGCAATGGCTGGCAGAAAAAGATCACGCAGAGCTAAATACATTACTCTTTACTCTCCGTTTTTAATGAAAGAAACGAAACACGAACTCATCGGAGAGCCGATAGAAACTGACAAGGGAAGACAGCAGTGGGCACGCTGTACACGCAGCAGACACTCCCAGCTTATCAACCTCGACGCTATTGAAACCGAGGCTGACAAAGCAAAGGCTGTCATTCATATTTCACGTGAAGATGCAAGAAAGTATTCACCCAAAGACGAATACCAGATTGGCGACGTGATTTTTCATCAGGTATGGGACGACGTAGGCATTGTAAGGGCAAAAGAAGTTACAAGCACCGGCGGAAATTCCATTCTGGTGCAGTTTGAAAAAAACAGTGAAAAAAGACTAATTGAAAATTATGCAAGTTCTTAAATAACATTATATTAATAATGAAAGGAGTGATTTCACCGTGATAGGTGTTACCGTACAAAACAACGAATCGATTGACAGAGCAATCAAGCGCTTTAAGAAAAAATATGAAAGAAGCGGCGTTTTAAGAGAATATAAAAAGCGCACCGCTTACATGAAACCCTCTATCGAAAAACGTCTTTCCAACCTGAAAGCAGCGCGCAGACAGCACCGCATCTCTATGGAACAGAGCTGATGCTCCTGATGCAGAAACATTTTTAAAACCCGCCTTTTTTTCAAAGCGGGTTTTTTTTATTTAGGTTATTATTTACAAAACATTTATTTCCATATCTTTAAATTATTTCTTATCTTAACACAAAAAATAAATAATATTCATAAATGATTTTCGATATGAATTATGAAAAGAAGAAATTTTATTAAGCAGGGCATAGGCGCAGCCACAGCTTTCAGCGGCGCATATATTTTCGGATACAAACCTGCATTTGGCGAATCGGGATATGATATGGCAGCCGTAAAAGGAGGAGAACCTGCCGCGATGTTCGACAAAGCCATAGAAGCCATGGGCGGCATGAGCAGATATGTAAAGAAGAATCAGAGGGTCGTAATCAATCCGAATATAGGCTGGGATGCCTCAATAGAGCGGGCGGCAAATACAAATCCCTACCTTATAAAAAGAATTATCGAGCACTGCTTCAATGCCGGCGCTAAAGACGTTTACATTTTTGACCACACCTGCTCTAACTGGCGCGATGCCTACGAATCCAGCGGCATAGAACGGATGGCAAAAGAAGCCGGCGCCAAAGTTGTTTCGGGCAATTCCGAAGAATATTATCAGGATGTTTCCGTTCCAAAGGGAAAAATTCTGAAAAATGATAAAATACATGAGCTGATTCTTGAAAGCCACGTTTACTTGAACGTACCCGTCTTAAAACACCACGGCTCGGGCAGGCTGACTATTGCCATGAAAAATCTTATGGGCATAAACTGGGACAGACGCTGGTGGCACCGCCACGGCTTGCATCAGTGCATAGCAGACCTTCCCACAAAAATAAAACCCGACCTCAACATAGTGGATGCTTACCGTGTTATGATGGACAACGGTCCCCGCGGCGTTTCCACAAAAGATGTCGTAAAAATGAAATCCCTGATTATATCTGAAGATATTTTAGCCGTTGATATTGCTTCCGCCAAGCTTTTCGGAGCTGAGCCGATGGATATACCCTTCATCCGCTACGGAAAAGAACACGGCTTGGGACAGCATGATCTCAGCAGGTTGAAAATCAAAAGAATAAAAATGTAGGAAAGAAATGCCGGGTTATGCTTAAATATTTAAAAAAAATCAGGGTAATTGTTTCCATTCTGTTTTTTATTGCACTATTCATTATCTTCGTTGACATTTACCAATGGATGAACGAAGAAATTGTCAGTGCAGTTGTTTACATGCAGTTTACGCCTTCCCTGCTGAAATTTCTGGGCGCTCCGGGCTTAGCTGCGTCGGGCTTTATATTTGTTATTCTGTTAACACTCATATTCGGAAGAGTTTACTGCTCGTCGATATGTCCGCTCGGCACTCTTCAAGATATTATTCTTTTCATAAGAAAAAGAAAGTTTTTCAAAAAAAAGAAACGTTTCGGATATTCCAAGCCGCTGAATTATCTCCGATGGCTAATCCTTGCCCTGACTGCTTTGCTGCTTTTGTTAGGTATATCTTTTCCTCTTCTGATATTAGACCCTTACAGTAATTTCGGCAGGATAACGGCAAATATTTTCAGACCGATTATATTTGAAATTAATAATCTTACTGCTTCCTCTTTTGCCGAGCTAAGTTTCATAGACCTTCATAAGCTTCAGTTTGCAGGAATCAGCATACCCTCTTTTATTTTTGCTTTATCTTTTTTTATTCTGCTTATTTTTTTCACTGCCGTATGGGGCAGAATTTTCTGCAACAGTTTTTGTCCGGTCGGGGCATTACTTGCTCTGCCAGCAAAAATATCCCTTTTTAAAATTGATTTCGACAAAAAGAAATGTACGGGATGCAGGCACTGCGACCGTGTATGCAAAGCCATGTGCATAGACAGCAGTGTTCAAAAGCTGGATTTTTCACGCTGCGTGTCCTGCTTCAACTGTATAGACATCTGTCCGGAAGGCGGTTTCGGGTATAAGTTAAGAATAGGTAAAAAAAGGATTAAAAAAGAAGGATTTACCCAAATAAAAGTAAAACCGCACAAGTAAACTACTGTGCGGTTTTTATCAAGATTTATTTATTTCCGATTGATTACTATTTCACTAAAGGCAGAGAAACAACAAAAATAGCACCAATTAGAAATTAATAAGACCTGTTGAATCTGCGGTTGTTATTGTTTCTTTCGTTTTTAGGCCTTGCTTCATTTACTACGATGCTTCTGCCGTTAATTTCTGTTTCGTTTAACTCATCAATTGCTTCTTTACCACCGTTTTGCTCCATTTCCACAAAGCCAAAACCTTTTTTCCTGCCGGTTTCCCGGTCTTCGATTAATTTCACGGAGAAAACCTCTCCGAATTCTTCAAACATGCTGCGGACTTGATCTTCGTCCGTTGTATAAGGCAAATTGCCTACATAGATATTCATATATGGATCCTTCTGAATTTAAAATTAAGAAATAATCTCTGCCGATTGTATTAACGCCGATGTTAGGAAAATATTTGGCAGATTTTAAAAAAAATTACACTATCGCGGTTTTTATGAGTCTTCGTCATTTGTTTGCTTTACGGTTCAGATGTCCGACTGTTATGCCTCAGATGAATATGGACAAATCGGTAAAATTTCTTAATTTATAAAAAAGGAGAAATTATGCCACAGA
>CAZOBD010000009.1:0-47302 GCA_964577665.1 uncultured Hyphomicrobiales bacterium
TCAATATATGGCAAATCTAACAAAAAATAATCATCCCCTCGGGTGTTTTCCCGAAGCATGGATTTTTCATCTGTATATTTTAAGCCCCACCCTAACCCTCCCCAAAGGGAGGGTATTCAACGATCTTGCTCCCTCCCCTTGGGGAGGGCCGGGGTGGGGTCTATTACAATTTTTCATTTACATTACTTTTTTTCCTTCTACAGTTCAACTGTTTATATTTGATCCCTCACCAGCTCCTCCCTTACAAGTAAAGGAGGTGGAAGTATTGTTAAAGCCCCCTTATTTATAAGGGGGTATGGGGGATCTCTTCCTTAGGTTTTATCTGACAAGTCTTAGGTTTCCTTTTGCTTTTATTTTTCCGTCCAAAGTTATTCTGTAATAATAAGCGCCTGATGCAGAATAGGAAAGATTGACGGGGATAATGATTTCATCGGAGGTTTTTTCCTGCTCGACTTTTAAAACATTGTTTCCGTTTGAATCGTAAAAAGAGGCTGTAATCCTTCCGTTCTCTTTGCAGGTAAAATGGAGATTTGTCCTGCCCTTTGTGGGATTTGGACTGCAGTAAGATTCCGAACCGTCGGCTTTTACGGTGTCTTCCTCTACTGATGAAACGATTCCGTCCCAGCCGGCAAGCCTTGCCCAAAGGAACCATGCTCCAACTCCTTTTTTTACACAGTTGAGGCTTACCGAATGAGCGCAGCTTGAGCAGTGCTGTGATATTTTTGCAAGCAGGTGATCCGGGTTTGCCGACAGCCATTCGTTTGCCCAGTTCCCGGTGCCTCCGCCGGGTTTCTGGTAGTCGCAGTTATCTTTTGCATTGTACTGCTGATAATTCATATCGCAGTCGGGGCTGTATTTTTCAATGTCGGCAAAATCGAAAAGGATTTTATTGTTTTCGGTGCAAAAATCCCTTATTTTCTGATTGGCTTTGAAAAGGCTTCCGTCAGGACCCTGTCCTTCGAGGTGCCCCGTCATGTAAATAAATTTTACATCGGGGTAATCTTCTTCAAGCTTTGCCATGGGCTGCAGATAATGAGTTTCAAGGTCAACGTTGTTTACCTGCCCGCACCATGACCAGATAATTACATTGCATGACGGATTTTCATCAAGATAAGTCCTTGTTTTGTCATCCCATCCTTCATAACCGCAGTCGTGGTCGAGATAGCCGCTGCCATATCCGCTTCCTTCGAAAAGATGAAGTTGTCCGGAGCCTCCGCTTCGGCTCCAGTCGAATTTTCCGCCGGTAAAGTATGCCTCTATGGCATTCATGCCCGATGTCAGCTGACTGCCGTGGGAGGTGTGTCCGTAGCCTATGTGAAGATTTGTTTTTGCTGCGTCTATCCATTCTTGCGGAATTCCCTGCAGGTCAAGGCACTCGTGCCCTATGGTTAAGGTCTTTCCCTGAGAATAAAGCAATAGTGAGGAAGAAAATATAACAAAAAGTATGGTTAAGTAAAATTTTTTCATGTGCCTACCTCCTTTTAATATTTTTTAATTTTATATGGTACTACGGCAATATAAGAAAAAAAAGTATTAAACAAAATAGGTAGAATTACGCAAAAAATAAAAAAAAACCGCCCTTTCGGAAAAAAGGACGGTTAAATAAAAATTTGAAATATAATTTATCTCTGCACCGTGAACAGCTCTGATGTAACGCCGCCGTTCATTGAAACTTTGCAGATGTAAACTCCGCTGTTAAGATCTCTGACGGAGAAAGGCAGTACCTGATGACCGGCGCTTAACATACCGTTATGCACGGTGGCAATTTTTTCGCCGAGAGTGGTGAATATCTCTACGGTTACGCTGCCGTCTTTCTTTACGTCCAGAGGAATTGTAATATTTTCGGCAGCCGGATTGGGGTACATATCGCCTGTGGAAAGAGAAATTCTTCTTTCCTCGACGCTGTTTGCGGGATTTTCCGCGTCAAAATGGAGGAATGCCATCTGGGAGCGTTCATCAATAAGCCACTGGGTAATAGTGGTTTCGGGATAGCTGTTTCTCGGATCGAGCGGATCGTCGGGCTTAATTGTTATGTAGGTCATCATCATTACATCGTTCAGGCTTGGTATTACGTTCGGTAAAAACGTGAAGTTGTTATAAAGCTCGTCGCCTGTGATGTTGACAACTTCTGAGAAATTTGTTTCATTGAGCTTTCTGTATGAATAGAAAATATCAGTAGTGAAAACTGTGTCAAATTCGACTGTTATTTCAGTATAATTGGGGTCTGATCCGCCTGTGGCTACAACAGTAACGGGAGGGTCTATTTCTACGATATTATCGTTAAGGTCAACCCATTTTACGAGAACTGCGCTTCCGTCTGCCGTAACGGCGGCTTCCACTTCATTGGCACGCAGAGAGGAATAAAGACTGTCTTTTGCAATTCCGCCGGTGCCGCGGTCCATAATAGCCCAGAGATTGTTGGTCATAAGTTCGGCGACAGGTATAAGACTCCACTCTGAGCCATTGTAATTGCACTCAGCAATGAAGATACTGCGGAACAATGTGTCGTTTCTGGGAAATATATATGTCAGTCTTCCGAAATAGCTGTAATTGTCTTCAGCGTAAACGATGAAATCATTGGGACGGTAGGCATAAAAACCGTGGTCTTCTTCGAGTAAGGCGCCCTGTGCCAAGAAATAGTCTTCAATGATGCCGGCAGGCATTTTGTTCCAGTCAGACCAAGTTTCACCCATATCCGTTGATTTGATAACGCCCGGCACTCTGTTGTTAACATCGTCGGCAAACATGTTGTTTGCGCAGAAATAGAGATTTCCGCTTTTGTCAGCCCCTACATGAGCAATATTATTATATGATCCGTCCTGAGTAGAAGGGCGGAAGTTATCGAGTTCAAGCTGTTCGGGAATGCCCGAATATGCAAAGTCAACTTCATCATTTTCAGGAATTACATACAAGGAGCTGATTCCGTATATTCCATAAGGGAGACCTTCCACGGAAGAGAGCATATTTCCCTGGAAGAAAAGCGGAAAGCCCATTCCGTTTGTACCGGTAACCGTAGCTGTCCACCAGGGGTAACCGTCGTTGTTGTTAATCGGCTGAGCGAGCTCGAAATGCTCTGTGTGCTGAGGAGTAACAACTAAATACTTGCCGTCTTCAACATTATAACTTGTGCCGCTTGTATGCTGCCAGTAGGGTCCGAATGAATAATATGCAAAATTTTCGGGGCTTGAGGATTCGTCATAGTTAACTACTCCGAGTGAGTGGAGAAGGGGAAGTTTGCCCGATTCTTCGAGGAGAATCTTTGTATTCCACGTATTTCCCATATTTGTTGTATAAAGAACACCTGTTTGTCCTTTAAGGGGATCGTTTTGAGTGTCTCCCTGCAGATAAGCGTTATTGCTGATTATCAGGCTGCCCGAAACGGGTTCGTAAACTATGGGATTTATGTGTCCGTAGTGCACATAATTGCCGAAAACATTATAGCTTCCTTCAATTGCGTTGTAGTTCAAAAGCATTGAAGGCGTTGATATTTTTTTCATTACCGGGGTTTCTTCCACCGTCGCTGCCTGTATCATTTTACTGTAATTGTTTATGTCATTTACTCCCTGCAGATAAGGCTTGGCTGCCTGAAGGCTGAGGGCGGCTAAAACGAAGGCAAAAATGAGGATACTAAACTGTTTCATACTTAACTCCTGTTGTTAATTCATTAAATAAACCGAAAAAAAATTCATATTGTCAATTATAATATAGAATTACAAAATTAATATCAATTACTTACTCTGCCAAAAAAAATTTATTTTTTGTTAAATTTATATTAAGGATGTTTTTTCAAATAACTGTCCTGCATAAGACGCTTTGAATATGAAAAAAGTTACATCCCAATGATATTTTTCATGTTTTACACCTTGCTTTTAAAATTTAGCTGTAATCAGATTGTTTTTTTTCAAAACCAAAATGAACAATGTAAAATGTATTTCATCGTTAAAAGGATTAGATAAATCGGTATTTTCCGAAAAACTGAATTTTTATGTAATGAAGGATTTTTAGCTATGGCACAGAATTTAACGGAAGAAGCTGTAAGACAAGCTCTTGCTCAGGTAAAAGACCCTGACATCGGCACTACGCTTAAGGAACTTGATGCTTTGAAAAACATCAGATTTCATGATAATAAAATAGAAATTGATGTAGAAATGGTTCAGCCCGTGCACTGGGCGGCAGAAACCATTAATACAAAATGCGCCGAAGCCTTGGAAAAGAAATTTCCCGGCATTGAAAGCGAGATTAACTTTTTGGAAAAACCGCAGGAAGATTATAAAAACAGGGAGATTCTTCCCAATGTAAAAAATATTATTGCGGTTGCCTCCGGCAAAGGCGGCGTGGGCAAATCTGCCGTAAGTTCAAACATTGCCGCGGCGCTTTCCCTTACCGGAGCAAAGGTGGGCATTCTCGACGGCGATGTTTACGGTCCGAGCCAGCCCACTATGTTCGGCCTTTCAGACAACACGCTGGAAGCATACGAGACAGACGACGGCAAAACTGCGGCTTATCCTCTTGAGCAGTACGGCATAAAAGTAGCTTCGATGGGATTTATTTTAAACCGCGAGCAGGCAGCCATCGTCAGAGGGCCTATGCTTGCCGGCTATTTTTCCCTGCTTTTCGAGCAGGTGCAGTGGGGACCGCTTGATTTTCTCGTGTTTGACCTTCCTCCGGGCACAGGCGATATACAGCTTACTCTCACTCAGAAAATTCCTTTGACCGGAGCTGTTATTGTTACCACACCGCAGGAAATTTCCGTAGTGGACGTGCGAAGAAGTATTGCAATGTTTAGAAAAGTAAACGTGCCGATATTGGGAATAATTGAAAACATGAGTTATTTCATTCCCGACGATATGCCCGATAAAAAATATTACATCTTCGGCGAGGGCGGTGGCAGAAAAGTGGCTGAAGAAAGTAAAGCCAATTTCTTAGGCGAAGTGCCCTTAAGCATGAAAATGCGCGAAAACAACGACAGCGGCAAGCCGATTGTTTTGGCTGATACGGAAGGTAAGCAGGCAGGCATTCTGAAAAATATTACTTCGGAAATTGTCAGCCGCATCAGAAAGCATAACTTCGAGAATAAGGGTAATGTAGAAATAGAAGTCTGATTTTCAATTAAGTATTCATCTTTACGGGATGTCCGGCATCTTCAAGATGTAGGACATCCGTAACTAAAAGCTTCAATTTTAATATGCGCAAACTGCAGGAAATAGAGCAAAGCATAAAGGAGTCTTTAGAAGAAATACAACCCTGTCTGCAGGAAGACAAGGGCGGTGCGGAGTTTGTACGTTTCGAGGAAGAAACCGGAGTAGCAGAGCTAAGGCTTACCGGAAACTGCGCAATATGTCCTCTTTCCAATATGACACTCCGCGCAGGCATTGAAAGATGGCTAATTAAAAATGTACCGGAGATTAACCGGGTGGAAGCCATAAGCTGATAACATTCAAGGCTCAACACCAAGTATAAGCAATGGAACAGGCGGGCTGCTTCTTCCCTGTCTCATAACATTATAAACCTCACCTTCAAAATAAGCTATTCCGCTTGACATACATGACTGCATTCTTTTTGTAGGTAAAATTTCTACTCCTAAGTTTATCACTCCGCCTGTAAAAAAAAGCATATGTTTTACGAATAAATCATAAGCTACAAAAGGATATTTCCCGAACTGTACCTCCACAGCTATTTTATCTTTAACAAAATCAGTTTGATTATAACTATAGATAGGTTCTTTCTCACCTTTTTCTATCAGGTATTCTCTTTGATCTTTTGAAGACATTCCAATACTCTTTTCCATCAGACCGCGATTTAATGTAATGTAATAGGAATATCTACTCTCTGTCCAACTTAATTTTGAAAAATAATTTTTGAATTCTTTATTTATATCTTTAGGGCTGTAAAGCATTTTGCCCGTTTTGGTTCGTTCTTTACTCAACTTTGTTTTGAATAAATCTGCTTCAATAGATTGAATAACTCCTATTAGTTCCTTATACAGAGAATTATGATGAACAATCAGAAATTCTTCTCCGTTCAGATGCGAATATTTCAGAGCAATTTTCATTTAATATGTCCATACAGATTGTTTTGTTTCCTTTCCCTCGGGACAGTTGATAGGCTATCTTTTTTTGAAGGAGTGTGTATTGGCTTATTTATAGGTCTGAATTTCAGAGTGCCCTCTTTTAATTTCTGAACTCTTGACAATGTAATATCACAATATTCTTTTTCTTTTTCAATACCTACTGCATTTCTATTATTCTTAATTGCAGCAATAACCGTTGAACCGACCCCCGCAAACGGATCAAGTATCCAACTCTGCTTGTTAGTTAAAGCCAAAATGCATCTTTCTACTAATTCAATTGGGTATTGACAGGGATGCTCGGTCTTTTCGGGATGATTTGACTTTACATTCGGTATGTTCCATATTTCTTTGTCCCAGTCATTGATTATTATCTCCCAAACATCGCTTGGATTCTTTCCCTTTGGATTGCCGGAGAGCTTGCCTTTGTTTGGTCCTTTGAAATGTTTTTTGCCGGGATATTTTGAGGGAACTCTTACATTATCAAGGTTAAAAATATATTCATCAGATTTTGTAAACCATAATATTGTTTCGTATCTTCCGGAAAATCTTTTCGATGCATGCAATCCGTGTCCAAAATGCCAGATTATTCTGTTTCTTAATTTAACTCCCGTTTCTTTAAAGAGATTGTAATAGAAAATATCAAGCGGGAAAACTTCCCCTTTATTGACATAATTCCCTACCTGCCAGCATATACTGCCTTTTTCACTGAGTACACGGAATAATTCTTTAATAATTTTTTTCTGGGCTTGCAGATATTTTTCTATTGAAGTGCTTTTTTCGTAAACCTTCCCTACATTATATGGAGGTGATGTTATGATTAAATCATACTTATTTGATTGTTCTTCAACTAAATAATTTAAACAGTCATTATTTATAATCCTGTATTTTATGTCAGGATTAATATTTGCAAACAATGGTTCAATTACCTGCATATTTTCACCTTTTAAAAAGATCAGCCTGCTCTTTCATTTAAAATAAGTTCCGCAATTTTCATATCCAATGGTGTTGTGATTTTCAGGTTAGATTCATCTCCTTCTATTATGGTAACGCGGTATCCGGCTCTTTCCACAAGCGAAGCTGTGTCAGTTCCTATGAAATTGTCCTCTCTTGCCTTTTCAAAAGCGCTGATGAGTATCTCTCTCCAAAAACCCTGAGGGGTTTGTGTCATTGCAAGGACTGACCGCTTTAATGTTTCGGTTACGATACCTTTACCGTTTGTGGCTTTTATGGTGTCTTTCGGTTTCAGCGCCGGAATAGCCGCTCCGAAATCGAGAGCGGCTCGGATCACTTTATGCACAAGATTGACAGTGGTAATCGGACGCACGGCATCGTGTATGAGTATTATATCCGATTCTTTTGTTTCTTCGGCAATTAGTCCGTTCCACACCGAATCCTGCCGCTCGACGCCGCCGTCGATTACTTTTTTTACTTTGCTTATGTTGAAGCGGAAGATTTTGTTTTCTAAAAATTCACGCCAGTCCGTATTAACTGCTATTATTATGTTCTTTACCTCGGGCACCGACTCAAAAACTTTCAGCGCCCTGATTATCAGAGGCACTCCGTCAAGTTCGTGAAACTGCTTGGGCATATTGCTGCCAAATCGTGAACCGACTCCTCCTGCCGCTATTATTACTGAACATTCCATATCTAATCGCTTCTTAATTTATTTATAAAATTATCTGTTGTATTCATATTTATCTGAAATAACTCTCGGCGAAACCAGTCTGTAATCGCCAAAACCGCTGTTGTCAACGAAAAGGAATTCCCTGTTATTGCCGTAAGTCCATCTTTCGTAAACTCTGCCGTCGCTGTAAGGAGAGCTCCTTTCTACGGTGAGGGGCTTGCCGAAAATGATATAGACCATTCCTTTATCGGTGCGCCAGCCTTCGGTATAGCCCTTAAAATTTGCATTGGCATACGCTATCCGGGCATAATACTCTTCAAAAGCTTCATTTCGCCTCGTACGCGGAGTGGGGTCTCTTTCCTCCCAGAATTTCTCGAAACGGTTTATTTTTTCATCAATCGTTCTCGTCGATTCGATGTAGTCGATTTCATCGCTAGTTGCGGCATATCTCAACTGATTAATTGCTTTGTCAATGTCCTGCACTGCCGCCCCGGCGATTGTTCTGTAAATTTTTATGGAGCGCTGCCCAATGGCAAGTATTTCATCCTGCTCTATTTCTCCTGAGGCATCAGGCTTAAGTGCGACTGCTTTCAGCGTGTATGATCCGCGTTTTGTGTCAGGTGGGAGTTCAATCCGCATATAATGTCTCTGCAGTCTGCCGGTAAGAGATTTTTTTTCAGGGCTGCTTCTTTTTAAAATTTCGCTGCCGCTGCCGGTAATTTCATACATCATCAGCACAGAGTCCCGCACTGTTTTATTATAGCTTTCGAAAAAGATAAAAAAGCCGTCTTTCAGCATTCCTACGTTGTCCGAAATGTGGGGGGTTATCTTATATTTACCTCCGCTTTCCTCAATAGAACTTACAAGCAGCAATCCGCTCAATGCGAAATCAAATTCGTCGAAATCTAAGATATTAATTACTCTTGAGCGGGTGAATTCTTTTTTAGAAAAATTGTCTGTCAGAAGCGCTTCAATATCATATCTGCCCTGAGGAAGATAGAATGATAAATTAACAGTTTCAAAAGCTCCTGTTCCTCCCTGAGCAGTGAAATAATCGTTTTCTGCTAATGTCCGTTCGATTTTTTTTGAAGCTGCTCTGTTTCCGGCGCTGTCGCTTATATGAAAAACCATGGAAAATTTCGCTCCCCAAACCTTATCGGATTTCAGGAACTCAAGAGATTCATAAGGAATCATGGCATAAACATCTACTCTGCCGTCGAGGCTGTCCTGCGATTTGAAGACAACTGCGTCGAAGAAAAATTCGCTGCTCTGCGTTTGCTGCCTTACAAACTGCGCCTGCGCCCCTGTGCTGAGACACAGTAGAAAGAGTAATATAAAGATGTATTTTAATAATGATTTCATTTTTCAATTTGTAAATTATTAATTTTATAAATATAAGGTATAATTACGAATTTTGACGCAAGAAATGATTAATTGTTGAAATAAAAAGAAGATTTTCAGGGAAAGCAAATAAGAATAAACTCAGTTCATAGAAATGAAAACAGTCTGCTTTTTATCTTTAATCCTGTTGACAAGTTTATAGTACTCCTCCCACCAGAAAATAAATTCAATCCAGGCATCAATAAATTTTTCGGGCTTTTCCGAAAAATTAGTCCAGCAGTTGAGGGCTTTTGAGTAACTGCTTGTAATTTCATGCTTTAATATTCTGTTCCCATGAACTGTAAGGAGTATTTCAGGCAGGGCGTGAATAATTTTTGCCATGAGGAGGAGAATCTGGGTAATGGTATGTTTCAGCAGCCCGTCGAGTTTAGGCTTTTCTTTTAAAAGCAGTATCAGCTCGTCCGACGATTTAATAATAGTCTTTACAAGCTCTAACTGGCTGTCATTGATTAGAAAATATTTAAACATATATTAAAATATTTTATTTTCAAAGTTTAAAAATTAGTCTGATGCTAATCTACAAATTTTTTTCTTTGCCCGGAAATATGATATTCTATTTATTTTCCTCCTGCTGTTCATCTGTATATTTTCGATCCCTCCCTTACAAGTAAGGGAGGGAGAAATTCCCCTTCCCAAGAGCGGATTAAGGGGTGTGTTCCTCATTCGTGAGATTCTGAAACAATGCTGAAACAAGCTTTCGGCACAGGGACAGAATGACAACCATGGTGCATCTCATTCCCAAACTCCGATTTTGGAATGTACTTTTTCTTTCAAAACTTTGTTTTGCATTAACTCTAAAATAACCATCCCCTTGAGTGATTTCAAAAATCATGGACGTTTCATCTGTTTATTTTAAGCCCCACCTAACCCTCCCCAAGGGGAGGGCAGGGGTGGGGTCTCTTCCGGTTTTTCATTGCTCTATGTTTTTTTTCAATATATGGCAAATCTACCTAAAATAATCATCCCCTTGTGTGTTTCCCAAAATCATGTTTGTTTCATCAGCTTTTAAATTCCTTCGGTTATTCCGGGAAAAACTACATAGAACATTAGCCATGCGATTAAAAGAGTCAGCAGAAGATTGAAGGTCTGACCGAAAACATAAAGTATAAAAGGTTTGCCGCCTTTCAGATGACTGCGAAGCTCTCTGAAATTCGTCGAAAGCCCTATGCTTACAAACGCAAGGCAGAACATCCAGCCCCGCAGGTTCTTTGTCATTCCGCCTATTAAGCCGTTGTCGATAAGCACATAGGCAGTATCTTCACCAAGAAAGTATGATATGACTGAAGCCAGCACGGATGCAGCTGCAAATCCGAGAACAAATTTCGGAAAGCGGTACCATATCTCCATGGCGTTTGGTTTTGTACTGTCTTCGCGCTTTTCCATTTTCATAGTCCAGTAAATTGCTACAAAGAATGCCACTACCCCGATTAAAATATTCTGTATCATTTTAATAGTGGCGGAAACATACAGAGCTTTTTCACCGAGGAAAGCGCCTGCGGCGGCTACCGCTCCCGTGGAATCGACAACACCTCCAATCCATGCGCCGCCTAATATTTCAGCCATTCCGACCGCTTTGATAAACGCAGGCATAAGTATCATCATAACTGCCGTAAAAATGAGAGACATCCCGACTGCTAAAGTCAGCTCTTCTTTTTTAGCGCGGCAGGCAGCCGATGTGGCTATGGCAGCGGATACGCCGCACACGCTTACAGCCGAACTTATAGTAATATTTAATTCGTTGGAAGGCACTTTTATATATTTTCTGCCGATAATAAATGAAATAATAATTACAGTCGGTGTTACAATCCATGCGACAAATAATCCCGGTATGCCTATTTGTATTATTTTCCCGAAAAGAATCTCGGCGCCGAGCAATACAAGTCCAGTTTTTATGATATACTCAGTTTTTACGGCGGGCATAACCCATTTTGGCGTGCCGACGGTATTGCTGATAATCAGCCCGATAACTATTGCCCAGAAAGCATATCCTATGCCGTAGTTTTGCATAAGAGTCTGTTTTTCAAGAATATAAGAAATAACTGCTATCACAAAAATAAACAGAAATCCTCCAATGAACTGCCAGAATTTCTTTTCCATAAAAAAGTTGCCCGCAGCAAACAGAAAAGCAAGTATCAGAGCAAGAGGTATTAGATATACAATCTGATTGTATCCGCTTTTCAGGATTTTTTTCTTTGCAGCTTTTGCTTCGATTTGCGCTTTGCGCCATTTTTCAATTGCAGCTTTTGCTTTTGTATTGAGGGCTGTGTTTTTAAAATTATCTTCACGAGCCATTTTTTCTGCAATCAAAGCGGATTGCATAAGCTCGTCTGAGCGCTCCATCTTCTTTTGGTAAATCTGCTTTTGCACTCGGGCGGTTTTCTCTGCTTTTTCATCGCTTAGAAAAAGCGAATGCAGGGGATTTTTTTTCCAGGAACGGGGCTTTCCCGTAAGAGTTTTTAAAAAGGAGCCTGTTTGCGTCTGAGTCGCTTTAATTCCTTCTTTTTCATCATTAGCAAGAAACCATTCTACCGTTTTGAACGGTGCGCGTCTGCTTTCTTCTTTCATTGTCTCGTTTGCCTGCTCAATGGTTTTTTCCATCCGCGGCGGACGCAGATTCAGGAAAATAAACAGCCCTGCAATAATAAGAGCGAAACCAATCCAGATTGCCCAGTAATCTTCAGTAGTTAATAGTTCGGATTTTCTTTCGGCTGACATAAATTCTCCGCATTCTTTTTTGCACACGGTGTATTACGGATGTGAATTTAATCTTTGGAGCTTTAAGTTCCAAATTTATTTTTAATTTGTCAAAATAATGTGCTAATAATAAAATTAGGCAAACCTTTATTTTTGAATTAATTTCTTAAAAAATGGTTAATCTCGTGCTTATTTATATTTTTCATTTATAACATTTATTATTATATTGTAGTTGAAATGTGTTCGTTTAATACATTTATACTACAATTATTCAAAAAAAACGGATAAACATGGCAAGAATCCTGCTGTTCCTATCAATTGCAGTTATGCTTATGGCAGCGTCACAGAGCTGCAGGCGATTGAAAACACCCAAGAAAGAAGTGGTATGTCCTCTGCCTGTGCAGGCATGTACTCCCGAGAAATGGGAAGGACTGGAGTATGACACCAGCGCCGAAACCGTAAAATTTCTCGATTATTATTACACTTTCCGGCAGCTCAGCAACACAAATACGCCCGGCGGCGAATGGCAGTTAGCTTTCTTTGAAAAAAACAGAGCCTTTCTTACTTTTACCGATGTTGACAGGCAGAATGTAATGATTGTCAGCATGGTCGGCGACAATTCCACCATGATGCTCTCGGGCATCGGTCTGCCGTTCGAAGGATATGCGGGAGCTTTCAGCGCAAGAAACGACGAGGTGTATATGGGAGCCGTTGCCGACAGCGGCTATACAGGAAACTCCGATCTTTATGTCTCAAAAAAGCAGGGAGCTATGTTTACCGACATGCAGAAACTGCCCGATAATCTGCACAAAAATGAATTCACATGGGAATCCCATCCTGCGATAAGCGCCGGCGGCAGCGTGCTTTTTTTTGCATCTGACAGAACAGACGGATTCGGAGGCACAGACATTTGGTACTCTGTAAAACTTTCTGAGGGAAAATGGTCTGACCCGATTAACTGCGGCAGCCATATCAACTCCCGCTGCGAAGAAATAACTCCTTATATAACCGATGACGGTTCAAAGCTTTATTTCGCATCGTGCGGACGCCAAACCGTGGGAGGATACGACATATTCGAATCAAATATTGTATCGGAATTCTGGGACAAAGTAAAATCCGGCGACCTGGAAGCTCTCCGCTCCACTAACTATTTCAGCACGGCTAAAAACATGAGACCACCGCTGAACACACCCTTCGATGAAATTTTCCCGTCCTGCCCCGGCAATTGCGATTCCTTGATGTACTACAGTTCCAATCAGTTAGACGCCGGAGCCACATTGGTATCCATGCAGGGCGGTTTCGACCTGTTTGTAAGAAGGAAAATAGTGCCTGCCCGGCTGGAAGACACTAAGAAAAGAGAACTTGCTGAAGGAGAAATTCCCGAGTTCGGTGCCGAAATGCCGGAAGACAAGATAAAAGAACCGGTGATGGAAATCTCGCCGGTATATACACTCGAAGGCAGAGTTTACAATGCCATTTCAAAAGAACCAGTGCCAAATGCCGACATTACCGTCAGAGAAATGCCTTTCAACGCAATAGTTAAAGAAACAGAATCCGATGATGAAGGAAATTATGAAGTCGATCTCGATAAAAACAAAGAATTTGAAGTAACGGCACACGCTAAGGACCTTTTCTTCGACACTTTCAAAGTAAGGGTAGATAAAGACAACCCCAGAAACAAGCTTAAGAAAGATATTTATATTCCCGAAAGTTTTACTCTCAGAGTCAATTTCCCGACAGATGCTTATAAGAATCCGTATAAATATACTCTCGACAGCAACGGTATTGAGACCAATCAGACCTGGCAGGATGAATTGGACAAGCTGGCGCAGAATATTAAATTTACGAGAAGCAATTTGAAGAAACTGATTCTTATAGGTCATACCGACGATGTAGGCTCCGTGGAATACAATATGGGGCTGGGAGAGAGAAGAGTTACATTCATTATCGAAGAGCTTGTGAAGCGCGGAGTGCCGGCGGAAATGCTTGAAGGCCGCTCCGCAGGAGAGAACGAGCCGCTTTTGAAAAGACCCGGCGAAAATATCAGAATGTACCGCAAAAGACTCAGAAGAGTTGAATTAAGAAAAGTACAGAAAGAATAAGGAAAAACTTTTTAAAATGACTCCCAAAAAAATAATATTGACATTAACAGCCATTACAGTAATAATAGCCGCAGCAGTTCTTATTTATGTAAACACGGTTATTGCCAACGGACTGCCATCGCTGGAGCAGCTGGAGAATCCGAGCCAGGACTATGCCACTCAGATAATCAGCTCCGACGGGGAAGTACTCGACCATTTTTACAAGCAGAGACGTGTTTCTCTGGAAAGGGACAGCATCCCGAAAGATTTTATTAATGCTCTGATAGCTGTTGAAGACAGAGAGTATTTTAACCACTGGGGCGTCCATACGGAAAGAATAATAAAGGCTATGATAAAGAACATTTTAGCAGGCGGCATCGAAGAAGGCGCTTCCACCATTACCATGCAGCTTGCAAGAAATTTGTATGATTCTACTATTTACCGCTATGACAGGACATTAGACAGGAAAATCCGCGAAGCCGTAACAGCGATGAAAATCGAAAAGCGCTATACCAAAGACGAGATACTTGAGATGTATGCAAATACGGTAAATTTCGGGCGGGGAGCTTACGGCATACAAATAGCAGCTCAGGTTTATTTCGACAAACTGCCTTCCGAGCTGACAACTGCCGAATGCGCTTTTCTCGTCGGCGTGCTGAAATCTCCGGAAAGGTACAACAGCCTGCGCGACCAGCAGCTCGCTCTCGGCAGAAGGAATCTCGTCCTGCGGCTTATGAGAAAGCAGGGCTTTTTGTCCGAAAACAAGTTTGAAAGAGCAATTAAGGAACCCATTACTCTTGCACGCAGCGGAGAAGGAATGAGGAGACTGAAGGAATTTATGCTGGCTCCCCATTTCGTGGAAATGATTAGACAGAAACTAAGCCGAAGCGAGCAGTTGAAAAATTATAATCTATACAGTCAGGGTCTTCGTATTTACACAACGCTTAACTCATCAATTCAAAGATATGCAAAAGAATCGGTGGAAGAGCATCTTGCTTCGTTTCAAAAACTTTTTAACCGCAGATGGAACTGGAGAAATCACCCGGACCTTCTAAAAAAACTACTCAATGAAGCTATATATGCAAGAGCTGATTACAGAGCCGCCTCCTCTAAAAGCGAAAAAAGAAGAATTGCCGCTAAGCTGCGCAAGGACAGAAACTTCACTGATTCTGTCAAAAATGCCGCCACAACCGTTCAGATAGGTCTGGCGGTCATTAATCCAAAAAACGGAGCCGTGCTTGCAATGGTAGGCGCATCACCGAAATTTATGAAAGAGAACCCCGATGCAAAGTACTCCCTGAACCACTCTACCCAGATAAAGCGGCAGCCCGGTTCATCTTTCAAACCGATTGTTTATACTTCGGCATTGAGAGAAGACCGCAGCCTTACACCCTTTACGCTGATAGAGTGCGGGCCCTTTTCTTATGTTGATCCTCACACCGAAGAAGAATGGGCTCCGCGCGGCATGGGCGGCTGTGAGGAAGGCGATATGATGCAGCTTAAAGACTGCCTCCGCCGCTCCATCAACACTGCTTCTGCACGTATCATACTTAATCATACCACTCCGAGAAAAGTAGTGGAACTGGCAAAAAACATGGGGATTCACTCTAAACTGCAGGCTGTGCCCGCTCTCGCACTCGGCGCCGGTGAAGTAGTTCCCGTTGAAATGGTCTCAGCCTTCGGAACTTTTGCTAACGACGGCGAACATGTCGATTACTATTATGTAGATAAAATTGAAGACCGAACCGGAGCAGATCTGAAGTATAAATCAGACCAATATGAAAAGCATAAGCTGTTATCCCATGAGATATGCAGCATGGTGAAAGCTATGATGGTCAATGTAGTGGAGTTCGGCACCGGTAGAAAAGTACGCAGTTATTTCAAAGGAATAGATGCCGCCGGAAAAACAGGCACCACAAATGATTACGCAGACGCCTGGTTTATCGGCTATACTCCCGAACTTGCTGCAGGCGTATGGATAGGCTTTGACGACAGGAGAGTAACTTTTACAGGCGAATACGGTTATGCGGCGGAAGCCGCCGCGCCGGTCTGGGGCATGCTCATGAATAAGATTTATGCAGACAAAAGCCTCGGATTCAGTAAAAAAGAATTTGAATATCCCGGCTTGGACTCTGCAATGGTGGATGCAATAATTGGCATTGGAGGCACTTTTGAATCTGACAGTCTTTCTGAGATTAATCCGAATTACCGTGAAAGAAATCTTTTAAACGATGAAAACGGCGAAAGACGCCCCAGGCTGCCGAGACTGCCTGATAATAATCCCAATTAACTAATGTTTTCATAATCTTGGCTGTCCCATGAAAAAATATTATGAAATAGAAGGAAATAAATATCAGTGCGGCACTATGTTCTGCATAGGAAAAAACTATGCAAAACATGCTGCGGAAATGGGCGGGGAAATCCCCAAAGATCCCGTTGTTTTTTTTAAACCCGGTTCTTCTTATGTGCCTTCGGGAAGTGAAATCTGCCTCCCCACGATTTCAAAAAATGTTCATTATGAAACAGAGTTGGTGATAGCTCTTGCAAAAGACTGCAAAAACATAAAAAAAGAAGATGCCGCGGATTATATCGCCGGCTATGCCGCGGGTCTTGACCTTACGCTTAGGGACATACAGGCAGAGGCAAAAGAAAAAGGACATCCCTGGGCTGTGGCAAAAGGCTTTGCACAGTCTGCCTGCGTCTCGCCCTTTGTGCCTCAGAGCCGTTTCGATAAAGAAATCCCCTTTTTTGACCTGAAACTTTGGGTAAACGGCGAATTGAAGCAGCAGGGATACACCGGTGATATGGAGCGCAGCCCTGCTTTGCTGCTGGAATATCTTTCATCAGTGTTTGAACTTACCGAAGGCGACCTGATATTTACGGGAACACCGGAAGGAGTCGGCAAAATCAACCATGGCGACGAATTGACAGCCGAGCTGACAGGATACGTAAAACTCAATATTAAAATAATTTAGACAAAAATTTGATCACAAACAATAAAAGCAGTATGAAAAAAACAATTCTGTTACTGACAATTTTGCTTCTGGCAGCATCTCTTTGGAGCTGCGGTACCGTAACCCGTACCGAAGAAGATGTTTACACCATATCCGAAAGGGACACTACATTTTTCAGTGAAGTTACCAATGCTCCCGGCACGCGGGACAACGGAGTGGTATTCCCATCATCGCGAAATTTCAAATCAGAGCGCTATCTTGTGCAGAGGGACAGTATAGTAGAGCGCCGCTATCCCGATTTTATCAGGCTGGGAGCTTTTGAGAGCGCCGGGTTCTTCCTTGCCGGAGAAAAAGATTATTCTGCCGGTCTCGGGCTTTTCGGAGTTTTTCCCGATTTCGAGAATTTTCATATTAACTACAGGGGAAGCTCGGAAAACAGCATTGTCGGCGGTATGTACCGCTTCGGGATAGCGGAATGGAGACTGCGCTGGTTCCGTGATGCCGCAAACTGGACTATCGGCACTTCCATGCTTGAAATAATTGCCCCGGATGCCCGAATAGAAAAATCACTAACGGCTGTTCTGCCGCTCTATATAAGAAAAAGATATTTCCTGAGAGATGAACTTCCTTATGTTTGTATAACCCCTGCATTTGGACTAAGCTATTATCCTTCGCAGTATGCAAACATCGGGGTTACTTTGGATGTCGGTTCCTACGGCGGATTGAATATAAGGGGATATCTCGGAGTGGCAGCGGGCTCGAGCGCACCGTCAACCGCGCCTCAGGTGCGATGGAGCAATTACGACAACGAAGAAGTGCATACATCGGTATTTCCTTATGCAGGCATAGGGGTTTCCGTACTTGATTTTCTTAACCGGGTTGAAGAAACCGAGACCGAATGGAAGTATCATCAGCACTCCGGCTGGAACATCGGTTTGATACAGATAGGCGGTATAACAACCGGAGGAGAGCGTTCCGTCTTCAGCAGCGATTCAACAGAAGATGACTCAGGCAATCTTGTAAAGGGCGTTCTTTTGAAAATAGGAAATGCTTCTCTTGCTCTGCCTGTGCTTAATAATCAGCTCTACGTGGGAACATCGCTCTGCAATCTTGTGTCTTTCGGCAAAAACGAGTGGGGCATGGGTATGCTGCCCCTGCGCGCCGGTTTTTTCCAGACAATTATAGCAGACGAGCTTACAACCGAACCTTTCGTTGAGTACAATTACTACCCGTCGGCATTTTTTCATATTGGGAACAGGCTGAATCTACGAATAAGCGAAATGATAAATATCGGCATTGTTGTCGGATATGCCTCAGGAAAGACAGAGAATGAGTTCGGAACCGAAGTGTATGACAGGCTCGGCGTGCCCGGCGAATTTTCCGGGGGATATGCGGGACTCAGCATCGGCTTAGCCGACAGGATATTTTTCCCCGAAGAACTCAGGTTCAACAAAAAGGAAAAGCCATGAAAAAAATAGTTTTATTATTTTCAGCCCTCGTTTTATTTCAGGGATGCACGGTAATAGCCGAAATGTTCGTTCCTGATTATTTTCTTTTAAATGATCAGGGAAAGCATCCATTGAACGTACAGATAATCGGAAAGCTCAATGCGGTAGATCCCGCTGCTGGCAACGCTTTCATAATATATGAAAAAGGGGCTGCCGCACTGCGCTCGCCGGGGCTTACTCAATTCGTGGCAGATTTTACGGTCAGTCTGCACCGCGGCGAAGGTTTTCGCTTCATTTTCAGAACGAATGTGAAAGACTTAGGACAACATCCCGCTATTGTTTTTGATTACACTTCAGAGGGCAGTTTTGTAAGAGAAAACCGAGTGCCCGTAGCGGCTGACGAAAACATTAAAGCCGGTATCAGAAAGCCTGTCCGCATACAGCTTACAAACGACGGCAAAGAGGTAAAAATAAGCGTGGACTGCCAGACAATATATTATTCGCATACTCAGCTGAAAGCTACCGAATACGTTGTAATTGAATCCTTAAATGAATCGGCAGGAGTCATTTCGGGCATAGAATTTGCAGAAATCCTTGATGCAAATTTGGAATATTACATAAAGGACAGACACGATTTTCTTATGCAGTACCGCAAGTACTAAGAAAAGAGATTCTAAATTAAAAAAATTTTATTTTTTGACTAAAGTTTTAAAAAAAAATGTCGAAAACTGAGGTCAGAGGAAACAAAAAGTAAAGGCAGGACGCCCGTTATGGTAGTAATTTATTACATGGAGGTTTATTATGCCAACAGCTTTAGTAACTGGCGCCCGCATTCGCACCAACATTCCGGCTCAAAATGCGTACAACGCATTACAAAAGAGCTCTCAAAACATAGCCCTCAGACAGCTTAGGCTGTCCACGGGTAAAAGGATCAACGCAGCATCCGACGACGTAGCAGGTTACATCACCTCGCGTTCGCTGCAGTCAAGAAACGGTTCTTTGAAATCGGCTATGAACTCGGTCGGAGACGCAACAAACGTGTCAGCTATCGTTCAGGATTCATTAGACAACATCAACAGCCTTTTGACCCAGATAAAAGACAATGCCTCGACGGCATCTTCGGCAGCTCTTGCATCTGATGAAAAAGTAGCTCTTGCAAAAGCTTCTTACAGACTTGCCCAGCAGATACAGACGGTGGTCGATTCCACTACTTTTGCAGGCAGGCAGCTAATAGACGGCTCTTTCTCAGGCGAATGGGTTGTCGGTTATAAATCTGTAATTAACAGCGCTGATTCACTTTTGAAAATCGGCATCGATCTTACGACAACTGCCTCGCAGAACGGCGGAGAAATAGACGCAATCGTCAATCAGAATTATGACATCAATGCTCTGAACACAAGCAATTTCGCCGGAGTTACCGGACTTGATCTTACAAATCTGAATAATGAAGAAGCAACACTTTTGGACAGAGAAAACGGAATGTTCGGCTCTGCAAATATCCATACAACGCTTGGAAGCCTTTCAGTGGCTTTGTCAAACATTAACGAAGTTGCTTCATACGTCGGCGGTGTTCAGGTAAGACTTAGTTCGCAGAACGAACTTCTGCAGTCTCAGATAACAAACTACAACGCGGCAATTTCACGCATCGAAGATGCAGACGTTGCCCAGGAACAGCTTGATCTTATCAAATCTCAGTTCCTGCAGCAGGCATCGCTGATTTCATTGGCTCAAGCCAACCAGCAGCCGCAATCGTTCCTTCAGCTTTTCAGCTAATAGCTGAAAAATAATCGGCTGTAAGGCACGTTTTTTGATAGAAAGAGGTTACCCCGAGAAAAGGCGGAACGGATAAAACCGCCTTTTTTTGGAGTTTTGAAACACATATACAGGATTATTTACGTATGGCTACTACTGCTCAACAGCTTGCGGCAAGCAAAGCTTACGGAACAGGTAAAAAGGGCCAGGTACCTTCTTACCTCGAACAGGAAGTTCTCTCTTGGAGCAAAGAAAAGATTATACTGAAGATGTACGATTTGTTCCTTGTCAGTGCGAAAAAGAAAGATGTGCCGAAAATGAGCAAAGTTCTCATCGAGCTGATGGGGGCTCTTAATTTCGAATATGAAGAAACATCCACAAGGCTTTACAGGCTCTATGAATACTGCCAGAGATGCGTATTCCAGAGAAAAATTGATGAAGCTGTGCATATTATTTCCGAGCTTCGAGGAGCTTGGTCGAAAGCATTCGACTTGGAAAAAAATAAGACTACTGAGAAATAAGGAGTTGAAATATGAGTGATCAACTTGCATCTGCATTGCTTGGCAGCAGCGGCTCATCAGCCGCCGACCAGTTGGTTTCTGCTTATAAACTCCAGCAGCGTTCACGGGTTGACATACTGCTCAACAAGAAAAACCAGCTTGAGAAAAAACAGCAGTTTTACAGCAAGCTCAACACACAGATAAACTCGCTGGTAAGTCAGATAGACAAATTCGCTGAATTCGATATCGACAATATCTTTGATTCAGGCAGGCAGTCAGAATTTGCAGAAAAATTCGTAACGAGGAAAGCCACATCTTCCGACAGCTCTTATGTTTCCGCTTCCGCTGACAGCGATGCACTTCTCAGCTCCAGTACGATAAAGGTAAACAGGCTGGCAGGCAACGACGTGCTGATAAGCGATCAATTAAACCTTAACGATTCATTCGGCTTGTCAGGCAGTTTTACATTCCAGATGAAAGGTACCGATATAACAGTTGATCTGGACGGCTCCGAAACAAACGAGCAGGCAATGACAAAAATTGTGAATGCCGTTAATTCCAATGACGATGTCGGAGCGGTAGCCGCTCTGGTAAAAGATACTACTTCAACAGGCAGGATTTCTTTTTCCGCATCAGAAACTGGAGAAGAAAATGCTCTCACATTTTCTCAAAATAATGATCTGCTCGCGCAGTTAGGTTTTGACAATTCATTGAACCAGGACGGAGACAGAAGCACGGTTACCGACACAAAAGCCGGATACAGAACGGATAATGCCGCGCAGCTTGACTCCGAAGCTATTGTAAACGGCATAACCGTTACAAGAAGTTCCAATATGCTTGAAGACGTGTTGCCCGGTGTCAGCATAAACCTATTAAAAGTGCAGGATGAAGACGCAGGTGAAATTACTTTGAAAACTGAGGTTGACCGGGAATCGGTGGAAAATCTCATAAAGCCATTTTTAAATGCGTACAATTCCATTTTGAGTTTCCTCGATGAGAACAAAACCGTAATGCGGAGCGACACTGCGTCAAGTTCACTGAAATACAATCTGCGGAGCATCTCAAGCCAGTCCATGGATGAAAATGCTTCTGCAGGCGATATTCAGTATCTTACTGATATCGGCATTGACATATCAAGCAGCGGAAAACTGAGCATAAGCGATACCGAGCGTCTTCAGGAGCTATTGGAAGACAACCCCGGTGATGTGGCAAAGCTCTTTACGGGAGAAGACGGGTTTGCCTCAAAAATTTATAACGTAATATCCCGGCTGACAGGCAGCGGCGGTTTGATACAATCTAGAAGAGAGTCGCTGACCGATCAGATTGAATACAACAAAGAACGCACTGAAGAAGTGCAGAGCAGAATAGATGCACAGGCAGAGATTCTAAGGAAAGAATATGAAAATATGCTCGAGGTGTACCTTGAGGCACAAAATCAGTTTAATTATTTAAGCGGATTCTCTACATCCGGAACAGGTACCGTGGATTATTACTAAATTTTAATAGATTTAGTCTTAAAAATTATTTACTTTTGCAAAGAAACCTGAGGTAAAAATGATATCAGGTGTTGAAAATACAGCCTCTCTTGTCATAGCCGGCTTTGATGAAATCAGAGCTGAGATTGGCAGACAGAGCGAGGAAGAAATGAATGCGAAGCTGCAAAGTTCGCGTACATCTCAGGCTGTTGAAAAGGCTAAATCTAAGAAAGACGATAAAGTTAAAAAAGATGAAGCCGGCAAAGTGCCCGATTTCACTAATTTAGCTGACAAAATCCGCACTTTCTTAGACGATGAAGATTTGGCAATTGAGTTTACACGGGATAAAGAAACAAATAAAATGATTATGAAAATAATCGACAGCGAGACAAATGAAATAATAAGGCAGTATCCGCCCGACATAACTCTTAAAATTGCCAGAATAGTTGCTAAATCATTAGAGCAGGGCAGAGTAACAAATGCAACAATTTAGCGGAGAAGAAATCTTAGAAAGCCTTTCAGCATTGGAACAGGAAAACAAAAAAATAAGGATTCTTCTTGATAAAGAAAAATTAAGCCCTGAGGATATACTGGAACTTAAGCTTTGCTTCGACAGAAGAGGCAAAGCTATTGACGTTTTAAAAGAGATTGAAAAAAATAGTAAAAAAAACCAATTTTTTGAAAATTCTGAAAAAATGCAGGAAAAGCTAAAGTTTCTGCTCAAAGAAGACGATACAATTATTGAAGAACTGAAAGAACGTGTCGGAGAACTTGGCTCCAAGCTGAGGTCTTTGAATATAAACAGAAAATCAGTACTAAAATATAAAAACGAGGCAAGACAATGAACATAGGTTCAGTAAATCAAAACAGCGGAAGGGTGGCAGGCAGTCATCAAAGCGTCAAACAAGCTCAGGCAGCCCCCGAAGCTTCTGATAAGCAAGCCGCCCGAAAAAAAGACAGGCTTGAGCTTTCGTCAGAAGCGAAAACCCTTCAGCCCATTGAGGCAAGACTCGAATCGGGCTTCTATGACAAACCCGAAGTGCTTCGCCAAGTTGCTCTTAAGCTTTCTCTGCAATTTCCAATTTCCGGAATGAAATAGTCAGATTTTATCCCGCACTCATGTTGCGGGATTTTTTTTATTTGATACTATCCCCCCTTTTTTCGCTAAGTTTAAAAATATATAATATTTTTTATCGTTTTCCCATTTTAAGGGAAAATTTTTTATGAAAAACTGGGACTAATGCCCTTTGGAAGCAAGTAATCGGTTAAATGATATAGCGGGAGGTATATGTCAAGAACATTGAATAAAGTAATGCTTATCGGAAATGTAGGAAGAGACCCTGATTTGAAACACACTCCCAGCGGAATACCTGTAATAACTTTCAGAATTGCTACAACTGAAACATGGAAAAACCGTGAAGGCAAGATGCATGAGCATACCGATTGGCATACTGTCGTTGCATGGAGAGGCCTTGCAGAGATAATTAATAAACTTGTCAGAAAAGGTTCACGTATCTATATTGAAGGCAGGCTCCAGACCAGACAGTTTGACGACAAAGAAGGAAACCGCAGGTATGTCGTGGAAGTCCTTGCCGATAATATGCTTCTGCTCGACTCTAAAAAGGAACGCTACGGTTCGGGCAATCATAATCACAATGATTCACCGCAAGACGATTATGATTATAACAATACAGGCGAACGCTCAGACGACAATATCTCTTTTCTCTCATAACTAATGTTTAATCCTAATTCCTCGGCAGTGTAGAAATGACTAAAAACCGTTCGGTAGAAATCAAAGTTGGTGTAGTATCAATATTGGCAGTTATTTTGTTTGTAATGGGTATGATTTTCGGAAAGGAATACACCGTAACAAGCACTTATCATGTAAAAATACGATTCCCAAACTCCGGAGGCATACAGCCTTCATCCCCCGTAGTGGTAAACGGTGTCCCGCGTGGAAGTGTAAGTTCAGTGGAAAACGACAAAGGCTCCGTGCTGATTACGGCGAAAATGGACGAAATTGATGATTTAAATGCAGATGTCCGCGCCCGCATTACTATTCAGGAACTGACAGGCGGAAAGAAAATTGAGCTGTATCCGGGAAATTCATCAGAGCCTTTTTCAATTAAACATGAAATACCCGGCAATACTCCTCCCGATATAGCCGAATTGATTGTTATACTCGGTAATGTAAGCCAAGATGCTGTTTCCCTCATTCGCAGGCTGGATACGATATCTGTTGCAGCCGTGGATGTAATAAACGACAGGCAGACTCTTGGCGAGATAAAAGAAATTATTTCAAACACAAGAGAGATGACTGAGAATTTAAATTCTTATCTGCGCGACAATAATCATAAACTCAGGGAAACAACCCATAATCTTTATAAAATATCCGCAGATATTAAAGAAATAATTGACAAAAATGATCCCCGTCTTGACACCTTAATGGATAATCTCAACTATTCACTGATAAAAACACGCAGCCTTCTTGCAAGCGCTGATACGGCAGTTTACAATGCCAATTCCATGATGCTTGATTTAAAGGATATATCTTCTGAAATAAAAACCGGCGAAGGACTTGCATCAAGACTTATTTACGACAAAGAGTTTGCATTTAAGCTGGAAAGAACGCTCGACTCTTTAGCTTCTTTCATCGTTCAGGTAAAAAAATACGGCGTTAACATCAATGCGAGAATAGGCACAAGACCCTGATACTGTTTTTATTATTAAAACGTTTTTTGTTCTTGTATTTGGCAAAATATATTTTTATTTTTGTCTAATTATTTTTTTAATTGTAAATACATTTAATATGAAAGGGTGTTGAAAATGAAAAATCTTATTCTCATTATTGCGATGCTGTTAGCTTTTTCAGCGGCTAAGTCAGAAAAATGCGACCTTTATTTTCCGCAGGAACCGGGTACTTCATTGGTTTATCATAATTACGACGAAGACGGCGATTTGACATCAATTACGGTTTATAAAATAACCGGAAAAGAAAAAACCGCCGATGGGCTAAAAATTTCCGTAGAACTGAAGATGTATGAAGATGAAGATATGGATGAAGAAGATGCCATAGTGTCAAATATGGTTTTTTACTGCAAAGACGGCAATTTTTACTGGGATATGAAAGCATTTGTCAATTCTCAGTCTTTTGAATCACTTCGGGAAACAGATATGGAAATAAAAATTGACAGCGATGATCTTGCATTTCCTTCTGATCTCAGTGTTGGTCAAGAACTACCTGACGGTAAGATTACCATGTCCGTCAAAAGCATGTTTATGACTATGGAATTTACAACCATTATAAAAGACCGCAAAGTGGAAGCTAAAGAAAGCGTAACCACGCAGGCAGGGACCTTTAACTGCTATAAGATTTCGCAGATTACTTTTGTAAAAGCCATGATGTCGGAAACCGAAATGAAATCACTTTCCTGGACTGCAGAAAATTACGGCATTATAAAAAGCGAAACCTACGACGAGGACGGCGATTTACAAAGCTCTATGAAACTGGTTGAAATAAAGAAATAAAATAATCGTACTTTAGATAAATAGTCCGTCATCACTTTTACAGATGTCATTTAAAGTTTT
Organism: uncultured Hyphomicrobiales bacterium; assembly: GCA_964577665.1. Lineage (GTDB taxonomy): Bacteria > Bacteroidota > Ignavibacteria > Kapaibacteriales > UBA2268 > CAYVTD01. Next base: position 25,588 of record CAZOBD010000009.1, read on the forward strand.
GAGGTAAATACTGAGCTACTCCCAAAAAATCGGACAGCAGAATAAGGTGGAAAAAGCTTAACCCAACTTGCGATCCTAGCTCGCTAAGTCTCTACTATTCAACAGCGGGCGGTCTGGCATGGGGCACTGCAAATTATGTTCGAGTCAGAGGCATTGATGACATGCTCAGAGCAGGGTAAATTGCCATTGCCTCATTTGTCGGCTGTGTGCATGTCCTTACTGTTGCCGTTTTATTGTCTTTGGTCTTTTTAGTCTTTTTACCAACAGGGTAGTTAGAGTAGGTAATACTGCTTGAAGCTTTTTCCGTTTTTGGAATTCTTTTTATGAGTTTCTCTAATAAACATAGAGCAAATAAAAACAATTACAATCCAAATATAAAACAACACCACACCACATTGAGCTTTTTTCGATAATCGCTTTTATAATTATCAATAACTTAGAACGATAAAAACAACATAATATTAATAATGAAGTTGTTTTTAGACTATAAGCGTGCAAGTTGGGTTAATATCTTACCTATAAAAAAATAAAAAATCCACTTTTTTGTTATTTTCATACAAATAATATATGAATGAATTAATACATGGTTGTTAAAATATTTTATTATATTTGAAGAACAATTTTTAATAACTTTATTTATTTAAAGTAATATGAAATATACATCAGTTATCATCCTCCTCATTATATTTTTTTCAGAGAGTGCTTATTGTCAGCATAAATTAACCATCGAGATTAGTTCCTTGCAAAACAGTGATGGCAACATAGTTCTTGAATTAAAAGATGGAAATGACAACAAAATAGATGGCTATACCAAAAAAATATCTGATAAGAAGTGCATAATAATCATCAAAGATCTCAAGCCGGGTAAATATGCTTTCAGATATTTTCACGACGAAAATAAAGATAATGAATTTGGAACAAACTGGCTGGGAATACCAAATGAAGGATTTGGTTTTTCTAATAATGCAACGGGTACTTTCGGGCCTCCTGATTTTGAAGATACGATTTTTGAAGTAAAGGAGGATGTTACTCAGAAATGCACCCCTATTTATTTATAATAATTACTATTCCTTATGAATAAAAAAGCTTCAACAACGCATAAATATTCTGAAGAAAAAATACTTACAGTTGATATTGTAAGAGAATTATGGGCAAAGACCTACAATACTGACGGCAAACCTGACTGGTCGCACATACTGCCTTATTATGATGATGATATTTACTTTAGAGATTCCATACAGGAGTTGCATGGTATGGAAGAGTTCAGGGCAATGACAGAACGTCTTACAAAACGTTCAAAAGACTTAAAAATGAAAATTGTTCAGCTTATCGGGGAAGGCAATATTATTTTCATGGAATGGGAAATGACGATAAGCTACAAAAAAAATCCAAGTTCTGTTATATATGGGGCAAGCCGTTTAACATTGAACGAAAAAGGAAGAATTAAAGAGCAAAGAGATTACTATGATTTGTGGGGGGATATTTTTGATAATATTCCATGGTTTTGCAGGATTTACAGAAATTTTATGAAAAAAAAGTTCGGTTGATGATTTAGTAAAACAATAAGGTGTCTATGAATTTATTTTTATTTGTGTTAATATTAATTTTTTTAACAGGTTCATCTGCTTTTTCTCAAACAGGTGCATGGTTTGGCATAAAGGGAGGATATAGTTTAGCTACTCAGTACGGAATAGATGATCCAAGTATTCCTTATTCCGTGGATGTTGCATACAGACATGGTTTTGCCGGAGGAGTTATGATATATTACCCAATCACTGAATCTTTTGGAGTTCAGCAGGAATTTCTCTATGTAATGAAAGGTTCACGAGAAGATATTAGAATGTTGGAAATGCCTGTTACCACGCACACAGAATATGATCTGAATTATTTTGAATTACCTTTTGTATTTCGATATACTTTTATACGATTGTGGGATTTCGATGTTTATGGATCAAGCGGTTTTGCTTTGTCAATTCTACTTAATGGAGAATACCGTTTAAATGGTACTGTTGAATACGGAGATGACAGAGATCCGGAGACATTTTCTGAGTCTAATAAAATATCAGGTGTTGATATTTTTGACTATGGTTTTCTTTATGGTGCAGGTATTGAATTTGAACTTTTCGGCACTAAATGCTTTTTCGAGTACCGTTTTAATATTGGCTGGAATACTTTGATGATGCCAACATTTGAAGGAGGTGACCCGGCACCATTGCGTAATCAGGATTATATTTTTGTACTGGGCGTTTTGATGTAATATTTATAATATTTTTTAAGAGAATTATCAAGAAAATAGTATTTGGTATAAGGTTTAAAAATCAGGGTTGTTATTAAATGTTAAGTCCTCAAAGCAAAAGATTCTTCAAATATTTCAGGGAATACCAATGGTCAAATATCTTTGCAATGATCAGACATAATCAATTAGAACCCAAAAAATGCAGTGAAGATTCACATAACAAACTTGTCGTTATCACAGGTGCAACATCCGGCATAGGTTATATTACAGCTCGTAAATTTGCTTCTCATGGAGCAAATTTGTTGTGTATTAACCGTAACAAGGATAAATCAGAGAAATTGAGAAAAGAAATCGAAAGTGAATTTGGTGTAAAATGTGATTATATTTTAGCTGACCTTAGTAAATTAAACGATATTCATTATGCAGCAGGGCAGCTTTTAGAAATTAGTTCACCTATTGATGTATTAATTCATAATGCAGGGGTTTATCTGACAAAAAAAGAACTAACCGAAGATAAATTGGAAAAACTCTTTGTGGTGCACTATCTTACTTCATTTATTATTAATTATCTGCTTATGGATAAGCTTAAATCCCAGAAAAACTCCAGAATTATTTTGGTGAGTTCAGAAGGTCATCGATTTGCTGCTTGGGGATTGAGAATGGATGATCTTAATTGGGACAAACGCCGTTATACCGGGTTAAGAAGCTATGGTTCCGCAAAAACAGCCCAACTTCTGTCAATGTTGATTTTTGATGAAAAGTTTGAAGGTTCAGGAGTAACGATTAACGCAATGCATCCGGGTGCTGTAAAAAGTGATACAGGTCAGGAAAACGGAAGATTGTACAGATGGTTTAAAAAGAAGTTTTTCGATAAGACCTTAAAATCGCCTGAAATTTCAGCAGAAGCTTTGTATTATCTTGGAAATTCGAAAGATATAGATGGTGTTAGTGCTAAGTTTTTTAATTTAACAACTGAAGAAATCCCTGCTCCCCCTGCTTTGGATTATGAGTCAGCTAAGGAATTGTGGAAAAAAAGTTTAGAATTAAGCAGAATTAACCAAAGTATTTAATGGAAGTCAAGGGATTATGTTAAACATACTATTGAAAATATCAAGATGAACACTAATAAATATGATTCCATTATTGTTGGCGGCGGAATTGCCGGACTAACTTCCGCAGTTTACTTGTCTCGTGAAGGACTGAAAGTTTTGCTTATTGAAAAAAACGACAAATGTGGCGGGCTTGTTAATTCTTTCACTCACAATGGTTTTCATTTTGATGCCGGAGTAAGAGCTTTAGAAGATGCCGGTATAATTTTTCCTATGCTGAATGACCTGAATATCGAATTAGAAGTAGTTAAATCTCCTGTCTCTGTCGGTATTGAAAACGAAATATTGAATATCAAGGATATTGACAGCTTATATGATTATAAAAAGCTTTTGATTAGATTATACCCGGATAGTGAAGAAGAGATCACAGACACAATTAAGATTATCAGAAAGATAATGAAACATATGGAAGTGCTTTATGGGATTGAAAATCCGGTATTTAAAGACCTTAAAAAAGATAAAGATTTCCTGTTCAAAAAACTTTTTCCATGGCTGCCTAAGTTTATATTTACTGTAAGAAAGATCAACCGTTTAAATATGCCGGTGGAAGAATATATTGACTCAATAATTAAAGATAGATCTTTAAAAGATATTATTACGCAACATTTCTTTAAGAATACACCTGCATTTTTTGCGCTCAGCTACTTTTCACTATATCTGGATTATTTCTACCCCAAAGGTGGTGTCGGGAAGCTGGCGGATGTATTGACACAAAAAATTTTGGATTATGGCGGAAAAATCAAAACTGAAACTGTAATCAGCGAGCTAATACTTGACAGGAATATGGTTAAAGACGAGGAAGGTAATAATTATGAATATAAGAGTCTAATCTGGGCTGCTGATTTAAAGAAATTTTATAACATTTCCAAAACAAATAAATTATCGCCCCAAATTCAAAAAAAATTTGAGGAAAATAAAAGCAAAATAGCGAATAAAAGAGGCGGCGATTCTGTTTTTACACTGTTTCTGGAAGTGAATGAATCTTTAGAAACTTTTAGAGAGATTTCCCATGGGCATTTTTTTTATACTCCCTCCAAACAAGGATTAGCAAATACTCATTGGGAAGGTCTAAATAATTTACTCAGTAATTGGGGAACAACTGAAAAAGATCAAATATTTAGTTGGTTAGATAGGTTCACAAAATTAAACACTTATGAGATTTCTATTCCCGGTTTGAAAGATCCTGATTTAGTACCGGAAGGTAAAACAGGATTGATTATCAGTTTACTTGCTGAGTATGATCTGTTCAAAAAGGCACAGGGTTCAGGGTGGTATAAAGAATTCGTTGAAGAATTCGAAAATCGCATTATTTCTGTAATATCAAATTCTGTTTATCCAAGGCTGAAGGACAAGATAATTGGACGTTTCTCTTTTACTCCCATTAGCATAGAAAACAGAGTCGGCAGTTCTGAAGGCGCCATAACAGGATGGTCATTTCAATCACCGGTACCGGTTGTGAATAAAATTCAATTCTCTGATCGCTCAGTGCTGACACCAATACCTTCAGTTTTTCAGGCGGGCCAATGGGCATACAGCCCTTCAGGAGTGCCAATGTCCATTCTTACCGGTAAGTTGGCTGCCGACAGAGTAATAAAAAAGAAAAAAAGCTCGCAGTAGTTTGCTGCTTGTATATATTGATTATAAGAAGAATTGTTAAAAAAAAATAGGAAAGCAAAAATGAAAACAATTATTGCATTATTATTAATAACAGCATTCTGTTATAATATGAATGGCCAGTCTGTTCCAAATGGTGATTTTGAATCCGGAATTGATACAGTTTCTCTTAATCATTGGCACACAATAAATGAACTTACCGTAATATTTTACCCATTTACAAGAACTACTGATTCTTACTCAGGAGATTATGCCGTAAAGCTCAAGACTTTAGAGATATTCAATACATTGGTACCAGGAATAGCAACCTTGGGAAAATTAAGCATTGGTGATGTTAGCGGCTCTATCTATTTTCCTTACAGACCAGACAAGTTAACCGGAATGTACAAACATCCTACAGATAAAGATGCTTCACTCATTCGGGTTTATTTTCTGAAAAAACAGGGAGAAAAATCTGACACAATAGGTATGGGCTCATTTGTACCTAATGGGAATATAGAAGAATACAAGGCTTTCGAGATCGAGATAAATTATAATTCGGCTGCTGTACCTGATTCCATGAATATAATACTAATATCAGATGGTGAAGTGGCTAATAGTACATTCTATATTGATAATCTTGAGTTTGTTTACAATACAAATTCCATTGAAAAGAGCGTTGGAAGCAGTATCGAGGTATATCCAAATCCAACAAATTCTTTTGTGAATATTAAAGCAAACGGATTTTACAACAAAAAATATGTACTTTCAAATCTTTACGGCAGGATCGTAGCATCCGGGAATGTTTATGAAAACTTTTCAATTGATTTGTCTAATGAAGCAACAGGAATGTATTTTTTAGCGATTGAAAATAAAATCTATAAAATAATAAAAAATTAGAAACAATAAAATTCATATAAGCTATGCACTTAACGGAATGTTGCGTTATTTCAATTGTCAGTCAAAATGTTATTCTTTTCAATATTATTATTTCTATAGATATAAAATGAACCAAAGTTTTCAATCTAAAATATTATTTCAAGTGTTCAAATTCATCAATTTTAAGGAAAAGGTTGAAAAAAGGGCAAATAAACAGATTCTAAGATCTAATAAGGAATTCGTTCCTAAGTTCATTAAGTCAAATTATCTGACCAAAATTCAGAGTATTCATTCCAAAGAAATAGCAACATTCGAAAAGAAAGAAAATGCTGCAAAAAACCATATTGTCTTTTTTCATGGAGGGGCTTACATTTTTGAAATATCTTTTAGCCATTGGATACTTGCCAAAAAAATTGTTGAAAAATGTTCCTGTAGAATGACGATTGTTGACTATCCACTGGCACCTGAACACAATTATAAAGATACATTTGATATGGTGCAGGAAGCTTATGAGATGTTAATCAAAAAGTATTCCGAAGACAACTTAATTCTGATGGGAGATTCTTCCGGTGGAGGACTGGCGCTTGCTTTTTTGCAAAAATTGATAAAAGAAAAACACACATTTATTCCAATAAAATGTGTTTTATTATCACCTTGGCTGGATTTGACAATGTCAAACGAAAATATAAAGAAATTAGAGAGTACTGACCATATTCTATCACTTAATATGCTTAAAAACGCAGGGCGGAAATATTCAAATGGCGACAATCAGGAGAATTATTTACTATCGCCGATCAATGGGGAATTAAGGAAAATTCCTAAAACAATTATTTTCTATGGAACGGATGAATTATTTTATGCAGATTGCATTAAATTAAAATCTATGATAGGTACAGATAAGGATAATTTCATATTTAGAAAATACCCCAATATGCAGCATGATTGGGCATTGTTTCCAATACCTGAGAGTAAAAAGCTTATCCAAGAAATATGTAAATTCATAGAGGAATAATGGTTCTTGAAAATTAACCCAACTTGCACCGGCGACCTGCTAAATCCCTGCTATTATGGCAGCGGGCGGTCTGGCATGGGGCACTACAAATTTTGTTCGAGTAAGAGGCATTGATGACATGTTCAGCGCACGGTAAATTGTAATTGCCTCATTAGTCAGTTGTGTGTATGTACTTACTGTTGCCATTTTGTTATCCTTTTTTTTAGTCTTTTTACCAACACGGTAGTTAGAGAGCAGGTAATACTGCTTAATTTTTTTTTCGTTTTTGGAATTCCTTTTATGAGTTTCTCTAATAAACATACAGCAAATAAAAACAATTACAATCCAAATATAAAACAACACCACATTGCGATTTTTTCGATAATCGCTTTTATATTTATCAATAACTTAGAACGATAAAAACAACACAATATTATAAAATAAAAGTTGTTTTTGGACCACCTATGTGCAAGTTGGGGTAAGGATAACCCAGCAGGAATCCCTTGAGAAATTCAAGAAAGCGTGGAGCTGAAAAAGCAAAATAACCAAAATAAAGATTATCTTTCCACAATTTTCACTTCACTATCATCACGCTTCTGGTTTCAAAAACAGTAGGTGTTTTGAATATAATATAGTAATTACCGTCAGAAAGATTATATATGCTTACGGCCTTTTTAAACTCTCCAAAACTGCTTGCATTTTCAGATAGAACTGTTTTCACTTTTTGTCCCAATATATTGCATAGAATTATCTCGGTATTACCTCTTTCTGAAAGGCTGTATGATATTTCAATGTTTTCTTGTGCTGGATTAGGCTGTATGGAGAGGAAGCCTGCTTTGCTATTCTCCATATTCAAAAGTCGTTTGCCGCCTTCAGGGCATACTCCGAGGAGCTTGAATTTACCATTTATCAAATTAATATCTGCAGTACCTCCAATAGTTTCAAAGTCTGATAATATTAAATCGAATTCATCTGCATTGCCAAGTGCTGCTATGAAAGTGACAATGGCTAAGGTATCACCTGGATTTCCAATTAAAGGGACATCATTCAGAGAAACTTTACCGATATTATTATCAACGATTTCAAGCTGAATATTTTTCGGTAATAAGACTGTCCTGTTGAACAATAGCTCTGTACTTATTCCGCTTATACCTGTGAAAGCTAAATTCTCTTCAGAATTAAGAGTTATTGGGATATTCAATTCTTCACCGGGGTATGCCTCTACAGAACCAGCTTTTATTGAAAGTGATGCTGGAGGCGCATAAGTAACCTCGGCATTTAAAGAAAGGGTATTGGTTCTGCCGCAGCTGTCTTTGAAATCATAAGTCCTTGAGTAAGTACCAACCGGCGCTCCAAGAAAATGTACTTCAACATCAGAGCTTTCTCCGGCAGGTGTCGGATTTGGTGTGATAGTTTCTATCCTGAATTCGTTTATGTCCACAGGATCATCCCAGCTAATAGGAGTAGTTCCTGTGTTTGTTATCTGAATTGTCATTTGTGAAGCTGTGTTTTCCTGGTTTATGGTAAATTCCACTGAGTTATCAGAAAGAATAAAGCCTGAAGAATCCTTTTTCGCAGATAAGTTTAAAGTTACTAAAGGTTCATTCTCAGAATCATTATTCAAAATAAGTTCAGCATTCTTTATACCAGATGAATTCGGTTTAAACAAAACCCGAAGCGTATCATCAGTATCTTCTTCTATTTCATAAGGAGCAAAAGTCTCCTGAAATTCAAACTCAGACGCATCTGCTCCCTGGAACTGAGCATCAGATATAATTAATTCTGCCGTACCTGTATTGCGGATAACTATCTCTCCAATAGAGTAATCTTCACACAGAATATCGGGGAAAACTCCTTCTTCGGTTTCGATAAGCGGAAAACCGGTTCCTTCTCCGAAAAGGTCAACTATGGCGGGAGAGCCGGGTCCGTCGTAATAGAAACCCAATCTGCCGCTCGTTCGCCCTACATAATCCGGAGCAAAGCGTAGGGTCAGCTCTTTCTTCCCTTGGGCGCTTATTGTAAAGGGGCCTGTTTGATTTACAGTTTCAAACTGCTCGATGTCCGGGCCAAGCATTGCAAGAGAATCAATAGTAACCGCTATAACAGATTTATTCTCTATTAGAAATTCCGTTCTGAGAGAATCATCCATGATTCTTACCTTTCCAAAATCCAGCACTCCGGCATACACTTCAAGATGATTATCAACTCCTTCGCCGGTAATGGTATATTTCAGCGTATCAGCCTGGGTATGGATGGTAATCTCCGAGTTTCTCTGTCCAGCCTGCGTTGGGGTAAAGATAAATTCACATGTTTTCGAATCTCCAACGGGTATTGTAAAGGGAAAATATTCTACAATGTCGAAATCCCCCGCATCCCCGCCATCAATGTAAATCGTATCAATCCTAATGGGCCACTGCCCTGTATTCTCAATAAATGCAGTAACCATTTTTGATTTAGTCCTTTGAAGGATTTCCTGCCCCATATCAATGTTTTGTGCATCTGCAAGGGGCATAACGATTGAAAAAACAGCATCCGACTCGTCGGATTGAAGCTGCGCCATTCCCGCCGTTACAAACATCGGCAGAAGAATCAGAATTAATAGTGTATTTTTCATATTATTTACCTTTATATTAAAAAAAATCATAGTTTTTTTTGATATAGCAGGGGCAAATCATGAATTGCCCCAACGTTTTGTAGATTATCTTCGTCTAATTCCCAATTCAATGGGTTTAATTCAATATATTTTCTAATTTCAAATAATTCTTTTTCATTTCTGATAACGTGTTCGTAATAGGATTTTTGCCATTTAAAGAAAAGATTTCCTTCCAAACGGTGAATCAATTTTGAGGCAGCTGATTTGAAAGAACCGACAATAATCGGCAATAATTGTTTGTCTCTGGGTTCGGTACACACGGATGGTAGGGAACACGCATGCGTGTTCCCTACGTATGTGTTCCCTATGGATGTATCGGAAATAATAATGATGGCATGAATATGATTCGGCATTATGCAATAATAATCAACATCGGAATATGGGAAATGCTCCGGTATCTCTTTTATACATTTCTCAACAATCTCCCCCGCATCATTCAATTCCATTTCTCCATTAATTATTTCTCCAAAATAATTCATCCTGTCTTTTGTGCATATCGCTACAAAATAATATCCTGCCTGTGAATAATCATAATTTGGTAACCGTATGTTCTTTCTGTTTTTCATTTTTGTTTCTCCTGTTGGGGCAATTCATGAATTGCCCCTACGTGATCTGAAATTGTTTTACTTGTGTCGGGCAATTCATGAATTGCCCCTACGTTTTGTGGATTTTCATGAATTGCCCCTACCTTGCGTTTCTATATGTCTAAGATGCTTGTTTCTACGTTTTAAATTTCCTTTTTGTTTCTGTAGGGAACACGCATGCGTGTTCCCCTACGTTTTGAATTTCTTTTTTGTTCCGTAGGGGCGAACCTGCGTGTTCGTCCATTTCCGGATGTTCGCCGTTTGTTTCCCGGCAGACACGCAGGTCTGCCCCTACCGTTATTTCATATCATTTTGTACGGAACACGCATGCGTGTTCCCTACGTTTCGCAATTTAACCTTCCGAAGGTTTAAAACCTTCGGAAGGATTCTTCTAACAGACAAAATTTTTCGAGCGCAGGGGGCTTCGCCCCAAACCCCAAATAGTCTAATAGTCTAATCCCGCACCGCCCGAACCGAAAACCCGTTCGCCTTATTGCCGTGGAGCCTGTGTACTTCGCTGTAATAGTAGTACAGGTAACGGTACCACGCGTTTGACGCATTGAGCTCCGAAGACGACCACCAGTAAGCGTTGCGACCTATATTGTAGAAGGGACCATTGTAGCTGCGGTAGCCACCCGGAAGAGCGGAAAAACCGCTTGTGCCGAAATCGGCATTGTTCTCTAAAGCTCCATCAATCCATAAATCTGCCCTGCCGGCAAGCTGTGAACCCTGGTCAGTACCTCTGTAGCCGGTGCCGTCAGCTTCCGATTGCGACATGCCAAGGCACATCTCAAGCTCTTTCCATTCTTCGTCGGTTGGCACATGCCAGCCCTCCGGAGCTAAGCCACGCGGGTCGTTCACTGCATACCAGTTGTATAGCTTCCCGTATATTGCCCCGTTCTCAGGGTCGTTGTCGTAGTAACACCATGCGCCTTCCTGTTTGCTATTTGCGTCTTGCCACTCTGCGTCTGTCTCGCAATGCCTTATCGGCTCGCCGTTTCGGTAATACTCAACATCCAGATTGCAGCCCATCCATATCTTTCCGCATAGCTCCACATCGGGATTGTCGCAGTAGGAATACGTCTTCGCCGCCGCCGTTACACGCGCCAGACACTGATTGCTCGGCGTTTTTGGCACACGCCATTTATAACTTAACCCACTTGCCGTGTCTGCTATCGTTATCCAGTCGGCGCCGTTGTTCGTTGTATATTCAATTTTAACCGGTTCGTCTTCCAAAATTCCTTCCCATGTTATAGTTGTATCACTTCCGACAAGTAATACCTCTCCGCCGTTTGGTTTTATCAGTTTTATAGTCTTTATTATTGGCAGCTTGCCTGGCCAGCCACCGCTCACAGTCATTTTTGCCGGGCAAACATCTGTTTCAACATCAAATCTGCAATAAACATATCCGCTGTCAGCAGGTAAATAACTCACGGAAATATCCTTCGTTTCTCCTTTGGCTATGAAGAAAGATTTAGGATTAATATCAAATGCCGCATTACTTCCTGTTATGTTCGAAACATTGAAATCAGCGCCCAAGGCAGTTACCTTTACAGTAGTATCAATTAAAACTCCCACTTCGGGCATCAGAAATTTAATATAAGAAGGCTCAAATGTCAGCTTTGCAACGGAAGCATCAGGCGACTGATACTTCGTCGCAGCCGTCAAGCCTTCCGTTAAAAGCTTAAGAACTAAGTTTGTCTTTCCCGCAGCGCAGGAGATGCCCGACTCCCATTCAATTGTACACGGCTCGGACTGCACTGTGTGCAAAATACGCATGTAAGTCTCCCGCGCCTGCTGAATTGTAGTGATATTATCGAAGTAATCTCCTCCAGTGCTTTTGGATATATTCTGCAAAATAGCCGGACAGCTCATCCCGAGGGTAACACAAAAAACAGTAGCGCCAATTGCATTCGCTTTATTGATAATAGCCTGTTCACTGCCGCTTGCTAAGCCGTCCGTAATGAAAATCACGACTTTCTTATGCTTTCCCTTCTCCGCCGCAAGCAAAGCCCCTGCCATCGGGTCGATAAATCCCGCATTGAAGGCAGTGCCCCCGCCCGCACTAAGCGTATTCAAGCTTTTAAGAAGCCTGTCCTTATTCTTCGTAAAGTCCTGATTAAAGAAATTAGCCGTAGTAAAAGAAGTTATGCAGCACTCCGATCCCGACGGCATTCCCTGTATCCATGCCCTTGCCGCTTCCTTAGCATTATTAAGATTCCCGGAAGACATAGAGCCGGAAACGTCAATCGTAATCACCGTCGAAAGCGCTTTCGGCGGCGCCGGCGGCGGACAAAAGACATTTGTAACTGTACGGGGCTGCCCATTCTCAGTCAATTCAAAATCTGAAGGCGAGAAATTCGTTATTTGCTGGTTATTTGCATCCCAGGCATAGAACTCTGCGCTCATTACCGGGAAGTTTGTGGTATCAGCGTTGAATAGATAGAGGCTCTGGCTGTATGCGGCACAGCTTACAAAAAATGCGAGAAAGAAAGTCAGGTTTTTCATTTTTCGTTTTCCTTTTTTATGTTAAATATAATATTTTTATTTCAAAAATTCAATTCGTTTGTGTAGGGAACAGGCATGCGTGTTCCTTACGTCTGTCGATTCTGATGGGGAACAGGCATGCCTGTTCCTTACTGTTATATATTCCGTATCTCGAAGATATGTAATATCTTTAAATTTATAATAATTTCTTAAGTTGTTCTTCATCAGGAAGAGCATTTTTATATTTTTCGGGCAGTTCACTTACATTTTTGTAAATCATAACACCCATCGGTTTGCTCGTATCTCGGAAAGCAAATTCAACGATTTTATTGTTTTTTTCTTTACAGAGAATTATTCCGATGGAAGGATTTTCGTGCTGCTGTTTTACGTATTCATCAAGGGCTGAGAGATACAGGTTCATTTTTCCCGCATATTCTGCTTTGAACTTTCCTTTTTTCAGCTCAATAGCTACTTTCGACTGTAATCATAATCATCCAGCAGCAAGAGAGCAGATGAATATCTTTCAAGAAACCACAGAAAATTATCCTTTTCATCATTTGATATATCCGCAGTAAGCGAAAGGGATGTTATCAGCTTAACTGCATCTCTCAATGACTTTACTTTTTCCTGTTCCTTTTCCAGCATTCTTTTATTCAAAGAATAGCCCTTTACAAGATATTCCTTTAAAATCTTGTTTGCCCAGATGCGAAATTGAGTGCCTCTTAACGAGTTTACTCTATAACCCACAGATATTATTACATCAAGATTATAATACTTGATATTCCGTTTTACTGTCCTGCTGCCTTCTTTTTGAACTTGTGCAAATTTTGCACAAGTTGCATTCTCAGATAATTCTCCTGTTGAAAATATATTTTTTAAATGTTTTTGAACAGAAGTTCTATCTGTCTTAAATAAGTCAGACATTTGATATTGGTTCAGCCAAACAGTATCATCATCGAGGCGGACTTCCACCCGAGTTTCTTTGTCTTCGGTCTGGTATATTTCAATTTTATTTTGCATAAATTACTCTCTAGTTTTCAGGGCAGACACGCAAATCTGCCCCTACGTTTGTTTCATCTCGTTTGGTAGGGAACACGCATGCGTGTTCCCTACGTTTCGCAATTTAACCTTCCGAACGTTCAAAACCTTCGGAAGGATGTTATTATTTCGTTTTCAGGTTTCACTCCACTTTTGTTTTCACGGTAATTTCCACGGTTCTGCAGTAAAACCTGCCTTCGGGAGAATCATTGTCGTAAAGCAGAATTTCTTCACCCATACCCTGGGCTTCGGCGGAGTCGATTCCCAAAGATTTTTTTGCCGCATCCGCCCTTCGCTCTGAAAGCCTCAGGTTGTAATCATCATCGCCTGTTCTGTCGGTGTAGCCTTTTATAGTTACAATAGAACCGGGTTTTGTTCTGCTTTTTATGAAGTTAATAATCTCTTGATTTCTATCTTCTATGTCAGCTTTGTCAAAATCGAAGAGTATCAGACTGAATCTTTCAATTTCGTAATCGCCGATTTTCTCTTTTCGCTTTTTCTTTACGGATATTACTTCTATGGGAAGTGTTTTCTCTGCTGCCGTTTCGGTATTTCCTTTTTTGTCAGTTATTTCAAGTGAATAATATACCGGCTCGGGATGGCGGGGTATTATCTTCTGAAAATTTTCAAGTTTCCAGTCAATTATCTCAGGCAAATCTCCGGTGCCGCTCGATAAAAATTCATTCTCCAGGCTCATGCTCTTTTGTGAAGCTGTAAGCTTCCAACTCTTTATACCAGCTTCGGATTCCGCTTCAGGTTTAAATATTATAACAGGTGGATTGGCGGTTCTTTCTATTGTTTCTATGAAAACAGGTTGAATAATATTTTGATTATCAGAATAAAGCTCTACCCGGCGGTTTTCAGCGGCTTTTTCCTGTTCATGAATAGGCGACGATGCTTTTTCGGGAAGATTTCTTGCTTCTGTATTGAGCCTGTTCTTATCAATTCCCCAAACATTTGCGAGATATTTCCTGACGGATTCTGCCCTTTTTTTTGAAAGTTCTATATTCTCCTTTTTACCACCGATATTTGAATTGCATCCGACGATATTTAGCCCGGCTTCAGGATTTTTTAAAAGCCTCCTGCCGATTATGTTCAGGATATTATAATATATTCCAATTGTAGTTTCGCTGTTGAGGCTGTCTATTGTAAATTGTTCTGTTTCTCTGCTGCTCAGAAGACGGTATCTTGGCGGTAATTCCGCAGATTTTTCTGCAAAAAAGATATAATTCAAGAGAGGATCATATCTTTTAGTTTCAAACTCTTCGATTTTAAAAACCGGATTTTTTATTTCATTGCCGAGAGAATCCATACCTGCTGCCGAGACTACGGGTTTCAAAAGGTATGATTTCGAGTAAAATAAAGTATCGGTTCTTATTATAATTTCAGTTGTTATTACTTTCCTGTCTGTCTTTTTTACAATTGTTTTAACAGAAGGTACCCCTGTTTCAATTCTTTCGTCTTCAATTCCCTCCTTAGATATTCGTATGGTGTCTATTTCGTATTCTTCCCTGTATTCTTCTATTATTTCATGTTTAGGTTTCGGAGAAAATTTCAAAGCGATACTTCCCCTCAAAGAGCTGACTTTCCAGTCTGTATCTGTTACAAATTCATTTAATCCCACATAATAATACAATTCCGGTGCTAAAAACAAAGTGCCGTTTTTGTTTAAGGGCAGTTCCCAGCTTACACCAGCAAAAGCATGAGCAATAAATGAAGCGGCATCGGGAATTTCACCGTCAAGGCCATTTCGTATTCTGCTGTGAGTGTCATTTCCGAGGGAATCAAGGAAAGTGCCGGCTCCTTCGGGCTTGGTGATCTCTTCTTTCTGATCGTAATCCGCATTTACGTTTACCCCGGCTCTAATTCCAGCCGCAACAAAGAGACCTTTCCACAAATTGTAGGAAACATAAGGCTCCAGTCCGATATTTCCGAAAAGACCTTCCATAGTGTGCGTAAATTCACCGGGAGTAAGCTCAGTTTCTAAGATAATGGTGGTCGGCTCGGTTTTGGAAAGCTCTCCGTTGAAAGCCATAAAACCAAGTTTTCCCCCAAGCAATAATGAACTGTTGAGCGGCATTTCAAACAATAAACCGGCATTGAAACCAATACCGGTTCCGCTTTCAAATTCAGGACAGCAGTTTGGAATACCTTTCAGTTTGTAAAAATCTGCCGAATGCAGGTTGTAATTTACTCCGCCGTATGCTCCGTATCGCACTCTTAGAGTATCTTCCTGCGCCATTAAACAACAATGTGATAGAAATCCCAAAATAATCAGGCTTAACAGTTTCTTCATTTTTAAAACTCCGATAGATATAGATTTTTTTAAATAATATATTAACTTAAGAAAACCATGTTTTTCATATTAAAATCACGTAATTTCTGCTGCCATTAGTTCGGCTTGTTTCAGGACGGTTTCTGTTGCGAGCTTTTGCATATCAGGGGGGTATCCGTATTGCCGTAGAGTGCGCTTGATAATCACTTTCAGCTTTGACCGGACGCTCTCTTTTATTGTCCAGTCTATTGATGCGTTTGCTTTTACTCTTTCGGTGAGGATGACGGCTAACTCCCTCAGCGTGTCCTTTTTCATTAGCTCCCTTGCGCTTTGGTTGTCCGAGACGGCAGTGTAGAAAGCGTATTCAAACTCTGACAGCCCCAATTGCTGCGCTTCACTGTCCATTTTGACTATTTCTTTACTCAGTTCAATGAGTTCCTCTATTACTTCGGCAGCGGTAAGTATTTTGTTGTGATAACGCTTTATTGAATCTTCGAGCATCTCCATGAGAGTTTTGCTCATTATAAGGTTTTTCTTTGTACGGGATTTGATTTCATCGTTTAGGAGCTTTTTCAGAACTTCCAGAGCTACATTCTTATGCTCCATGCCTTTCAGTTCAAGGAGAAACTCTTCTGATAGAATAGATATATCCGGTTTCTTAATACCTGCTGCGTCAAAAACATCTACCACCTGCTCTGAAACTAATGCCTTGTCTATCACCTGACGGATAGTTGTTTCAATTTCTTCATCTGTTCTGCCAGTTCCTGTTGCATCAAACTTTACAAGGCGAGCCTTGACTGCCTGAAAGAAAGCAACTTCATCCTTAATATCCATAGCCTGTTCATGCGGGATGGCTATTGCAAATACTCTTGACAGGGCAGTGACTTCATTTATAAAGCGTTTCTTTCCGTCCTCTAAGCTTAATATGTGCTCTTCTGCAGCGAGTATCATGCTTAGTTTTTTTGATGTGCCGGCATCGAAATAGTCCTCGTATGGGAAGCCGTGAAACAGGCTTGAAACTACTTCGAGCTTTTCCAACATCAAATCAACAGCCTGCTCCTGTGCTATTGTCGGGTCGCCTTTACCCCCTGCATCTGAGTAGAAAGAAAGCGCCTTTTTAAGGTCTGACGCTATACCGAGATAATCGACTATTAAACCACCGGGTTTGTCTTTATAGACACGGTTAACCCTTGCTATTGCCTGCATCAGGTTATGCCCTTTCATGGGCTTGTCTATATACATTGTGTGCATACTCGGTACGTCAAATCCTGTAAGCCACATATCCCGGACAATAACAAGTTTTAGCTCGTCCTCGGTATCTTTCATGCGGTCTGCAAGTACTTTTCGCTGCTGCTTTGTAGTGTGGTGCTTAGCGATTTTGTAGCCGTCTGAGCTGGCAGAGGTCATTACTACTTTGATTGTTCCCTTTGTTAATTCGTCTGAGTGCCAATCGGGCTTTAACTTGATTATTTCTTCGTAAAGGTCTGCTGCTATTCTCCGGGACATGCTGACAATCATAGCCTTACCATCAAATACTTCCTGACGCTGCTCAAAGTGCTTTATAATATCATTAGCAATGTTCTTTAAGCGGTTTTCGCTGCCTACCAGCGCTTCTAACTGTGTCCACTTTGCTTTGGCTTTCTGTGTTTCGGTTAAGTCATCCTGAGAGAGTTCAGAGTCCAAATCTTTTACTAATTTCTTACCTTCATCGCTTAGGTTTACTTTAGCGAGTCTGCTTTCGTAGAAAATGCGGACAGTTGCTCCATCCTCGACTGCCTGAGCAATATCATAAACATCAATGTAGTTCCCAAAGACTGCGGGAGTGTTTACATCGGCGCTTTCAATGGGAGTGCCTGTGAAACCCATATACGTTGCGTTAGGCAGGGCATCACGCATATACTTTGCAAAGCCGTAAACAATCCTTTTGCCTATTGTTTCCCCGGATGTGTTTATGTCGTCAATGGTCTTTGCCCTGAAACCGTATTGGGTGCGGTGCGCTTCGTCTGCAATTACTACTATGTTTTCCCTTTGGGACAGTGTTTCGTAAACATTGCCTTCCTCGGGTTGGAACTTCTGAATAGTTGTGAAAACTACTCCGCCCGAAGCTACTTTTAGCAGTTCTTTCAGGTGCTGACGGTTCTCAACCTGTTTTGGCTCCTGCCTTAATAGCTGGGTGGAAGCTGCGAAGGTATCGAATAACTGGTCGTCTAAATCATTGCGGTCTGTTATTACAACTATGGTGGGGTTATCTAAGGCTAAAACTATTTTTCCGGTGAAGAAAACCATTGAAAGGGACTTCCCGCTGCCCTGAGTATGCCAGACAACTCCGCCCTTTCTGTCGCCTTTGGGCTGGCTCTTTACACCTGCTACACCATAGCTTTCAGGTGATTCTTTGACTACATGCTTTTCCGTTGAATATCCAGATGCTCTCAGGACAGATTCAACTGCTCGGTTTACTGCATAGTACTGATGATATGCTGCGAGTTTTTTAACCGTTTTAATAGAAATTATGCCGTCTTTGTCTTCTTTCCTGCTCTTTTCAAAGACAATGAAATGCCGGATTAGGTCGAGCAAAGTTTTCTTATTGAGCATGCCATTTACAAGCGTTTCCAACTGGCTTACAAGGTTCGATGCTTCTTCTTTGCCGTCTGATGATTTCCACATCATAAAGCGGGAAAGCTCTGCGGAAAGGGAGCCTGCCCTGGCCTCAAGTCCGTCAGTAATGACCATAAAGCCGTTGTAAGTGAAAAGCCCCGGGATAGTGTGTTTATAAGTCTGCAATTGCTTAAAAGCGGATTTGATGGTCGCATTTTCGTCTGAGGGGTTTTTAAGTTCTAACACTACAAGAGGTAAGCCGTTTACAAAAAGAACTAAATCAGGGCGCTTATTATTGTTATTTTCAATAACGGTGAACTGATTAGCGGCTAAGAATTCATTGTTTTCAGGAGTGTTGAAATCTATGAGCCAGACAAGGTCTCCCCGCTGCTGACCATCCTTTTGATATGATACTTTGATGCCTTCGGTAAGCATGCGGTGGAAGGTTTCGTTGTTGGCAATAAGCTCCGGTGAGTTTATACGCTGCAGTTCTTTTAACGCTCCTTCCTGAGCTTCATAGGGGATGCCCGGGTTGATGCTGCGGACAGCCTGCTTTAACCTGTCAATAAGCAATACTTCATCGTAACTGCTGCGCTCCGGGTTTTGTCCGTCGGGTGCAATATCAGGAGCAAAAACATAACCGTAACCCTGCTGCTTCAGCAGTTCAACAGTTAACTGTTCTACTTCATTTTCATTAAGACGGTTCATCTAACTGTTTTAATTTTCTTTCTATAGCTTCAGCGGGATTGATTATTGGCAGCAGGAATTGATTCATAAAACTACCTTGAGTTTTTTCAAATAAAATCCCCCTCGTTGAAGAATAACTCAGATTAAACATGATAATCATTAAGTTATTGGGGAAATCGACTAACTGATTCTTCTCATTCAGATATTTATTAAGATTTTCAATATTGAAAACTGATGTGGTAGTTAGATTTATTAAATCTACTATTCTTTCATCAAAATGATACTTATATGTTATATGCAAAGTAAAGACAAAAAGATCATTTTGTTTATCTGTAAAAAAGTTAAAACCATAACCGAATTTCAGACTTTCAGGTGAAAAGTTTTCAGTTATATCATTCTTGGGTTCAGTTAACAAGAAATTCTCAATAATGATTGTTTTAAAACCGTAGCTAATTTCCTTTGTGTCTTTAGTATTAGCTTGCTTTGTTGATTGCTTCTTCTTCATATATTTCTCCTGCTGAAAACTGACTCGAGAACCTGTTGGAATTGATTAAGGGCTTATGTCCTGGGTTATATTGATACTGGCAAATTGTCAAAGGTTCCATACTACTAAGTTTAAGTAATTGAGTACTGTTTAAATCTGCTTTTTGCTCAGAACTGTAATTCATCAAATTAATATCATTATAAATCACTTCCTCGGTTTTCCTATACTCAATAAACGGAATATATCCTACAGCCATGGCAAGTTCTACAAGTTTTGAAACACGGTGGTCAACTTCACCGTTGAAAATCTGTGTAATGTAACCTTTTGAAACGCCCAGCAGTTCTGCCAGTTCTTTCTTCTTTATGCCCTGCTTTTTAAGCTCTTCCCTCAGCAAGTCATATAACTTATAATGTATTTTATCAGTCCAGTAGCCCGGATTTCTTAATAGTTCTTCTCTGTTCATTTCCCTATCTCCTGTAAATACTCTTTTATTATTTTTTTTGCTTTATTTATATCTTTTTGCTGCTTGTCTTTTACAAAACCTCCTATTAAAACATAAGCATTATTGTAGTCATCATCTGTCTGGAAAAAGTAAACTCTTATCTGTTTTTCTTTAAGTTCTTTAAGTATAACTCCTTCATTTTTCAAATCCTGAATTGTATTTATGTGTTTTTTTGTAAGCTGCTGTTTATTAGCAAATCTTTCCATTCTCTGAAAGATTTTAGCAAGCTGTTTTTGCTTCTCCTTATCTTTTTCCAAAGAAAGTTCGAATTCGTCAATCAGGCATATTCCGTCTTTTATTACTTTATGAAATCTTACTTCGCCGGAAAAAGCGTTCATATTCTCTAACGCAAATTTACTCATAATAGTTTACTTTTTACTAAACTTTTTTATATTATTGCTGATTTTCATTCATTCGTAATTAGTAATTCATAATTATATAGAAACCCTCACTTCCCCGCTCATCAGCTTGGGCAGCAGCGTGTCCCGGAGCTTTTCAAGTGTGCGGATTATGTAAATTGTCTTGAACATGATTATTTGATTTTTGGATTAACAAGATTTTTATTGTAATATAAAAATAATCCTGTCCATCCCGAAATCCCGTGAATCATGTTCAGACATCTTCCACCCTCACTTCCCCGCTCATAAGCTTCGGCAGCAGCGTGTCCCGGAGCTTTTCAAGTGTGCGGATTTGGTTAACATTTGCTATTACTTTATCGTCTAATGGTTTTACTTCGTTTTGAAATCTGTCTATCAATTCCTTTGGTGGAATCATAATCAATAAATTTTCAAAATCAGCTTTACTTATAGACCCAAAAACAGTTCCCTCATTATTAAACTGCTTAATTTCATCCATTAAGGAACGTAGCTTAAAGTATGTATATGTATAATAGTTGCTATTTTTTTTATATCTAAAACGAGCAACACCACGACCGATACAACATTCCTCAAAAGCCATATTCTGTTCACCAACTGGTGCACGTACACTTATTAATGTGTCGAATTTATGAGCTAATCTTGTAGCCTCTGTTGTAAACACTCTTTTATCAGGAAATCTAAAACCAAAGTCAGCATTTCCTTGATACATTGGAATGCCGATGCCATCTTTATTAAATGAAGTTCCTTTGGGAGATTGCCCCATTAAAAAATCAAACTCATCAGGTAAGACTCCTTCCTTCCACTCTTCCTCAGCTTCTTCATCGTCTTGAACAGGATTATGAGGATTGTTTGATGAACAAGATTTTATATCCTGTCCATCTTTAAATCTGCTGAAATCATGTTCAGACATCATTTGGCGGAAAAGGGTTTCTGCCATTTGCTCGAGAGTTTTGTTCTGGGGGTGCAGCAGGTCTATTTTGTCGTCGAGACTGGAAAGAACTTCCGCTATGGCTTTTTGTTCGGGGAGGGGAGGGCACAAGAAACTTATATTACTTAAAACCTCTTTATTTACTGCTCCAAATACACTTCCAGATTCATTATTAATAATAATATATTTTAAGTAATGTAAAAGAAAGTACAAGTAATCATTATTATTGTTTCTTGCTTTTAATGGTGTTATCTTTGTTTTAGTTGAAAAAGACAATAAAAAAAAAGAGGTTCCTTG
>CAZOBD010000010.1:0-44386 GCA_964577665.1 uncultured Hyphomicrobiales bacterium
TACGGGAATCATTAATAACAGACTTAGCCGGCGAACTTATTGAGCTTAAAAAAAAGAGTTTGGGGAGGACTTAACAAGAAAATTGTGCCCAACGTTGAGTATATACAAAGTAGGCGATTGCGCGCTTCGAACTTATCAAACCGTTGCAATTTTGAAGCGGGCTACAACCTACCAATTTACTGCTATCCCGCCTATTTTGTATATACATTGTTGTAGGGCGTTTTTTTATTTTATCGAATAATTAGTCCCAGGTCCTGTTCCAAATTTTTCAATCAAGTTTTTATCAATCAATTCAGGCAAAATCCGCTTAACTGTGGGACTTGGAATTCCGAGTTTTTTGGCAATATCACCAGATTTGCATCCCGAATTGTTTTCTATGAAAGTCAATATGGATTTTTCTCTTGGCGACAATCTTGTTTCAACTCCTTTACTTTCAAGTTTTATCATTAGTTGAGTCTGAATATTTCCAAGTGCATCAAAGAAAAATCGAATCCAATCCGTTACATCTTCATAGGGTCTTTGTGCTTGACAACTCCTTAAAACTCTATAATATTCAGTTTTTCTACTTTCTATTTCATGTTCAAAACTTACATATTGAATCCATTTATATCCATGTTTTAGTAGCAGCAGGGTTGAAAGCAATCTGCTCAGACGACCATTTCCGTCTTGAAACGGATGAATACTCACAAATTCATAAGCAAATAATGCACATTTTACTAATGGATGAGTTTCATTGTCGTTTACATACCAATCAATTAGGAATCTCATTGCATCCTGTGTCGGGAATCCAGCTTCGGTGGTCTGAAATATTATCTGTCGAGTTCCATCTGGAAGCTTAGCTTCTACAGCATTGCTATGCTGCTTGTAATTACCTTTATGCCACTCGTCTTTCTTGCTATATTTCATTAAAACATTGTGCAAATTTTTCAGGTTACTTTCTGTAATTGATATTTCTTCATGTGATTCCGAAATTAAATCAAGTGTTTCAAAATAACCCACGACTTCTTGTGAATCTCTATCTGCAATTTTTGTTATGTCAATTTCTTTGAGCAAGACTTCAACTTCTTCGTCAGACATTTTTGAACCTTCAATACGTGTTGAAGCCCCAACGCTTCGAACAGTGGCAATCGTTTTTAATTGCTTTAAACTTTGTCCTTCTTTTTTTTCTATCGTAGTCCATGAAGCATCAAATCGGTCAATTTGGCTTATCAGTCGGATAAGCTCCCAATCAATATTGAGAGAAAATGTATGTACCTTATTTTCCATACTTCAAATATATCACTTTACTTTCAATTTGATACGATATGATTCGTTTTTATTCGATAAATATTCGAAAATTCTGATACGATATGAGCTTTTATTATACGATAGCGGTTCGGTCAAATGCTCTACAACGTGTCTGGGGTAAGCGGAGTAATTCTTATTATTGTGTTTACCCCATGTTGTACAGAGTTCGCGGAGCGGACTCCCCGCTTACCCCAGACACGTTGTCCTGAATGAGCGGAGCGAATTCAGGACAACTCGTTTTTATACGCAACTGCCCTTTTTTATTCGTAAATCCCCATAAAGCTATACATTAAAGCGAATGTTTTTCTAATGTTTCGTATAACACCGCTCTCCAATGGATAAACGAAGTTTTAATTCTATACTATTTAATTAAATAATACATTTCCAGCGAAAATATACTTTTTCCCTGAAATAAACAAAAGATTTTGATTTATTTTAGGAAAAATGCACTTATCAGCTTAATATCTTATTTTGCATTGAGTTCCCTCAGCAAAGCTTCTCTTTCAATCTCCAGACGGCGTATATTTCTTTCGATTTTGTCGAGCTCATCGGGCATTGAGTCTATTTCCATCCTAAGCTTGCTTGCCGCTTCGTCAATCAGGTCAATGGATTTATCAGGCTGAAAGCGGTCGGTGATATACCTGTCTGAAAGTTCTGCGGCGGCAACTATAGCGCTGTCGTTTATTCTAACCCCGTGATGCACTTCGTATTTGTCCTTCAGTCCCCGCAGAATGGAAATAGTATCATACACGTTCGGTTCGTCTATTAGTACTTTCAAAAATCTTCTTTCCAGAGCCGGGTCTTTCTCAACGTGTTTTTGATATTCAGTAAGGGTAGTCGCTCCTATGCAGCGGAGATCGCCGCGGGCAAGAGCAGGCTTTAGGATATTTGCCGCATCCATGCTGCCCGAAGTCGCTCCTGCGCCGATAAGGGTATGTATTTCGTCAATAAAAAGAATGATTTCGCCATTTGAATCTTCTACTTCTTTGATGATAGCTTTGAGCCTTTCCTCAAACTGGCCTCTAAAACTTGTGCCTGCCACCAAAGCGCCCATTTCAAGAGCGACAATCTCTTTGCTCAGCAGGGTTTCGGGCACATCGCCCGATACGATGCGCTGGGCAATGCCTTCCACTATTGCGGTTTTTCCAACGCCGGGATCGCCGATGAGTATGGGGTTGTTTTTTCTGCGGCGGGAAAGCACCTGCATCACCCGGCGTATTTCATCGTCCCTGCCGATTACCGGATCAATTTTACCCTTGCGGGCTTCGTCGTTCAGCATTCTTCCGTAGCGCTTCAGTGATTGGTATTTATCTTCGGCGTTTTGGTCTGTAACCCGCCGGCTGCCTCTTACGCTTTTTAGTACGTTCAAAATTGAGTCTTTTGTAACGCCGCTGTTTTTTAAAAGTTTTCCTGTTTCGCCTTTGCTCTCGCTTAATGCAATAAGAAGATGCTCGGTGCTTACATATTCGTCTTTCATGCGGTCGGCTTCCTTCTGAGCCTTGTCAAAAACTCCCGAAAGCTCGGGGGAAAGAAATGTTTTTGTCAAGCCTCCGCCCACCTTCGGCAGTTTTTCCAAAAGTTCGTTCACTTTTATTTTTATGTTTCCCGGATTTACACCTATTTTGCCTAAAATATCGGGAGTAATTCCTTCTGAATCCTGCACCAGCGCAGCCAGAAGATGCTCCGGCATTAAAGACTGGTTATTGTAACTTACGGCTATCTCCTGAGCCGTCTGCACGGCTTCCTGCGATTTTAAGGTTAATTTTTGATAGTTCATTTTTTTCACTCCTGTATCTTCTTTATCCTCCTGCCATTACTGAGAATTAGCACGAATTTTATTAGGAATTATTGCATGTTTTGGATATATTGCAATGCAGATTTTTACAATAAAATAGTTTTATGTTGCATTTAATAAGTGGAAAATATTTGATATGATATGGAAAAAACCGAAAATATAAAAAGCAATGAAAAAAGGGGAGCTGTAACACTTGCTGTGTTTGCTGTGGCAACCATTGTATTGTGGCAGCTTCCCGGCGGGGGATATATTCTCTATCCGTTTACCATTTTGGGAACATGGTTTCATGAAATGGGGCACGGTTTAGCGGCACTGCTTCTTGGAGGTAATTTTCTTTATCTTGAGTTATATCCTAACGGGTCAGGTCTTGCTGCACACTCCGGTCCGCTTTTTTTGGGGAATATAGGAAAAGCTTTGGTTGCCGGCGCCGGACCCCTCGGTCCGACAATCACGGGGGCGCTGTTCATAGCCGCGTCAACCCGGCAAAAAATGACATCCCTGATACTTTTTCTGCTGGGGGTTATGCTTATTGTTTCTCTTGTTTTCTGGGTAAGACCTGTTTTTGGTTTTGGTTTCGCCGTTATATTGCTTTTTGCTGTTGTGATTATGTACATTTCATTAAAAGGGAACCCCGGATTAAAAAGGTTCGCCCTCCAGTTTCTGGGAATACAGGCATTGATAAGCCTTTATCTAAGCATAAACTATCTTTTCTCCGGCGGAGGAGTTGTCGGCGGAAAGGGATATTACTCTGACACTATGGTAATGCAGCAAAATCTTTTTCTTCCTTACTGGTTTTGGGGAGGGCTTATACTTGCTCTTTCCGCTTATATCATTATCAGAAGTCTGGTAAGTGCTTACCGCAGGTAAATACTCAAATTATATTAATCCCTGAACGTCATTAGAATTATTCACTGGTAATTTGTTATCTGTATTCGGGATTTTCGAAATTCCAGCGTGTGCCGTCGTTCCAGTCTTTCCTGGAATTGCCGTATGGAGGATACCCGCCGGCGTCTTTCAGCATTTTAGCAAGATGAAGAAGATTATATGTCATAAAGGTAGTGTTTCTGTTCGTGAAATCATTATTTGCGGCATTGGATTCTTCGTCAAGGTAGCTCGGTCCGGGTCCGACTTCACCGATCCATCCGCAGTCTGCCTGAGGGGGAACGGTGTAACCCAGATGCTGTAAAGCATAAAGCATCCCCATAGCGCAGTGCTTCACCCCGTCTTCGTTGCCGGTAATCACGCACCCGCCGGCTTTTCCGTAATAAAGATACTGCCCTTTTTCGTTAAGTTCTCCGCTCATGCCGTAAAGCCTCTCAATAAGCTTCTGTGCCGCTGACGATTTTTCTCCGAGCCAGATGGGAGTGCCGATTATTAGTATATCAGCCGCGAAAATTCTTTTGAAAAGAAGGGGCCATTCGTCTTGCTCCCAGCCGTGTTCTGTCATATCGGGATAAACCCCGAAAGCAGTGTTGTGATCAATAAAACGGATGTAATCGACATCAACGTTTTCCTTTTTCATTATATTCATTGAAACTTTCATCAAGCCCTCGGTATGGCTTTGTTGAGGTGATTTTTTTAAAGTGCAGTTGACGTAAATTGCTTTGAGATGTGAAAAATCAGATTTTTTCATGGAGTATTATAATTTTTGATACAGACTTATAGTTTGCATATATACTAATAAAATATATGAAAATCAAAAAATAAAAGAAAAATATAACAAAAAAATGATTTATCAATAATTTCTCTCGATAAACCCGATATTTTCATATTCTGTTCTAATAAAGAGGTTACCCAAAAAAAACATATTTTCTCTCCTTCTTTATGTTATACTTTGAAAGGAAATAAGAAATTGAAACATCCATGATTAGGTAAAATCACTCAAAGAGAACGATTATTTGAGAGTTAAGACAAACAGAGTTTTGAAAGAAAAGCACATTCCCAAATCGGAGTTTGGGAATGAGATGCGAAAAATCAAAATGTTCTAACAATAGGAGCAAAAAGATGTCCAACATCTGGCAGATGTTGGACATCTGAAGCAGAAAGTAAAAAATAAACAGATGAAACATCCATGATTCGGGAAAACACCCAAGTTGGATGATTATTTTAGAAAGGAAGAACGAACCTTCCGAAGGTTTGAAACCTTCGGAAGGTTAAAGTAGGGAACAGGCATGCCTGTTCCCTACAAAATAAACAGATGAACTAATGCCGAAAACATATCAAAACTTATCACTATTTGAGGAAAATACATTTACATACAAATTGTTTGATATTTCAATAGCAGACAGTTTAATATTCCTGATGAACTAAAGCAGAGTAACTGCCATCCATGCCTCCGAAAATTATAGAATAATTTTTTCCTTTAGCAAGTTTTATATCATTCATTTTATATAGGGAATCTGACTTGTTAGTAACAAAAGTATCGGAATTGAAAAACACAAGGCTTATTTTTCTTTCGGTTGTTACGTTCCTTGGATCGCTTGCCTGTCCGTAGGGCAGATTGTTGGCAAGCACATCTCCCTCAGCGGAATGAAGAGTAACTGTCAGATTATCGACACTCGTAGCGGCATTTACGAAACGGCGCCTGTAAGAATCAAGGTCTGTACCCATCGGATCGGTTTGAATTATAACATACTCGACATCTGTGGGCTCTCCTCCCGCCACTATCAATATACGTTTGCCCTTTTCGGCATTGAAATTAAAGTCCTGTCCTTCAATAGTAACAGTATTTGCACCGCTTCTTACGATAGATGTAAGGCTTGTCGAAAAATAGAACTTAGCTTCTTCGATTGAAAAATCCGATTCTATGTCAGATTTCAGTGCAAAATTAACATAGTTTGGTCCGGCGACCATGTTAACAAATGAGCAGTAAACGCTTTCTTCGTAAAAATCGATGCTTTGATTTTCATCTTCGTCTTCTATCATTGCAATCTTGTATTCACCGCTTACAGTTTTACTGATTACCATTACATAGTTCTTTCCTTTTTCCACCCGCGCGGTAGCTGCAAAAAGAAGACGGGACGGCGTACCTGAAGTAAAAATGCCAAGTGGCAGCAAACCTTCTTTAACCAATACGGGACTGCCTATTCTGCCATAATAGAGTAGATCGCTAAGCTTTACTCCGTTTTGAAAACCGAGTTCGGATGTATCGCCCCTTGCAAGTACTGTCGCCGTAATGGCAGGATCGCCCTCTGCCGCATGTATTACGCGTACGTAAGCCATACCTTCGGGCGGGGTAAGCCTTGTCGGTTCGGCTAAGACAGACAGCTTTCCGTCACCGTCGAGAGAGTCAAACACGAAAAGTGAGTAGCGGTTGAAAACCTCAAGGGCAGAGGTGGCGGCGCTTTTCAACTCACCGTTTATATATGCGGAAAGAGAATCAGCCATCAGGGAGGTACAGGCGGTTACTTCTCTGAACTCTCCGACAGTATAAGGAGCCAGATTTTCAATAAAAATATCCGGTTCTTTAAGGGTCTCTACGTTTGCCGAACTAACATTGACAGATCGTATGAAAGCCATTGTTTCCGGTTCAGGTTCGGCAAACCTCATTGCACCTTCAGTCGGATCGTAATCGTTGAGAATATAAATGCTTTCTTCCTCTCCCTGTCCGCCGTCTGTTATCAATACGGTGTACTCGGTCTGTTCCTGAAGATCAAGCCGGAACAAACCTAAGTTTTCATCTACCGAATCCTTGTGGCGTATGATGGAAATACCTGTTTCGCCCGAGCGTACCTTGGTTAAAAATGTGAACTGCCTGTATCGCATTCTTGTTGCTATGGGAGGTCCGTTAGGGCAGCCAAAGGTAATAGTATAGGTAACTGTCGAATCAGGATTGGCATTGAAGGCTTTAATGTATGATATATTAGGCTGCTCGCCAAGTCCCGTGGTAGTGGGTATATATATAAGGCTGTCTGCCGGATTATAAGGCTTTTCACTGTTGTCAGCCGTCGGCAGTACAAAAAAAGTATAGTAAGTGTTTCTTACAAAGCGGACCCGGCGGGGAGTGCGTATCTCTTCGGTTTCGCCTTTTTTTATACGTACTGTAACTGAGTCCATAGGGGGATGAACGCCCTCTGTACACTGTTTGTATTCGATATCCGTAAAAGAAAAGCCGCCTTCCATTGCTAAAGTTCGCGGTTCTTGGTCTCCGGCAAGATTAATAAAACGCGCATAGACGGATTCTGTCTGAGGGGGGGGATTTACCAAATCGGGATTTTCTTCCGGGCAGCCGGTCAGTGTCAGTAAAACTGCGGCGGCGATAAACCATTTAATATATCTCATTTCTTTTCGCTGTAATAATAAAAACACATCTTAGGTATTATAACGAAAATCAAAGGATATAATTCTTTTTAATTGTTAAAAAAATATTTTATACCGGAAGGGAAACCGTAAAAAAGGAGCCTTTTCCTATTTCAGAATCCAGTTTAATTTCTCCGCCCAAAAGCATGGTGTTTTCTTTGGCTATTGAGAGTCCGATGCCAAGACCTCCTACGGCGTTAGCGCTGCTTTCCTCAGTCTGGGTAAAAAGGTCGAATACTTTTTCCTGATTCTCTGCCGCAATCCCGGCTCCGGTATCTTTTACATATATTTCCAGTATGCCGTTCTTTTTCTCATATCCTATTTCTATGTAACCTTTCGCCGTAAATTTCAAAGCATTTTCTATTAAAGTGCTCAGTATTTTCTCCAGTTTTCTTTTATCTGTATTTAGTGTTATATCTTCCTGCCCGGCATCATTCTTAAGATAAATCGGGATGTTTTTTTCTTTTGACTGGATACTGAATACAACATAAAGATCCTTAATGAGTTCATTTAAAGAAAAGTACTCTGATTCGATTTTGTGCTGTTTGGTCTCCAGCACTGATATTTCGAGTATATCATCAATTATCCGCAAAAGCTGTTTTCCGCTGTTTTTTATTATTTCCGCATAGTATTTTTTTTCTTCGTGAGTGGTTTCGGGCTCATTCAGAAGCTGGGAAAATCCCATTATTGCATTGAGCGGAGTACGTATTTCATGAGTCATGTTATTTAAAAACACGGATTTCAGCCGGCTGCTTTCCCGTATTTTTATTTCCGATTCATACTGTTTCTTCATTTCTCTGTAAATCAAAAAGAAAAGAATTCCTGCAGTAACTACGATAAAAGCTGTTCCTTTATAAGTTTGTATTCTGCTGATAAGAAGCGGATTACGAAAGATGCCGTGTACAAGTTCATCGGAAAAAATAATATATAGAATGCCGAGAACCAGATAAATCCCGGCTATTTTCAAGGCTTTTTTATATACAGGACTTAGCATGTCTGTTGAATATTTATTATAAGAACTTCTGAAATATGTCTTATTTGCTGTCATTCCTCACTTGCTGCGGAGCCGGAGGAAATATTAGACATATAAAACAAATCATATTTCATCTGTTCATTTTAAGCCCCACCCTAACCCTCCCCAAAGGGAGGGAATTCAATGATCTTGCTCCCTCCCCTTGGGGAGGGCCGGGGTGGGGTCTCTTTCGGTTTTTCATTTACTTTTCTTCAATATATGGCAAACCTACCAAAAATAAACATCCCCTTGGGTGATTTTCTTAAAATCATGGACGTTTCATCTGTTTATTTTTAACCGAAAATAAAAACTGTAATTTAGCAAAACATATTGTTACGGCTCTTATTTTCAATGAGTTTTTCCTAATCTGTTTCAGCCAGGACTTTTATTTCATCATTTGAGAGAACCCTGCCGAAAATATAAAGATCATCAACGCCCCCTTTATAGTGAGTGCCGTTTGAGCTTACATGTCTTTTTGCAAGGAGCATTGTATAATCCGTAGCTCTGGGGAAAACAACCGAGTACTGCAATTCGAGGTTGCCATTGATGTACATGCGGCAGATATTTTCCTGATATGTAACCGCAATATGAGTCCATTGGTCTGTAGGAATTACTGCCTGACTGGTATTTAAAGAAAAAGAACTCCCGTCATAAAACTGAGTGGCTAAATTGCCTGTATTCAGTATGCTGATGGTAAAACTTTGTTTTTGCGGAGTTCCCCATCTTCCGATAATATCTATGTAATTTTTAAAAGCAACTCCGTAACCGGGTGAGGGTTTGACCCACATTGCATAAGTAAAAACGGGAACATTGAATATATTGCTGTATGGGATCTCAGCATAAGAATTTTCATGACCGTTGAAGTGTATCGCAGAGTTTTCTCCACCTTTTCTGTCCTGTGTAAACATGCCGCCGTAGTTTACTGCATCATAGCTGTTACCTGAAATATCAGTAGTATGGTTATCAAAAGAAAGCATAAGTATCAATTCATCCGTGTTAATACTGCCCACAGTATCGGCAGTTTTGAAGGTTGCAATCTGGCTTGTTGATACGGCGTTGTATTTGTCAAAAGCTTTCACCCGCCAAAAATATCTGGTATTTGGTTTAACCTCGACATTGTCATATACGGTATCGCTTAGGTCTGAAGCTATGAGATTTGCAGGAGGATTGTTTTCATCGAAATACAATGAGTATTTGAGATCATCTCCGTTTGGATCGGTGCACTGCCAATATAGTTTTACGCTGCTCACGTGTACAATGCTGTTGTCTTTCGGGTTGAGCAGCTCCGGAGCCGTTGGAGGAATATTGGCAGATTCACCGGACTGCATTAATATAATAATATCAACGGCTCTTTCTTCGTTAGCGCCGGCAGGCGTTGCTTTGCTGATGTAATCTTTCAGTTCCGAATGAATAATGTACTCGCCCTGGCTTGCTGCTCTGATTTGAAATTTTCCGTCTTTGTCTGTAAGACGTGTTTCGGTTGCAGGATCGGTATAGATATAAACATCCTCAAGCGGAAGGCGGGTGTCGTAGTCCAGCACAGTCCCCCTTATCAGCAATCCTTCGTCATCGGCGGATGTGCTGTTGTCGCAGGAAAAAAGGGACAGAAGAAAAAATACAGCAAAGAATACAGATATACTTCTCATTTTGATATACCCCTTTTTAGTGAGAAATTTGCATAATGATATAATATAATAATATAATAAGAATTAAGCAAAAAAAAGAAATAAAAAATACAGTCATAGCATTTTTTTCAATAATTAATATGATTAATAGTCTAATTGCAATAGTAAGGTTAAAAATTATCGAAATATTGAATATGGAAAATATAAAAAAAATATTGGGAAATCCGTTAATTGTTTTATCTGCAAGGCTGATACTCGGCATGATATTCATTATGGCTGCTGCCGGTAAAATAGCTAATCCTGCAGTTTTTGCCCAGGAGATAAATAACTATGACATTATGCCGTATTTTACTATCAATATATTTGCACTGATACTTCCGTGGATAGAACTCATCTGCGGCTTGTTTCTCATTGGAGGAATAAGACTCCGCGCCAGCGCCGCCATTACAGGCGCCCTTTTGATTGTGTTCATCATAGCAGTTGCCTCCGCAATGGCACGAGGGCTAAATATAAGCTGCGGATGTTATTCCCATATTCAGGAGCAGCCCATAAGCTGGATGAAAATATTTGAAAACCTCGGGCAGCTTGCTCTTGCAGGTATTGTATTCTTTTTTCCGGTTAAGAAGTTTACTTTCGAAGAACTGGTTCTCAGAAATTCCGAAGGCTGATAACTTTCCGTTTCAAATGTCCAACATCTGGCAGATGTTGGACATCTTTTTCCTGCTGTTTCGATCCCTCCCCAACCCTCCCTTACAAGTAAGGGAGGGAGGATCTCCCCTCCCCAAGAGGTGATTAAGGGGGTGTGTTCCTCATACGTGAGATTCTGAAACAATACTGAAACAAGCTTTCGGCACAGGGACAGAATGACATTTCGCATCTCATTCCCAAACTCCGATTTGGGAATGTGCTTTTCTTTCAAAACTCTGTTTTGCATTAACTCTCAAATAAACATCCCCTTGCGTGATTTTCCCGAATCATGGACGTTTCATCTGTCTGAAAAATATTCCGCCGATGATGAAAGCAAGTCCGGCAATTGAACTGAGGTAAATAGCTTCTCCCAGTATCAAAGCTATGAAAATCAATGAGAGAAAGGGTGAGAGATAAATAAGGCTGGCAACGCCGGCAGTTGTTTCTGAATATTGCATTGCTTTCATCCAGAAAACAAATGTGATACCCATTTCAAACAAGCCGACATATATGCCTCCCAAGGCTGATTCAATATTTATTGCATGAATAAATTGAAATAACTCACCTGTTGCTATTACATAAATCAAAATATACAGAAATCCGAAAGCAAAGTTCATAAAAAGTTTAGTCAGTTCACGCCGTTTATCTTTCAGATTGAACAGCCAGAAAGCCGCCCAGATAAGTGAACTTGCCAGAGCCAGTATAATCCCTAAAGAATTTGAAAATTCTAATGAAGTGATTTTCCCTTTAGTAACTATTATAATAACACCAAAAAAGCTGATAAACAAACCGGTAATGTCAATTACTCTTATTTTCTGTCCCAGTATAGGGACAGAAAGCAGAACAACAGCCACAGCCCATGTGTAGTTCAAAGTAAGCGCTTCCTGAGCAGGCAAAAGAGAATATGCCTCAAACAGAACCAAATAGTATAAAAATGGATTTAAAAAACCTAACACAGCAGACCGCCAGAGAGCACTTGGACTTAAATCGGGCTTTCCTTCTTTGCTGAGAACAAGAAAAATACTCAGAAAAATGAGTGAAACCGTAACAGCAGAAAGTAAAAGACCCGCCGGAGAAAAAATTTTCAGAGCTATCTTAAAGGCTGTTGCAACCGTTGACCAGCAAAGAACGGAAAGCAGAGCGAATAAATATGCTTTTGTCTGATTTTTTTTCAATTTTTCAGATACTTATGATAATTCTGTAACATTTTGACGTTTCATTTGTCAATATACATAATGAAATTTTGTTTTTAAAAAAAATTACTCCGGAAACATGAAAAAGATTATATTAATTGCAGCGATTTCATTAATACTGACTGGATGCGAAACTGCAAACGAACCAAACCCTCTTCCCGAAAAGGATTACATGCCTCTTGCCGCCGGTAATTACTGGATTTACAAAACTTATGAGATAAACTCTGATTTTTTTCCGGTCAGCGGCACCGAGAATACAGATTCAATTGTAGTTGAAAAATCATATCGGCTAATGGGATTAAAAGCTTATGAAACGGTGGTTTACAGAAATAATTCACCGATTGATACTATTTGGTTCGGAAAGTGGGAAGAAGAGATACATCAACTTTTTACTAAAAAGATGACAAATATCCCATTTATGCCGGATACATGGTTTCGCATAGCAGATTTCAATTCCGATGAATGGCACGTTTACGATACAAAAAGAATAAATATTGCTCTGCCTTTTGAAGGCGGTACGGTTACCGATAATGAAGCACGTTACACATACAACAGCGAATACATTGCCGAAGAAATGATAAACATTGACACGGCTAGGGTTCTTGCCCATAAGTTTACTTTAAAGCCGGACAGGATATATACTTTCGATTCCCTTTTTGTTGACACCGTGAATAATGAGAAGGTACTTTCGACAATAACTATTACAAAAAAACAGTACATACACCGCTGGTTCTCTAACAAAATAGGCATGGTTCGCTATCAAAAAGACCCCTATGCCGTAATCTACAAATCAAAGCCCCGCGTATGGTCTTTTCCCGGCAAGACAGAGCATTACCACGGTTTCGTAATGGAACTTAAGCATTTCGGCTTAAAACAATAGGCATCGCTGTTTTTTTTGAACAGCCGCCTTTTTCTTAAAATCAAAATAATCGATAGAAGAGAACCATATTTCAACAAGTTCAATGCACCGCATTTCCAAAAGAGTAAGATTACCATATTTCCTTTCCCTTCGGGTAAGTGCCGGGGGTGGGGTTTCTACGAGTTATAAATAATTACAATTTTGGGTTCAACAGTCTCTTAAGCAAAATACTATTTTGGTATAGGTTTAGGCTGCAGGTCTTCGGGATTAGGCTCCCGCAGCAAATCAATAAGAGCAGGCTTTAGCTCGGGAAACCTAAATTCAAACCCTTTTTCCAAAGCCTTCTCAGGGACGACTCTCTGACTTACGAGCAGCATTGAGGCAGATTCTCCCAAGAGCATTTTCAATGCAAAAGAGGGGACTTTGAAAATAGAAGGTCTATAGAGAGCATCACCGAGGTCTTCTGCAAAATGCTTCATTTTCACTGGATTTGGAGCCGTGCAGTTGAAAGCTCCCATGCACTCATCATTTTCTATGAAGAAAACAATCAAGTCCGTCAAATCCTCAATATGTATCCATGACATCCATTGCTCTCCGCTGCCAATGCTGCCGCCGACAAACAATTTAAACGGTGTCGTTAGTTTGTCGAGCGCTCCTTCGTTCTTATCCAAAACCAATCCTATTCTGCAAAGAACTGTTCTTGCGGCATTTTCCGCTTTTAAGGCTTCCTGCTCCCATTTTTTGCAGACTTCAGCAAGGAAATCATCTCCGGGATTTGAATCTTCCTTTACGAGAGCATTGCCCGTATTGCCGTAGTAGCCGACAGCAGAACCGGAAATAAAAACAGATGGAGGATTGTCAGAATTTAATATATGTTCGGAAAATGCAGAGGTTGTATCAGTGCGGCTTTTTATTATTTTTTCTTTATATCCATCGGTCCATTTTTGGTCTGCCAGAGAAGCTCCCGCGAGATTAACCACGACTTCATAGTCGTCAATAGTAAAATTTTCACCGGAGAGAAAATCATCAAACAGGATATATTTTTCAACTCCTTTTTGAAAGTTAAATTTCTTTCGGGGAGGATCGCGTGAAATAGCATGAGATTTCCATCCGAGCGCATCAAATTTTCGGATTAGCGCGCTTCCTATCATGCCTGTTCCGCCTGATATTATGATTTTTTTCATGTCAGTATCCTCCCGCTTTATCTTTAGCCCATTGAAACACCTTTAGATATTCCATGGCAGATTTCCTTGAAGAAAAATCCTTCAGCATGCCGTTTTTGCGTACTATATCCCAGTGGGGTTGTTTATTGTATATACTGAGAGCCCGCCTCATAGCATAAGACATATCGTCTGAACTAAAATGCCAGAAAACAAAACCTGTCTCTTCGCCGGTGCCGGGTATGTATTCCTGCACTGTATCGGCAAGCCCTCCCGTGGAGCGGACTATCGGCACGGTACCGTATTTCAGAGCATACATCTGAGTCAGCCCGCAGGGTTCGAAACGGGAGGGTACCATGAAGAAGTCCGATGAAGCAATTATTCTGTGTGCAAGCTGTTCGTTATACCCGATATACACAAAAACGTTCTTGGGATATTTCCAGCTCAAATAATTAAGATAATCAACATAATACTGCTCGCCGGAGCCGAGCAGAGCAAATCTGATTTTATTTTCCGAAAGATAATGCTCAAGACATCCCATCAGCAGATCAATACCTTTCTGATGTGCAAGGCGGGATACCATACCAAAAAGAGGTATTTCGGGATTGTCTTTTTCTCTTATGCCCCTTTCTTTAAGAAATTTAATTTTGTTTTCTTTTTTGTCTTCAATTCTTGCCAGTGAATAAGGAGTGTAAATGTGATTATCAGTCATCGGATTCCAAACGCCGTAGTCCACTCCGTTTAAAATGCCTATCAGGTCTCCCGATTTTGCATTTAAAACCTCGTGCAGACCCTCGCCGTATTCGGGGCGTCGTATTTCATGAGAGTATGAAGGACTTACGGTAGTGATTTTGTCGGCAAACATGATTCCCGTTTTCATGGCATTAACGGCGCCCTGATGCTCAAACCACGAACCCGTATATGCTTCCTTCATGCCGAAACCGCTGTATTCCATAGCTCTTGCAGGATTAAATTTACCCTGATAAGCAAGGTTATGAATTGTGAAAACGCCCCCGGCAGCAGAAAAACGGGGATCGAACCGATACCATGATTTCAGAAAAGCCATTGTGAAAGCTGCGTGATAATCATGCGCATGGATTATGTCGGGATTGAAATCCAGCGCTTTAGCGGCTTCAAAGACTGCGCGGCTGAAAAAAATAAAACGGCGGTCATTGTCGGGATATTCACTCCCGTCGCCGTAAATGCCCGGACGGTTGAAATAATCATTGTTTTCAATCAAATATACGGGAGTATTTGAGCCGGGAAAAGTACCCTGCCAGAGATGCCCGAATTCCATCCACCCTCCCATAGGGACATAAAGCACAAGAAATGTAGGTCTGAAGCCGTAATATGCGGTATCGACAGATGCATATTTCGGCATGATAACCACAGGGTTCTGCCCGAGTTTCTGCCATTCCACAGGCAGATAAGCCGCCACATCAGCCAGTCCTCCGGCTTTTGCAAAAGGAGCCGCTTCCGCGGTTGCTGTTAAGATATTCATATTCTCCCGTTATTTTTTCCTAAAGTATAAAAAAACGAACAAATAAGATAATTATTCAAAAACCACGAAAAAATTCGTTTTTTTAAAATTTTTTATTAAGTTTGTGTTAACTTGTTCATTGAAACTTAATACCGTCAGGCGGACACAAATGCAATCTGTATTTATTTAATTGTTTTATGGAGAATTGAGCCTGATATTCATTTGTAAAAAATCCGTAAAGCGCGGAGCCGCTTCCGGACATTAACGCAAATGCTGCACCGCAGTTGTAAAGAGTCTCTTTTATTTCTTTCAGCTCCGGAAACTTTTTAAATGCAGATTCCTCAAAATCATTTCTGATATTGTTTTTCAGAAGTGATGCATCATGGACAGATGCCGACAGGATTTCTTTCAAATCGGAAGGTTCGGTCATTGTTTCATCTCTGTTCAGCGAAAAGTACGCTTCTTTCGTGGAGATGCTTAAACCCGGCATGACAATAAGTGTCCAAAAAGGCAGAGACAGGTCGAAATATTCGAGGATTTCGCCTCTCCCTCTGCCGAGTGCAAAACCTTTTTTTAAAAAAAAGGGGACATCAGAGCCGAGGTCAGACGCAATCGTAATAAGAGCGACAGGATTTTCCGGCAGATGCCAGAGCTTAGAAAGCAAGAGCAGAGCAGATGCGGCATCGGAACTTCCGCCGCCGAGTCCGCCGCCGGCAGAAATTCGTTTTTCTATATATATTGCCGCACCTTGAGGTACGTCATAAAATATTTTCAGCGCCAGTGCGGCTTTATAGACTAAGTTTTCACTCATGGGTATGCCTAAAGAGGGCTTGCAGACAACTTTTATTTCATTAGATTTTTCGGCGCTGATTTCGTCGCAAAGGCATAACGGAGCAAATACGGTGTTTATTTCATGATAGCCGTCTGCTCTTTTACCGAGGACTTCAAGCCCTATGTTGATTTTGGCGAAAGCTTTTATTTTTAATAACATTGCCGAAAAGGAAAAAAATGTTTTACATGATAAAGACAAATATAACACAAAAAGAGGAAAAACTGCTAAGAAGAGAAATGTGGCGCAAGAGTATTCACATTTTTTCGCTTCTTATTCCTATTATTTACATTTTTGTTACACGTGAATTTGCACTTAGCGTTCTCGTACCGATGGCGGCAGCCGCCATTTTTGTTGATTTGCTTTACAGAAATCACCGGGGAACCAGAAAATTCTTTCTCCGGATTTTCGGTAGTATTTTAAGACCGCACGAAGTCAAAAAACGCTTTGCGCTTAACGGCGCAACATGTGTGCTTATTTCAGCGGTTGTTCTGGTTTTTGCCGTTCCTAAAATTGTTATGGTTACGGCTTTTTCCATCCTGATAATATCCGATTTATCGGCAGCGCTGGTAGGCAGGCGATTCGGTAAAACCGATTTTCTCAATAAATCTCTGGAAGGTTCGCTTGCATTTGCACTTACCGCGATGGCAACTGTTGTTGCTTACGGTTTGCTGTTTAATGCCCCGTGGACTTATTTTGCAGTGGGGCTTATTTCGGCAGTGATAGGGGCTATTGTAGAGGGGGCATCAGAAAATTTCATTGTTGACGACAATTTTTCAATTCCTTTTTCCATAGCCGTTTTAATGTGGCTCGGAGGCGCCGGCGCCGCCGCCATAGGCTTTCCCTATCTTAATTTGATATGATATTCTCAAAGATTTATCTGACCGGTATCTATCATTATAAACTGTAGATTACTACCCGCCTTATAGCAAATATTGCTATTAATCACTTTTCTTTAAACTAATTCGTTACATATTTGTCTAAAGATATGTTTCGATTTATTAACATTTGGTACTTATTTTTATGAAAAATAAATTATTGATTTTAGCAGCGATTTTTCTGATAGTGTTTTCTGCATCCTCTTTTTCACAAAGAAGTTCTTCCGAGAAAAAAGCCCCTTCCGGCGGTGTTATGACAGGAAAGATATTTGACAGTGAAACGGTCGATCCGCTTCCCTATGCAAATATTATTGTTTATTCGGCATCAGATTCATCTATCGTAACAGGTGCGTATTCCGAAGAAAACGGCACTTTCCGCATTGAGAATATACCATACGGCAGATATTATGCAAAAGTGCAGTATATAGGATATGAAAGCCGCACCGTCAAAAATATGGCAGTAAAGCGGGGAGCCGAAAAAATTGAAATAGGAGATGTCGGTCTCAGATCTTCCTCGGTTCAGGCTGAAGAAGTAGAAGTCCGTGCCGACCGGAAAAAGGTAGTATATGCACTGGATAAAAAAATAGTCAATGTTTCACAGGATATTATTTCTTCCGGCGGTTCAGCCGTGGAAGCCCTCGAACGCGCTCCTTCCATTCAGGTGGACATAGAAGGAAACGTAACCCTCCGGGGCAGTTCCAATTTTACGGTTTTTATCAACGGCAAGCCTTCTGTGCTTCAGAGCAGCGACGCACTTCAGCAGATACCTGCTTCGAGTATTGACCATATAGAGCTGATTACCAATCCTTCCGTAAAATACGACCCCGACGGCTTGGCTGGTATTATAAATATCGTTCTGAAAGACGACAGCGACCTCGGGCTTCACGGACAGACCAGTCTCATGGCGGGTATGGGCGATAAATACAAAGGGGATATCATGATGAACTGGAATTTCCCCGATTTGAAAATCCTTGCCAGTGCAAATTACAGCCGCTTCAGCTTCAAAGGCGAGGGGCTTTCCCGCGAAGAACGCTATTATGATGATGACACAACCATTTTCAATTCTGATTTAAACGGCAGACATCTTCGCGGAGGATGGAATGTAAAAACAGGAGTCGAATATGAAGTCAGCGATATGCTGACAATGAAAATAGAAGGAAGCGCAGGCTCTCATCTGTTTGAAAGGTCTAACAAGGGCGACCTTTTTAATTTAAGAGATGCGGCTGTTTATACGCAAAGCAGAAGCACCGTGGAAAGAAACAGCCATTTTTACAGCACGAATTACAACTTAACTTATGATTTTGATGAAAAAGGTCAGAAACTTGATTTTTTAGCTTTTTACTCTTATGATGAAGACGACGGAGATGATAATCAATCAGAGTATTTTACCGATGCCGAATGGAATGATAAATACGAACAAAGCTCGGGCATTGAATCTTCTGAAGACGGCGTAGAAGATGAATTTCGTTTTCAGGTGGATTATACTTTACCGGTTGACGAAAAAACAAAATTTGAAGCAGGCGCTCAGGCAAGACTTACCGATGAACAGGAGTGGTTCGATTTTTATAAACTGGATACTCTTACAGGAGAGATGCAGTACGACGATACTTTCAGCAACACAATGGATTTTAAAAGGCATATATATGCAGGTTATGCCACATGGGCATCCGAGATTTTCGGCATAGGATATCAACTCGGCTTAAGAGCGGAATATACCGACAGACAGGTGGGCTTTAGCAAAGCTGAAAATGATTTTATAATAGACCGGGTGGATTGGTTCCCCTCTGTGCATACTTCTTATAAATTCAACGAAGAAACTCAGATAATGGCAAGCTACAGCCGCAGGATTAACCGCCCGAGGGGATACTTTCTTGAACCTTTTCCTACCTACCGCGACACTTATAATTACCGGGTAGGTGATCCAGAGATCGAACCCGAGTACACCGATTCTTACGAGCTGGGCTGGCAGAAATATCTGGGAGACTTTTCTTTTACCATTGAGGGGTATTTCAGAAGCA
The DNA here is from genome assembly GCA_964577665.1 of uncultured Hyphomicrobiales bacterium. Classification (GTDB taxonomy): domain Bacteria; phylum Bacteroidota; class Ignavibacteria; order Kapaibacteriales; family UBA2268; genus CAYVTD01. The sequence continues at coordinate 19,123 of CAZOBD010000010.1, forward strand.
CTGAAAATGAGTTCGAACGGATACGCACTCTCGATTCAAACGGCGTGATGAGGCATACACTTACGAATCTGAGCAGTTCAGACGCTCTCGGAGTTGAAGTTATGCTTAATTATGCTCCTTATGACTGGCTTAATCTCAATCTTGTCCCTAATTTCTTTTACAATACCATTTCAGGTGATATATTGGAGGAAGACGCTGCGACGAGCACTAAAACGTGGGACTTGCGTTTTTATGCCGATATTAAGGCTTACAAGGATCTGCGTTTTGAAATTAAGAGTTTCTTCCGCGGGCCCTCTCTCACGGCTCAGGGTGAACGGGAAGCTGCCGGCGCCGTTGATCTCGGGGTTAGATACGATTTTATGCAGAGAGCCGCTTCGCTCACTCTTTCAGCAAGAGATATATTTGATTCGAGATTCAGGGAGATGACCTCATCGAGCTCTCAGTTCTACACTTATGACAAGTTTAACCGTGAATCTCAGATTTTCATGCTTACGTTTACCTATAGATTCAATCCTGTAGATAGAGACAGAAGAAACGGCGCCGGCGGAGGAGATAATGACATTGATATGGAAATGTTCTGATAACAGCAGATATTAATCTCTGATGTAGATATTGCCGATTATCGGATCGGACTTGGTCATTTTTCGGAGTGTGTTTATCTTTTCTTCAGTTAGCTGAGTGCCAGCCGCAACGACTTTCATGCCTGCTTCAGTGATGATGCTGCGTGAAATAATCATGCGGGGTTCGAGTTCTTTTTTCTCTATTTTCTTCTCTCTGCCAATACCGCCGACGGAGTGTACTGCATTGTACTGGTCGAGCATTGCCACAATTCTGTAGTCGTAAATTCTTTTGCTTTCGTGCTCGAGAGCTTCCATAGCCTTACCCGGAGTAAGTTTTTGCTTAATCTGAATTTCCTCATAATCGAGAACGGCTCTGAGGATTCTTGATCCCAAAGGTATCTGCCAGGATTTTATTTTTTTCGGGATGCCGCTGCCGTCGAAATTTTCATAAATATGATAGAGTATGTTTGCCGCTTCTTTCAGATATCTGTAGGTGCTAAGCATTTCCAGAGCATATTGCGGCACTTTTTCCATTACTTCGCCTTTCGGCTGTCCGTTAATCATAACTGGATCATTTATATTTTTTTCGGGCAGAAAGAGCCTGCCTGCATAAGCCAGCTGTGCTGCATTTTGAAGAGTTTCCGGCAGAAGACCGCCGGTGTCGTCCAAATTTTTCAGTATCCAAATACCGGCTTCTTCCGCCCTTTTAAGTATTTTTTCAGCGTCTTGAATGCGGTTATGCTCGAGCTTAATTATTAAATCTCTGACTTTTTTTGTGTTATCGTAGAGTTCTTCCAGCAGTTCGTCAAATTTACGTTTTTCTTCATTCATCAAAAGATACTGGCGGACGGTCCTTGCCGCGTTGCGCAGCTTGCTTACCAGAAAATCCACCGAGAATGGTTTGGTAATAAAATCGTCCGCACCTTTTTTCAGTACGGTAAGATTTGTTTCTTTGTCGGCAGAAGAAGTAATGATAATAAAATAAATCTGTGCGCATTCTTTGTCTGACCTTACTTTTCCGAGCACCTGCAGTCCGTTTATACCGGGTATGTTAATATCGGATACAACAACCATCGGTTTCTTGTTTTTCTCGATAAATTTCCAGGCGTCAAGACCGTCATTAAAAGTATTGATTCTGGAGTTCGGAAAAACTTTTGAAATGATTTTCTTAAGGGTTAAAATGACAGCTTCTTCATCATCTATTATGAAAAATGGTATGTTATAATCCATATCCTGCTCCGTTTTTGCATGCAGTGAGTATTCTCAGCAATAATATTTCCTGCTGTCAATATACATATTCTTAAGCGAAAATACTAAAAAAAAATTTCAATACTGCAATATTATATGCTTTTTATATTAATAATTCAATTACAATTATGTCATTTTTTGAAATCTGCAAAAAAAATGCCATAAACCGATAAAAAAAGCATTGAACTCTGCAATATTATTGAAACATTTTCATTAAAATATAGTATTAATATAGACTGTACCCGAAAATCGGAGTATTTTGTTTTTTTTACAGAAAATTGATTAAATTTACTAATTACTGCAATTGACATAAATTGATTAAATATTTTTTAATAATAATGAAAGGTTACTGACAGATGATGAAGAAATTATATTTATTAACGGCATTAGTTTTCTTTGCCGCTATTTTTTCAGCGCGGGCTGATGTAATACCCGACAATCCCGATGCAAAGCTTCCCGTGGATCCCAAAATAAAAATCGGCAAGCTCGATAACGGTCTGGTTTATTATATACGTCAAAACAATAAACCGGAAAACCGTGCCGAACTGCAAATAGTTATTAAAGCAGGTTCAATCCTTGAAGATGACAATCAAGCAGGTCTTGCACATTTTATTGAGCACATGTGTTTCAACGGTACGAAAAATTTCCCGAAAAACGAACTGATTGAATTTCTTGAGACAACGGGTATGCGTTTCGGCGCTGACGTCAATGCAAACACCGGTTTCGACCGGACTTATTATCTGCTGACAATCCCGATGGATAAGCCTGATATGTTAGGCAACGGTTTTCAGGTGCTGGAAGACTGGCTCCACAACGTCAGCTTCGACCCCGAAGAACTTGAAAAAGAACGCGGAGTTATTTTAGAAGAATGGCGTGTTTACCGCGGAGCGCAGATGAGAATTCTCCGCAAACATCTTCCCAAGATGCTGCACGGCTCACGCTATGCTGACCGTCTGCCCATCGGCGATACAGCCGTTATACTGAACGCTCCCCGCGAGAGATTCACTACCTTTTATAATAACTGGTACCGCCCCAATCTTTCTGCGGTTATAGCGGTTGGAGATTTTGAACCTTCTGAAATAGAGGCTAAAATAAAAGAACACTTCGGCAGCGTAGAAAATCCAGAAAAAGCTCCCGAAAGAACCGAATACAATGTGCCCGACCATAAAGAAACACTTGTTTCCATTGCAACTGATAAAGAGCTTACAATGCCAAATCTGACGATTTATTATAAGCATGACGAAACTGACCACGGTACTTACGGAGCATACAGAAACAATCTGGTAACAAATTTAGCCACAGGTATGCTGAACAACCGCTTTGCCGAAAAACGCAATGAGCCAAATTCACCATTCCTTGCTTCATTCGCAGCAGAGCAGACTTTCATCGGACCAACAAGAACTTTCGCAGTTATTTCCATTCTAAAAGCCAACATGATAGACCAAGGCTATAAATCAACAGTTGAAGAGGTTTACAGACTGGAGCAGCACGGCTTTACCGAAGGTGAGCTCGACAGAATAAAAAAAGAAATGATGAAAAACATTGAGCAGATTTACAATGAACGCGATAAAACAGAATCCATACGCTATGCCACCGAATACATGCGCAATTTTATGCACGGTGAAGGCATCCCCGGCATTGAGCATGAATACGAGCTTTATAAGAAATATATCCCTGAAATTTCCTTAGAAGAAGTAAACAACAGAATAAATGAACTGATAACAGACGAAAACATAGTTATTACACTAAGCCTGCCGGAGCAGGAAGGAATAGAAGTTCCCGAAGAAAAAGAACTTAAGGGCGTCTTTACCGCAGTTAAAAATTCAAAACTCGAGCCTTATAAAGACGAATTTGCAGATGTGCCTCTGATGGAAAACAAACCTAAGCCCGGTAAAATTGTAAGCGAAAAGAAAGACGAAGAGCTGGGGATTACCATACTTGAGCTTTCCAACGGAGCAAAAGTATATCTGAAGCCGACCGATTTTAAAAACGATGAGATACTTTTCAACGCATACAGCCCGGGCGGACATTCTCTCGCCGAAGATAAAGACTTTCTTTCAGCCAGCAGAGCATCAGGACTTCTGGGAGAATACGGCGCCGGCAAATTCGATCAGATAACTCTTTCAAAAATACTAGCCGGCAAGGATGTTTCTCTGCAGGCAGGCATCAACGAAACCAGCGAAACGCTTCGCGGCTCCGCCAGCCCCGAAGACCTTGAAACAATGCTTCAGGTACTTTATATCGCTGTTACCGAGCAGGAAATGGAAGGAGACGCCTTTACAAGATATATATCACAGCTCCGCGAGATAATCGAAAATCAGCGCCGCACACCTGAAAAAGCCCTGAGCGACACCATGCAGGTTACGCTCACTCAGTACCACAAGCGCGGCATGCCCTTGCAGCCTGACGATATAGACCGCATAAGCCACAAAAAAGCTTATGAATTTGCCATGGACAGATTTGCTGATTTCAGCGACTTCACATTTTTCTTTGTCGGAGCGATAGACATGGAAAAAATCAAACCGCTTATTGAAACTTATCTTGCAAGTCTGCCCTCAAAAAACAGAAACGAAAAATGGGTTGACCGCGGCATCCGCTATCCCAAAGGGATTATCAAAAAAGATGTTTACAAGGGACTTGCAGATAAAAGCACCGTAAGAATGGTAATGACCGGAGAGTTTGAATACAACAGAGAAAACCGCTTTTACCTCCAGTCGATGATTGAATATCTGCGTATCCGCCTCAGAGAGCAGATCCGCGAAGAAAAGAGCGGAACATACGGCGTGGGCGCTTATGCACAGACATCCGAATATCCCCATCAGGACTATGCCATTACAATTACATTTGGCACAAATCCGGAGCGGGTGGACGAACTTATGGACGATGTGATGAGCATTGTCAATGATCTGAAAACAAATCATCCTTCAGCGGAATATCTGACAAAAGTAAAAGAAATACAGCGCCGCGAGCACGAAACGAATCTTAAGGAAAACTCCTACTGGCTTTCTGTGATGAGTTTTTATGTTTCTCACGATGAGCCTCTTGACCAAATTATCGAAAAGCCTGAGATGATTGAGGCTCTTACTGCCGAAGACATTAAAAAGGCTGCACAAAAGTATCTGAATACTGATAATCTCGTGCAGGTCGTTCTTTATCCCGAAGCTAAGGCGCAGAATTAAGAAAATAATAACTATCATAAATCCAAAAGTGTCTATTGAATTATTCATAACTCGAAAAACCCCATCCCCAGCCCTTCCCCGATGGGGAAGGGTGGATGAAATCTTACTCTTTTGGAAAGTCCTTTCCCCCTTGGGGGAAAGGATTTAGGTAAGGGGGTTCTCTTCTTTCGATTATTTTGTCATAAATAAAAAAGTCCGGCTCCCTTTGAGGAACCGGACTTTTTTTCTTTTTTTTGCGGTATTTACTAATCAAATCTTAATGTCAAAACTGCCTTTTTGGTCCATCTGCTTTTGAAAAGTATCTTGGACGGACTGCTGAGGCTGGGCAGAAGCAAGTATCTGCAGTATCTGCTTCTGATAGCTGGTCTGCCCCTGTCCTACCGACTCCTTGAAAACTTCTGCAGCCAGTTCGTTTTGAACAGAGACAGGAGCCTTATTTTGGGAGTAATACTCCTGATTTTTAATTGTGTCTATGGTCATATCTGCCTCCTTGTTCTAAATTTCAAATCTATTCTATATTTATTTCAAATCTATTCTATATTTATTTCAAATCTATTCTATAACTGTATATCGGCACTAAAATATAAAACTTTAGTTTTATATCGAAAAAAAAATTATTTTTTTATCCCGCCAGCTCATTCAGCAGGTTTTTCTTGTAAAAAGCCACAGCTTTGTTTTTATCACCGTCCATGTAAATGCTTATAGCGCCTTCTGAAAAATAATCCTCTGTTTTAATTACTTTTACCACTTTTTCATATTTTTCATAATTCGATATAAATTCTCCCAAAAAGTTTTTTGATTTGTAAAAGAAGTCTTGATTGAATTTATTCCCTTCCCTGTCGGGATACAGCGGGAGATATTTTATATTAGCCTCTACCAAATCCTGAAAAAAATGAGTGCCGAAAGAGACTTCGGGCATATATCCGCTGCTTTCTTTAGCCATTTCTATGAGCATGGCAGTATTATTGATATCACTGTAAATAACAGGTACGCCCAGCATAATGTCTCCTTTGCTACCCCATCTGCCCGGACCTATCAGTATAAACTTACGGCGTGGTAGAATGCGGTTGAGTTCGCCGATTATTCTGCCTATTTCAATCATTTCTTCGCGGGTTTCGCAGCTTCGGTATCCTTCGAAATCAACATAGATAACATATTGGATATCTTCCACAAGGGCATTGCTAACATACTGTTCTGCGGTAAAAATAATATTTTTCGAGGGGATGTTGACGGGCAGCTTTACTAAATTTTCCTCTGCAAAACTGCTCTGAGGGCGGCACTGGAGAAGATAAAGTTTTTCGCCGCTGCAGGCAAACTCTACATCTACCGGTTTGCCGATTGCTTTCTCCAATTCTTTCAATATGGAATTGATTATTTTTACAAACCGGGTATTTTGCAGAAGTTTTTCAAATGTAACGACCATCGGCTCCTGTCTGAAATCGGAAAGAGAGCTTATAGGCTCTACCAGAGTTCCGTTTCTGTCAAAAGAAACTATTTTTTCAAGTCCGGGGAAGTATCCTCCGCTTTCACTGATAAGTTCGTCGAAGACTATTGTTTCGAAGCTGTTAGTATCCAGATTAATTACATCCGCGTACCTCTGTGAATAACGCACTACATCCTCATAAGAATTGTTAACTCTCAGTCCGGGCTGCCCGGGAGAAAAAAGCAGAGGGTAATCGTCAATAGTACGGTCAACTGCCCGCGTGCCCAGACCGGCTACAAGGCGGACTACTCCGTCGCGCCTTTTGATACGCGGCGACCAGCGAAATTCATTGCTGCTGAAAGCTACTCCGGCAAAACTCGGGAAAAAATATCTGCCAACCTGAGTGCCGACAACCTCCTGAATTAAAATGCCCATTTCTTCCCGAAAATCCAGCAGATTGTTTTTTTTGCGGTACTCAATAGGGTCAGGTCCGAGCGTACTTGCGTAAACTTCGGTAATGGCATTGATAAGATCGCGCATTCTTTCGTCTTTTGTTCCTTTATTGGAAAGAAAAAGACTTTTATATTTTCCGCTGAAGGCAGCTTCGAAACTGTCTTCCAAAAGACTTGAAGACCGGACTATTATTGGTCTGCCTTCGAGGTCGTCGAGAATCATGTTCAGGGCATACCTTGCTTCAGGCGGGAATTGAGAATGCTTGAAAATATATTCCAGAAACGGATACTCCTGTTTGATTTCTTCGGGAGATTCATATTTTGTGAAAACAAATTCTTCAAGAGCATTATAATGCATAAAATCCAATATCTGGTCTGAAGTGATAAACCAGCTTCGCGGAGTAAACACCTTTTCAAAAATGGGGTTCTCTTTCTTTTTCTGCTCAAGTATCTGCGAAGCCAGTATCATGCCTGCACTTTTACCTCCGAGTTTGCCGTTTCCCTGAGCAGGTCCGACAACCCTGTCTAAAATGGAATTGATAGCTTCAAGCGTGATGTACTTCTTTGCAACATTTACATATCTTAGATTTTCCGAAAACAAGCGATAGACAAGAAAAACCCGCAGTCCGATTCTTTCGTCGAGAGAAAGAGCCGTAGTGCTGGCAGAAAGTTTAAAAAAGCGCTTGACCGAATCGACTACTTCCGAGAGGGGTGCGTGTCTTTTTTCCAGCACCATGGAAAGAAAACTTGTCTGCTCGCGGTAAATCCATTTATTAAGCAGTTCCGTGATTTTATCGTCTTCTATATAAGCATCGGCGATATCGAATACTTTTTCGACAATGTCCTGATTTATTTCGCGGGTAGCCAGAGGCTTAGGCCAGTTAGGACCGTAGCGCTGCTCTGCTTCTCTGGTTTGCTTGCCCCCCGGATTGAGTACTTCGATGAGGTCGAATATTTCAAATATTTTTATTTTATCGAGGTAAATAATCATTTTCATGCAGATACGGTAGAGCAAAGTACGATCCTGATAGATCAGATTTTCCAGAATAATCTGCCATTCGGGTTTCTTCGGATATTTTCTTTTTTTCTTATCTATTTTTCTCATTGTATATCATTCTCTTCTATATATCCCGGTAATGTGAAAGTAACAGTTGTGCCGATTCCTTTTCTGCTCTCGATATCAATTACTCCACCGAGCAGCTCTACCATTTTTTTTGTTACCGAAAGCCCGAGACCCGTACCTTCATGTGTGCGGGCAAGACCTTCGCTGCCCTGCCGGAAGGCTTCGAATATAGTTTGAAGTTTTGTGTTTTCAATACCGATACCGGTATCGGAAATCTTAAAAACAGCCAGAGTTTCATTTTTAGAGACGAATTTGCTGACTGTAATTTTAATTGTGCCTTCTTTCGTAAATTTTATGGCGTTGTCCAGTAAATTGCTGATTATCTGATTGAGAATGATTTCATCTACCTGCACTTTCAAGTTTTTGTCTTCTATTTCCATATCGAGGAAGAGTCCCTTCCTTTGTATTTCATCTTCATAGGCTTTTATGCTGTACCCTAGGAGCTTGTGAATGCTGAGCGTAGCAACCCTGATATTCGAGGTATGAGACTCAAGCTCGGAGAGTGTCAGAAGGTTGTTGAGCGTTTTGTAAAGTCTTTCGGCAGACTGAAGCTGCATGTCCACCAGTTCTAAATCGTCTTCATTTACAAGACACATCTTCAATAGCTGGGCGCTCCCCATAATGCCGTTTAGGGGTGTGCGGAGTTCATGATTGAGATTGCCTAATATGATTGATTTCAGCCTGCTTGCTTCTTCGGCTTTTTCCTTGGCTTCTATCAGTTCCATCTGACTATGCTTTCTTTCGCTTATATCGCGGATAAGAGTAATGACATAAATAATCTCTCCGCCTGTTTCTACAGGAATTTTTCTTGTTTCCGAGTGAATCATTTTTTTGTTATACTCTCTGCTTTCTTCGCTTATCAGTATCCGCCCTGTTTTAAAAACTTCTTGATATTCTTTCTTAAGCCGTTCATCCTGCTGAGAAAAATAGTCGAAAAGATTTTTGCCTTCGGGTTTAGATTCATTACCCAGCTCCTCCGTAAATTCTTTCAGGGCATTATTCATTAAAATAATATTGAAGTCCCGGTCTATTACGTGTATGTAATCATCCATGGAATCAATCAGGGCAGAAAGGCGCGATTCCGATTCGATGAGAGACATTCTTATTTTCCGCTTTTCGGTTATATCTTCCTTTATAGCAATATAATTCAGTATATTATTGTTTTCGTCAGTAACAGGAGATATGGTCATTGACTCCCAGTAAAGGTCGCCGTTCTTTTTTTTGTTGCATATTTCGCCGCGCCAGTCCCTGCCGGAGCTGATAGTATTCCAAAGCTCCTTATAAAATGCATCGGAATGGATACCGGATTTTAAAATACGAGGATTTTCGCCGATTACTTCATCAGCCTGATATCCGGTTATTTTTGTAAAAGTCTGGTTTACATATTCGATATTGCCGTCTAAATCGGTAATTACGATTAGATTAGCGCTTTGCTCTACTCCTTTGCTGAGCTTAGTAATCATCCGGGAGGCTGTTACCTGTTCGGTCAGGTCTTCCACTATGCCGACAGCTCCGATAATATTGCCGTCGGATTCTTTTACGGGTTCAAAGCGAGAGCGGTTGTAATGGCTTCTTTTTCCGGTATGAGATGTATATTCGCCTTCGTAGTGCCCCTGCTGTCCCTGAAAAGGCTTTTTCATCTCCTCTACCATTTTCTTGTTTTTTACATTTTGGAAAACGTTAAAGCCTATAACATTTTTTCTTTCCGTACCGAGTATTTGCAGGTGTGCCTCGTTGCATACCGTTACATATCCTTCGGTATCATAAAAAATAATACCCATGGGAGCATTTTCAAAAATCAGCCTGTATTTTTCCTCAGTTTCACGCCTTGCCTGCTCAGCCTTAACCTTATCGGAAATGTCTTCTATTATGCCGTCATAATAAATAATTTCGCCTTGTTCGTTCAAAATAGCTCTGCCGCGGTCTCTTGCATAAATGATACTGCCGTTCTTTTTCTTCAGACGTATTTCGGTAGTTACCACACCTTTGTTTTTATTCCATTCTTCAAGTTCGGCTTCACGTTCGTTAATGTCAAAAAACAGTTCTTTGGATGAAATATTCTTCATTTCCTCGGCTGAGTCATAGGCGAGCATCTCTGCAAGAGATTGATTGGCATGAAGTATTTTGCCGTCGGAAGTGCTTCTGTATATTCCTATTGGAAGCTGATTTATTAATGATCGGTAATCTTTCTCGCTTTGCTTTAGTTTGCGCTCGGTAAAGACTTTTTCTGTTACATCGCGCATTATGCCTTCAATGCCTGAGGGCTTTCCGTGTTCATCTTTCATGAGAGCGGCGTTTACCTCGGCATGTATGATCTCACCGGATAAAGTACTTAACTCTATCCGATGATTTTTCACACTTCCGTACTGGAAAAGCCTGTCGAGCATTATATCGCATGATTTTTCCTGCAAGCAGAAAGTATCAGTAACGCTTTTTCCAATCAGCTCGTCAATATTGTCGTAACCTAATGCTTTTGCACCGGAGGGGCTCATAAGCACGAGATTCTTGTTCATATCTACCTGAAAGTATATATCGCTTATGCTTTCAAAAATTGTCTGGTATTTTTTCTTGTTAGCTTCGAGTTCTCTCTCTGCCTTTTTCCTTCTGTTTATATTTATAAGCGAAACGTACTGTATATCCTTGTCGCTTGTACGTATTTGCTTGAACTCCAAAAGCCCCCAGAAAAAACCGCTGTTTTTCTGCTTAACCCTCAGTTCGCAGCTTCCGTTTTCATTTTTGTCTAATACAGTTCTTTGAAAGAGATAAAATTCATCCTGAGAATCAGGATGCAGGAATTTGATTATCTCTTTCCCAAGCAGCGACTCTTTTTCAGATTCAAGCATGAGAGCTGCGGTAAAATTGCAGCTAAGTATCCGGTTTTTCATATCAAGAGAAAGATACCCTATCGGAGCAAATTCAAAAAGATGAAAGTACTTTTGTTTTGCTTCCTCGAGTTCCTGCTGTATCCGCCGCAGTTCGTCGTTTTGCAGGTCAAGTTCTATTTTATGCACGTTCAGCTCGTGCACATAGGCTTTTATTTCATCGGGGGTAAGCTTGCCGATATCCACCTCGCCCTTTTCTCTGAGCTGCTCGGCTTTCTTTCTTAATCTGTTATATTTGTCATTAATTTCAGGCATTTCCACATAAAATTTTATTCATCAACTTCTTTTTCAACAACAATCAAAACATCTTCCGAATCAGCCTGTTTCCCGGCTTCGGCATTTATTTCCGTAACAGTGCCGTCGATGGATGCATACAGGCTTGTTTCCATTTTCATGGCTTCCACTATTATCAAGGGGTCGCCTTCTTTTACCTTGTCTCCTTTTTTAACCAGCACTTTTACTATACTGCCCGGCATAGGCGGTTTTATTTCTTCCCTGTCCTGACCTGCGCCTGCCGCATCATCAAAGTCTTTTTCCTCTTCGGCAGGTTTCTCAAAGTAAAAAGCTTTGCCCTCGATGTTCGCGTAGATGCGCTTTTCATCTTCGGCGGCATAAACGTTGTAACGCCTTCCGTTCAGCTTTACAATAAATTCATTTTTGGAGGCTTCTGTTAATTCCAAAGGTAAGCTCGCTTCATCTGTCTTCAGCAAATATCCGTCCCCGCTTTTTTCAAGCTCTGCGTTGATAATCTCTTTGTCGTAAATCAGTTCCATAGTTCTTTGGTTTTTTTTAACAAGTGTTTTCAGAATGTTACATATTTTTTTATATTCTACAAATAATTGCACAAAAATGCAAATTATGCAAAGATAATAATTTTAATGACAAGTTACATATAAAAGTAATATTATAGCCATATAATTTCTTGTGCGATGTGTTCTTTTCTCTAAAGGTTTTTTATGGCAAAAAGTATTTTTCCTATTGAGGAAAAGATTTAGGACAGCGAATTTCTTCAAAAATTCTGATTTTAAAATTAAGGAAAACTCATCTAACAAAAAAAAAGACTTTCCAAGTAAAATTAACAAGGAAAGTCTGTGAAAATCATTTTTTTTGCAAAATACAAAACTTAAACGGTTCTGGTTCTTTCTTTGTGCTGTGCATCGACAACCGCGATAGCAGTCATATCAATTATTTCATGTATTTCGCAATTGTGCTGAAGAACATGAACTGCCTTGCTTAATCCCTGCAGGATAGGACCGATAAGATGAGCGCCGCCGAGTTTTGCCAGGAGTTTATAGGCAATATTACCTGCGGAAAGATTCGGGAAAATAAGCACATTTGCACCGTCTTTCAGACTGCTGAAGGGGAAATGTTTTTCGATTATTTCTTCGGTAACAGCCGTATCAGCCTGCATTTCTCCATCTACCATCAAATTGGGATTTCTTGCCCTGATAAGCTCTAAAGCTTTTTGGATCATAAAATAGTTTTCTCCTCTTTCCGAACCGAAATTTGAGTAAGAAAGCAGGGCAGCGCGTGGAGTTATATCAAAGTTCGTAACGAAATCGGCAGCCTGAAGCGTTATGTCTGCAATTGCTTCATGGTCGGGATTGATGTTAACGGTAGTGTCGGCAAGGAAGTATGCCTGCTTTTTAGTAGATACTATGTAAAGTCCCGATACTTTTTTGTAGCGGAGGTCTCTGCCTATTATCTGCAGAGCAGGGCGAATTGTAGTGGGATAGTTTGAGGTATGCCCGGAAATCATACCGTCGGCATCGCCTTTGTGCACCATCATTGCACCAAAATAGTTGTTATGGTGTAAAATGCGGTGCTTAGCTTCAATTTTTGTCATTCCTTTGCGCTGACGGAGCCTGTAAAGTTCGTCGATGTATTCACCGGTTTTTTCATATTTTGCCGGATCAACTATTTTTACTCCTTCAATCTTATGCTCATTTTCTTTTGCTATTCTCTGAATTTCCTCTTCACTGCCTATCAAGACCGGATAGGCAATGCCTTCGTCGAAAGCAGTCTGAGCAGCTTTGATGATTTTTATGCACTCGCCTTCCGGATAGACTATAGTTTTCGGGCTGCGGCGGGCTTTTTCGAATATCCTTGTCATGATTCTTTCTGCGCGTCCCATGCGGATATTGAGAGCCATTTTGTATTCGTCAAAATTTTCGATTGGTTTTTTGGCGACGCCGGAGTCCATTGCCGCTTTTGCCACTGCGGTGGCGACCCATGTTAAGACTCTCGGATCAAAAGGTTTCGGGATTATATATTCCGGTCCGTAAGTAATATCATCCCCGCCGTATGCCTTTTTAACGCTCTCCATTACTTCTTCTTTTGCAAGGTCTGCCAATGCTCTTGCGGCGGCAGCCTTCATTTCTTCGTTAATGGCGGTAGCATTTACGTCGAGCGCTCCCCTGAAAATAAAAGGAAATCCTAGCACATTGTTTACCTGATTGGGATAATCGGAGCGGCCCGTAGCCATTATTATATCTTTTCTGGCATCGGTGGCGTCTTCGTAAGTAATTTCCGGGTCGGGGTTAGCCATGGCGAAAATTACCGGTCTGTCTGCCATGCTTTTCACCATATCTTTGGAAACCACATTGCCTTGGGAAAGCCCCACAAAGACATCTGCTCCTTTCATTGCATCTTCCAAAGTTCTGCGGTCTGTTTCCACAGCAAACTTTTCTTTGTATTCATTCATGCCCTTTTCTCTGCCCTTGTAAATAACTCCTCTGGAATCGCACATAAGGACGTTTTCAGGCTTAACGCCAAGGCTGATATGAAATTTCGCACAGGCAATGCCGGAAGCGCCGGCGCCGTTGTAAACCACCTTTATTTCTTCCATTTTTTTGTCTGCAAGCTCTACGGCGTTAAGCAGGGCGGCTCCGCTTATAATAGCCGTGCCGTGCTGGTCGTCGTGAAACACGGGAATTTTAAGCCGCTTCTTGAGCTCTTCTTCAATGATAAAACATTCCGGTCCCTTTATATCTTCAAGGTTTATTCCGCCGAATGTAGGCTCCATCACTTCGCAAACTCTGATAATCTCTTCGGTATCTTTAGAATTAAGTTCTATATCGAAAACATCAATGTCTGCAAATGATTTGAATAATACGCCTTTTCCTTCCATAACGGGCTTTCCGGCTTCCGGTCCGATATCTCCCAGACCAAGAACTGCAGTTCCGTTGGATATTACTGCAACCAGATTGCCTCTTGCGGTGTATTCAAAGACCTTATCTGTATCTTTTGCTATTTCGCGGCAGGGTTCTGCCACTCCCGGTGTATATGCCAGTGAAAGATCACGCTGAGTAACACAGGGCTTGGTAGTAATAACCTCAATTTTGCCTTTTCTGCCTCTGCTGTGATAGTCGAGGGCATCCTCTTTTCTAATCTTCATAAAAAACTCCGTTTTTTAAATAAATATTGCTATATTTATAAGATAAATATATTATAAAATTTAATTTTAAATATTGTAACAAACAAACTACAAAATTACTAAAAATGACACACTTTAGAAAAATTATCCTCTTTTGTCTTGCAAATGTTGCAGTTTGGTCATCTTCATATTCTATTTATTCTCAATCATTGGCTGATATTGATAAATATTCGGAAAATGAAAAAGAAAAAATGGAGCTTGAAATAATGAGCAAGCCTATGAACGGCTTTTTCGGCATCTATTTTTCAAATATGGTGCCTCAAAACGAATTTATGGACAACATAAAAAGTACCGGACAGGGGTTTTCGCTTTACGGAGGTTATCATTTCGATCCTGCACCCATGGCACTGGGCTTTCAGGCAGATATTATTTTTAACGGCGCTGACGAAAGAACATTTTCGGATTTCTATTACGGCGACCCGGGAGATGAATATGACTATTATGATGAAGACACTCTATCCACGCAGAGCATGATTTTTCCTGTCAGTGTTTTTTACAGGATGCAGCCGGAAGTTTTTAATTTCATTGCACCATATCTTGACATTTACGGCGGAATGAATCTTTTCCTATATTCGGTAGGTTACGACCAAGACGATGAATATCCCGAACCGGATGATCATTTCACCGTTGCCTGGAATTGGGGGCTCGGTGCAGGGGCATTAATAAAACTCGGCGATTTCTTTCAGTATCCCGACAGCAGAACGGCTATATATGCCGATGTGAGGCTGCGTTACATGCGGGGAGGCACTGCCAGCTATTTTACCGGCAGAATTGACGGACTGACGGTTGTTCTCCGTGAGTATAAATCAAATACAAACATGATTTTATTCCACATCGGTTTTCATTTCAGATTCTAATATTTTAATTCATAATATATAGCTTTATAATGAAAGAGAAAAATAAAAAGTGGATATACGTACTGCCCGCCCTTGCGGCACTTTATTTTATTTTTGAATATGGGAACCTGCTTCTCTCAGGTGATGATTCTTTTAGAAGAATTTTTTCATTCTGCGCATGGGTATTTATTGCGCTTATATCAGTGATAATGTTTATTAAGTCGCTGAAAAAGGAGAAAGAAAATAATAACAGCTCTGTTTCTTAATCTCAAACAGTCTGATTAGAAAAATCTATGGTTAAAATGCCGGCGCCGGCATTGAAGTCCCAGCTATACACAGGCAGAGGTTTTTCTTCGCTTGTGGGATACTTAATAACTGAAGCGTCCGCTCTTGAATAAACTGCTCCATGGCAAGGGCAATTTATATCTGCACTTTCATTTGCCGGTAAATTTACTGTACAGCCCTGATGTGTACAGACTGCGCTGGCGGCTAAAAATTCAGTTTCTGAATTTCTGATGATTATTATATCACCCGAACCTTCGAAATTGGCTATTACCGCTCCGCCGGGCTGCTGCAGAGCAGGATAATCGGAAAGGAGTACTTCGACTGTACCCTCAGGAGTAAGCGGACTTTCATTTTCTTCACAGGATGCCAGAAAACCGCCGAGAACAGGCAGAGAAATGATTAGCCCTGCTGCACCTGCGCTATTTTTTAGAAAATCGCGCCTTTTTATTTTCTTTGTTTCCATTATCATTTCCTTTATTCTATTTTGATGTATAGTAAAGTTTAAATTTAACATCAATTTCTTCACCTACTTTGCTGCCGATAATGCCCTTAAAGCCATTAATATCATACTCGGCGAGAACTATTTTAAAGCTGCCTTCCACCCATAAAAAATCACCCGAAGCACGCTTTTTGGTCTCGGTTGATTCTTTCATGTAAGTCATCTTGACGGGGATTTCCATTTTCCGGCTTTTACCGTGCATGGAAAAATCACCTGCTGCAACAGCTTCAGCCGAAGCTTTGCCGCTTTCTGAACTTCCTCCGGCGGATTTCACATTAGTAAAACTGTTTAGCTTAAAAGAAATCTCGGGATATTCCGATGCATTAAGCCAGTCTGAACTTCTTAAATGTTCATCCCGCTTGTTAATGCCGGTTTTCATACCCGATACCTTAAAAACAACTTCTCCCGAAGCTGATTCGATATCAGAAGGATTAATTTTAAGAGAGCTCTTTATTTTCTCTGCAGCAACATAACCTTCGATATCTTCGAGCGGGGCGCTGCTGAAAAAACGCAGCTCGGGTTTACTTACATTTTCATTTAAAGAAAAACTCTTGACATTGTTTATTCCGAGGTTGAAGCTTGATGCGTCTGCTTGCTCAAGAGAAACAAATAATAAAATGATTAGAAAAGTGAAAACTCTAAAAGCGGTTTTCATATAACTCACCTGTATTTAAATATTACAAATTATTTCTTTTTCTTTCTGTAATTCATAAAAATTCCCAATATTCCCAAAAAAAGCAGAATGCCAGATATGGGAACAGCTCCTGCAGCAGCTTTCAATGAGACACTGTCATCGGGCGGCAGCAGTCCGAGCCAGAAACCTTCTTCTTCGCTTGTTTTAATCGTTTCTGTTCCGAGTAGTTCGTCATAAACTTTTTCTTTATTTATTTTTGAGTCGCGGCTGAAAACAAGTATTTCACCGTAGTCTTTGCTGTGAAGCAGCCATATAGTAATGACGGGAATTATTAATATGAATGATATTATGCTCAGGAGTTTCCAATTCATACAAAATACCAGGATTAATGAATTAAAATAGTAAATGTATTTAAAATTATTAGCTGAAACGAAAATCAGAGGATTATATTTTTAAATATTAATATTATTTAATAAATTAATGATTTATCAAGTATTTTATTCTGAATAATTGTTTTTTTTTATTATTTTAGTGAATATTATGAAATGAAATAAAAAAATCAAATATGGACGAAGACAAGCTAAAAGAACAACTCGACAAGATGATTCGAGACGCAGTGAAAGACACTTTGGACAGGCTCGGTATTTCTGTAACAGTCAAGGATTTACCTAATGTTGCCGATATAGAAAAGCTGCTTGGCAAGTCTTCTGCACAGGAAAAGCCTGATACGAACAGCAAAGAACGGAAAGAATAATTTTTCATCAAGATTATTTTGTTAATTCATTTTTTTGGTTTTGGAGCAGTCTTATCGCTAAATATTTTAGTTTACCGCTCGACGGCTTAAAAATAAATTGAAAACTTCAGGAAGTTTTCTTACACTTTCAAAGTGTCGAATGTTTGAAAATATTCTGATGAAACATCCATGATAAGGGAAAATCACACTAGGGGATGATTATCTAAGCAAGATGTCGGACATCTTGAAGGTGTCCGGCATCTGAATATCAATGTAGAACCTCAATTTAAAAATCAGTTATGGCTTTAATAAGATCAATTTCAGGACTAAGAGCAACCCTCGGAGACAGTCTCACCACAAATATCGTTAACAATTACTGCCTTGCCTTTTCACAAATATTACCCGAAGGAGCCGTTGTCTTGGGCAGGGACGGAAGACCATCGGGTAAATGGATAGAGCAGTGTGCGGCAGGAGCCTTAGCCGCAGCAGGCAGGGAAGTAAGAATAACCGGAATGGCGCCCACTCCTACGGTTCAGTTAATGGCAGAGCATTCCGATGCAGCAGGAGGGATAGCGATAACCGCTTCCCACAACCCAAAGGAATGGAACGGACTCAAATTTTTAAACTCCTCCGGGATATTTCTCGATGCTTTAGAAAACAAAAAACTTTGGGAGGCAGTCGATAGCGGCTTCTTTTTTTATAAAAAAGAAAATTTTCAAAACATTATTTTTATCGAAGATGCGGTTAATCGTCATATCAATAGCATTCTAAGCCTGCCTCTTTTTAAAAATTTCCTTCAAAAAATCAAAGAAAGGAAATTCCGGGTAGTAGTTGATGCCGTGAATGCCTCCGGTTCATTCGCCATACCGGAGCTTTTAGAGCGCTTAGGATGTGATGTCATCAGACTTCATTGCGCGGCAAACGGCTTATTTCCTCATACTCCCGAGCCTGTTCCCGAAAATCTGAGCGAGCTGGCACAAAAAACCAAAGATGAAAAAGCAGATATTGGTATAGCAGTAGATCCTGATGCCGACAGGCTTGTTTTAATTGATGAAAAAGGTGAACCTATCGGTGAGGAAAAAACTATTGCAGTATCCGTAAAAGCAGTTCTTAAGAACAAGGAATATTTCAATGACTATGCAGACAAAGCAGTTGTTAACTACTCAACCACCCGCTTGACCGAAGAAATTGCAGCACGGTTCGATGCAAAGATAAGCCGCTCTCCCGTGGGGGAAATAAATGTCGTTAAAAAAATGAAAGAAGTAAATGCTGCTGTCGGAGGAGAAGGAAGCGGAGGGGTTATCCTTCCGGCATCGCATTATGGCAGGGATTCACTTGTAGGAACTGCCTTAACCCTGTGTCTTCTTGCGCAGGAAAATATTTCTCTTTCGGAGCTGAATGCTTCTTTTCCGAAATTCGAAATGATAAAGCTTAAAAGAGGATTCTCCGGCGATATTGAGTCTGTTATTAACCGGCTGGAAAAAGAGTTTTCTGACGGGAAAGCTGTCAGGGATGACGGAATCAAAATTGATTTTGAAAAAAGCTGGGTGCAGCTGCGGGCTTCAAATACGGAACCGATAGTCAGAATAATAGCTGAAGCCCCTGAAAAATCTCAAGCTGAAAAACTTGCCTCAAGAGCAATTAACTGTCTGAAGTAAAATAATTGTTTTTTTTACGAAAGATTCATTTTTTTCAGAAGGTCTTTAAAACGTGGTTCACCGCTTAGTTCCATCCAGCTTAAATGTACTTTTAAAAACATAACCGAAGCGTTTCTTTCCTCGTATGCTTTTTCGAGGTAATCAAGCGCTTTTTCTTTATCTCCGAGTGAAAGATTGACAATTGCAAGTTCGAATGAATAAGAGTGTTTATCCGAAGAATTTTTCTCGATAATATGCTTAATCTCTTTTATTCTATCTGTATTGCCGAGTTTTGACTGAGCATAAGCTTCAAGCGCAAGCAAGGGACAGAACTCCTTTTCCTCTTTTACCTTCTCTCTTAACTGCTCTACTATGCCCAAAGCTTTTTCGGGTTCGCCGTTTTCAATGTAGCATAGTATCAAGTGATAAAGAGCGCTGTGATGATTTGGATCAAGCTCAAGAGCTTTCATGTTATATTCCACGGATTCCTTGAACCTGCCCGCATGGAAATACGAGCTTGCCAGAGCTGAATTAATAATTGGCGAAAGAGGATCCAGCATATAAGCTTTTTCCATTACTTTGACAGCTTCAGACGGCTTTCCTATAACAGTCCAGTAAACCGAGTAAGCATGAAGCAGCTCAGGATCATCGGGCGCTATTTTCATAGCCCTGTCGAAATATTTTTTTGCCTTTCGCCAGTCCCAGTAATAAAAAAGTTCCAGCAGCGCCATGGCAACAATTGCGTCTGTATTGTTTTCATCGAGGCTTATGGCGAGATTGGCAAGCTCCTTTGCTTTTGTATAGCCTTCCTGCGGCTCTACGTAGCCCATTGTAGCAAGCATTAGATGAGAATTTGAAAGCCATGCATAAGCCATTGCAAAATTTGGCTCTAGTTTTATGGCTTCCTGAAAGAACTCTATGGATTTAGCAAAACCTTCATAAGAAAACTTTCTCCAGTAGAACTTACCTTTCAAGAAAAGGTTGTATGCTTCCAAGTTCTCAGTGCTTATGTCTGAAAGTTTTTTATTCAGCCTGTCAAGCCCGAGGCGGGAGCGCAGTTCGTTTGCTATTTTGAGAGCAATTTCGTCCTGCACTTCAAATATATCGTCGAGAGTGCGGTCGTAAACATCGGAAAATATATGATAGCCCTCTTGGGTATCTATTAGCTGTGCAGTGATGCGTACTCTGTTTCCGGCTTTTCTAACGCTGCCTTCCAGAACGGCATTTGCATTGAGCTGCCTGCCTATTTCCCTTATATCTATATTTTTCCCTTTGAATGCAAAAGATGAAGTGCGGGCGGTAACACGCAAGCCTTCCACTTTTGCAAGAGAGTTAAGCAGTTCTTCCGTTATGCCGTCGCTGAAGTACTCGTTTTCAGGGTCGGAACTCATGTTTACAAAAGGGAGCACTGCCACTGTTTTTGATGTCCTTCCCGTTTTTGATATTATATCTTCCACTTTTGCTGTGGGCAGTCCGGGGGATACAATGGCAAATATTTCAACCGGCTCGGATATGTTTTTAAGTTCGTGGAGACCAAGTGAAATAGTGTTGAAATCAGGCTGGTTTTTTATCTGAAAATAGACGGTATTAGAAACCAAAATCCCCCCGGGACAGCTTAAAGATTCCAGCCGGGAGGCAATATTAACCGCATCGCCGTAAACTCCTTCGTCGTCATAGACAATATCTCCGAGGTGAATGCCGATACGCACCGGTATTTTCGGTTCTTCCAACAGAAATTTTTGAATAGATTCAGCCGCCTTAACAGCTTCAACGGCACTGCTGAATATGCTGAGAGAGCCGTCGCCGTAATATTGTATTATTATGCCTCCGCGCTCTTCTATCTTTTTTTCCAGCACGGAACGGTGCTTGTCGCGGATGCTCTTTGCATTGCGCTCATTTTCCTGCATAAGCCGCGAATAGCCCACAATATCCGTGAACATTACGGCAGCGAGAATGCGCATATTTTTCTCAAGCAAGCGGCTCGGCGAATTCATAAACATATTTCAGTATTTTTTTTAATCATCATACCAAAATAATTGAAATACTTAAATAAAACAAATTATTCAGAAATTGAAAAAAGACAAGAGCTGTATTTACTCAAAATTTTGACATAAATATTCCCAATAAATCTAAAAACATTAAAAAATATTTTAACATAAATGAAATATTATTTGTCCTTTTTCCTTAGTATTATTAAATTTGTAATTCTGTTTAATTTGACAATAGGAAAAGCTAATTTTATTTTTAATTAATACCAAAGTATTCTAATCAAAAAGGAGAAATCTATGGCTAAGAAAGAGAAAAAGGAAAAAAAGACTTCTAAGGAAAAGAAGGGAAAAACCGCAAAAAAAGAAGCGAAATATGTATATTATTTCGGCGGTAAGAAAGCAGAAGGCAGAGCCGACATGAAAAATCTGCTCGGCGGTAAAGGCGCTAACCTTGCCGAAATGGTCAATCTCGGACTGCCGGTACCTCCCGGCTTTACCATAACAACCGAGCTGTGCACATATTTTTATGATCACGATAAAACTTATCCCAAATCGCTCGAAAAAGAAGTAGATAAGGCTTTGAAAAAACTTGAAAAAGAAATGGGCAAAAAATTCGGAGACTCTGAGAATCCTCTGCTCGTTTCTGTCCGTTCAGGAGCAAGAGCATCCATGCCCGGTATGATGGATACAGTACTCAATCTCGGCTTAAACGATATTACCGTGCAGGCTGTTATCAATAAAACCGGCAACGAGCGCTTTGCTTACGATGCATACCGCCGTTTCGTAGCAATGTACGGCGACGTTGTGCTCGAGCTGAAGCCCGTTGGCAAGGACGATGTCGATCCTTTTGAAGAAATTCTCGAAGCCAAGAAAAAAGCAAGGGGTGTGGAGCAGGATATCGATCTCGACGCAGGCGACCTGAAAGAACTCGTCGCCGAATACAAAAAGGCTATTAAAGAGAAAAAAGGTATAGATTTTCCCGAAGATCCCAAAGACCAGCTTTGGGGAGCAATCGGAGCGGTTTTCGGCTCGTGGGACAACAACCGTGCAAGAATTTACCGCAAGCTCAACAACATCCCCGAGTCATGGGGCACTGCCGTTAACGTGCAGGCAATGGTTTTCGGCAACCTTAGTGATGATTCCGGTACCGGCGTAGCATTTACTCGTGATGCGGCAACCGGCGAGAATATTTATTACGGTGAATTCCTTATGAACGCACAGGGCGAAGACGTCGTTGCAGGTATCCGCACTCCTCTTCCCATAGCAGAACTTAGAGATATAGACCCAAAGTCATACAAAGAGCTTGAACAGATTCGTAAAACTTTAGAAAATCACTATCGTGAAATGATGGATATTGAATTTACCATCGAAGAAGGCAAGCTTTACATGCTTCAGTGCCGCGTAGGTAAAAGAACAGCCATAGCTGCAATGAAAATCGCCGTTGATATGGTTAAAGAAAAGAAAATCAAACCGGATGAAGCCCTGATGAGAATAGAATCCAAAGAACTTAATCAGCTCCTCCGACCCATTTTTGATATGAAAGAAAAGCAGAATGCCTTGGATGAAGGCAGGCTTCTTGCAAAAGGGTTAAACGCAGGTCCCGGTGCAGCAACCGGAAAAGTAGTATTTAACGCCGAAGATGCCGAAGAATGGGCAAAAAACGGCGAGAAAGTAATCCTTGTCCGTATAGAAACATCACCCGATGATATAGGCGGCATGAACGCAGCCGAAGGTATTTTAACAGCCCGCGGCGGTATGACATCACATGCCGCTCTGGTAGCACGCCAGATGGGCAAAGTATGCGTGGCAGGATGCGGCGCTCTTCAGATAGATTATAAAGCCCGCAGGATAAAAGTAGAAGGCTCTAATCAAGTCGTTAAAGAAGGAGAATTTATTTCAATAGACGGTTCTACCGGTGAAGTAATCGAAGGCAAAATAGAAACCAGACCCAGCGAAGTGGTAGAAGTGCTTATAAATAAAACACTGCCGCCGGAAAACGCTGCCAATTATCAAATCTTTGAGCAGATAATGAAATGGGCAGACAAATACCGCAAGATTAATGTACGTACCAATGCAGACCAGCCCGACCAGAGCGCCAACGCAGTGGCATTCGGTGCGGAAGGTATCGGCTTGTGCCGCACAGAGCACATGTTCTTCGGGGAAGGCAAAATAGGTCCTATGCGCGAGATGATACTTTCCCACAGCGTTGACGACAGAAGAAAAGCCTTAGACAAACTTCTGCCACTGCAGAGAGAAGACTTTGAGGGAATTTTCGAAGAGATGGACGGACGTCCCGTTACAGTCAGAACAATTGACCCGCCCCTCCATGAGTTTCTTCCCCACGAAGATGCTGAACAGAAAGAACTTGCAAAACAACTGGGCATATCTTTCAAAGATGTCAAAGACCGTGTGGAAGCTCTTCACGAGTTCAACCCGATGTTAGGCTTCCGCGGCTGCCGTCTCGGCATGATGTACCCCGAAATTACCGAAATGCAGTCTCGGGCTGTCTTTGAAGCCACGGTAAATGTATTGAAAAAAGGCAAGAAAGTCCTTCCTGAAATAATGATTCCTTTGGTAGGAAAAGCAAAAGAACTCGAGCATCAGGAAAAAATCGTAAGAGCCACCGCTAAACAGGTCATGGAAGAAACAGGCACCAAGTTTGATTATCTTGTAGGAACCATGATTGAAATACCCCGCGGAGCTATCACGGCAGAAGAGATCGCAGAAGCTGCGGAATTCTTCTCATTCGGCACCAATGACCTTACCCAGACAACATTAGGCGTCAGCCGCGACGATGCCGGCAGATTCCTTCCGCAGTACGTCGAGAAAGAAGTTTACAATGTCGATCCTTTTGTATCAATCGATCAGGACGGAGTAGGCTTCCTGATGAAACACGCAGTAGAAAACGGACGCAAAGCCCGCAAGAAAATCAAGCTCGGAATATGCGGCGAACACGGCGGCGATCCGGCATCGGTAGAGTTCTGCCACAATATCGGTCTTGACTATGTTTCATGCTCTCCTTTCAGAGTGCCGATAGCAAGACTTTCCGCAGCACATGCCGCGCTGAAAGAAAAAGCCGCAAAAGCAGACGGCAAGAAAAAAGACAAAAAGAAGAAAAAATAAACGGCATTTAGCTGAACTCTGATTCTAAGCCGGGTGCCGCTGCGCATCCGGCTTTCTTTTTCTAAATTGTAGATTATATTTTTGTTTTTCTGCGAAAGTGTTTTAATTTAAAGCTGTTTGAAATTTATTATTCGATAAAAAAAACGTTTATGGAAACACAGGAAATATTTGACTGGTTTGACGAAAAAGCCAACAACCAAGAATACGTTGAGCTTAGCGGCAGAATGCTCGATGAAATGAACAATGATCAGGCAGTTCTTCTTGCGGAGTATTTCGGTCATTCCGTACTTGTTAAGCTGCCGCAGAGAGAAATAGATTTTTTTGAATGGCTGAAAGAAAATGACAGAGATGTATGGGATGACCTCTGGGAGGAGGAAAACGAAGACCCTTACATTGTAGGAGCTTCTTTTATACCTCAGCTTTTGGACAGACACAGAGGCTTTCCCGTATGTGATCTGCTGGAAAACGACAATTATTATTTTACGGATAAACATATAATCGGGAAAGAATCTCAATTATTGATCGATTCTGTCCGCGGGCGTTTTCAAAACAAAGAGCCTCTAACACCGGCGCAGCTCCTTATTCTGGAGATTTCTTTATCACCCATAGATATCTGGCATTTCAGCTATAAGCATAATATCTCGATTGAAAGAGCAAAATCGGCAGTGAAAGAACTCGCAGAAGAAGAAATGCTTTTGCATCTTACAAAAGCAGAACATTTGGCAAATTTTGTAGAATTTTAAGCGGCAGAAGAATCTATGATAGTAATGAAATTCGGAGGCACCTCCGTAAAGGATTCGCAGGCAATGCTGAATGCGGCTGCAATCGTAAAAAGAGAATCACATGAAAAGCTGATAGTTGTTCTTTCTGCAAGCTCCGGCATAACAGATTCACTTCTCAGATTGATAAAATCTGCTCCGTTCAATCCTACTGAAAGTTCTTTAGAATTAATTGAAGAAATTCGTCTTCGTCATATTTCAATAGCCGAGGAAACAATTAAAAACACTTCATTACGGGATCTAACTTCGAGAAATATTGAACTGCTAAGTATGGAACTTATCAGACTCGTAGAAGGAGTGAATCTTTTGGGTGAATGTACTCCAAAATCACTCGACGCAGCAGTTTCTTTCGGCGAGCTTCTTTCTACTTCAGTTTTTACGGGGATATGCCTGGAAAAAGGAGTAAATGCGGTTTTAACTGATGCCCGCAGTTTTATGATTACCGAC